>NC_014387.1:1228000-1535000 GCF_000145035.1 Butyrivibrio proteoclasticus B316
TTTGAAGATAAAATTGAAAAAGACGGTGAGTTTGTGCTTGAGGCAAGAAGCCAGTTCTGGCATTGCTACAAAAAGTGACCGGATTCAAGAAGAGTGTCAACACTATTATAACAAGCCAAAATCAGAAAACAGCAGGCAACCTGGAACAATACCAGAAAAGGAGAATGCTATTACTGAGGCACTAAATTTTTTTAAGATGATATAAGTTTGAGGACAGGGAATAAAAAACCTGTCCTTTTTCTATTATAAAAAAATGCTTGGTAAAGTGGTCGTACAGAAATTATTATTGACAAAACTAACAGTGTTAGTATAATAAAACTAACAATGTTAGTTTGTGAGGAATGGAAGTAAATATGCCAAGAACAGGATTATCTAAGGAAGAAATAATAGAAAAAGCTGCTACATTAGCAAATGAAAAGGGTTTATCATATTTGAGCGTCACAACGCTTTCTGAATATTTAGGAATCAGAAAACCGTCTCTCTATAATCATGTAAAGTCAATAGATGATTTGCACTATAAGCTTATGATCTATGGTTGGAAGAAGGTTTCGGATGAGATAGTAGCAGGAATTGATTCAGCCAGTCCAAAAGAAAAACTCAAAAAATGTGCCATAGCATTTTACAGATTTTCTATGGAGAATCCGGGTGTATTTGAGGCGATGCTTTGGTATAACAAATACTCTGATGAAACTTTGCTTGAAGCTACAGAGGGCTTGTATTCATTCTTCTTTGAACAAACAGATAGTCTTGGTATAGATAAAGAGGTGGCAAATCATTTGCTTAGAACTTACAGAGCTTTTCTTGAAGGATTTATCATGCTACAGATCCATAATTCTTTTGGCAATCCGATTTCTATTGATGAAAGCTTCGAGATATCTATGAATGTACTGATATCTGGTATGGAGCAGTATAGGAGATGATACAATGGGACCGATCGGCATCGCTCCTGAGCTTAAAAGAAAAGGATATGGCAAGGCAATCCTGGACTACTCTCTTGAAAAGGCTGCAGAAATGGGCTTTGGAGCGGTGCTTTTTGAAGGAAATATTGGTTTCTATGGACACAGCGGTTTTGACTATGCCAGCAAGTTCGGAATCAGATACCATGACCTTCCGGAAGATGCTGATTCTTCATTCTTCCTGTGCAAGGAGCTGATTCCTGGATATCTTGATGGGATCACCGGTGTGTACCAGACTCCAAAGGGCTACTATGTTGAAGATGCTGATGTTGAAGAGTTTGATAAGAACTTTCCGCCAAAAGAAAAGCTTAAGCTGCCCGGGCAGATTTTTGAGTAAACTATAAGGAAGATATTGATCATGAGAGCTAATATAGATTTTAAGAATTATACTGACAGTGATTATGAGGCTTTATGCTCTTTTCTGATTGCATTAAATGAGAGCGATGACAGGCATATTATCTGGAACTGGGCAAGGCTGGAATGGATGATTGAACATCCTGAATTTGATAAGAGCTTAAAGAATTCCATTGGCCTTTGGACTGTGGACGACAAAATCGTTGGCGCTGCTATCTACGATATGTATTTTGGCGAGGGCTTTTGTGGAGTACTTCCGGAGTATAAAGATTTATATAAGGCCATTCTGGAATATGCCTGCAAAGAGCTTAGGGATGATTCCGGCTTCGGACTAGCAATCTGTGATGAGAATATGGACGAATTAGAGATGACAAAGAGTCTTGGATTTACACCTTCGGACCTGGATGAGACCATCATGGAAAGGAGTCTTGATGTTCGCTCACTTGATGCAAAACTCCCGGATGGCCTTAAGTTTTTTTGCCCGGATCCTGTTGAAAATGCGTATGATCTGCAATGGCTTTTCTGGCAGGGATTTGATCATGGTGATGATAAAGCCGAATTTGAGAGAGAAGAGGAGATTGTTCCAAGAGTCAGAAAGCATTTTAATAAGGACTTAGGTGTTGCAGCTGTAAATGAAAAGGGAGAAATGGTGGCCTGTTGTCTGCTCTGGTATATGGCAGGGACTGATTATGTTTATGTTGAGCCTGTCTGTACTATACCGGCATACAGAGGGAAGGGCATTGCAAAAGCCTTGATATTTGAGGCGTTTCGCAGAGCCAAAAACCTTGGAGCAACCAGGGCTTACGTGATTTCCAATATGGAATTCTATGAGAGGCTTGGATTCAGGAAGAAACATCATTATTCATTTTTCTGGAAAAAGGATGGCAAGAAAGGAGATACATGATAAAAATAGAGACGGAAAGGCTGCTCCTGCATCCGATATCAGATGAGGAAATGCAGAAGATTATAGATGACGAGAAAAATCCGGAAATGCAGAAGGCATATTTAGAGATGCTTCAAGGATGCCTTGATAACCCGGAAGACAGAGTATGGTTTGCAACCTGGAACATGGAACTTAAGGAACAGCCTAATACTATCGTGGGAGACCTCTGCTTCAAAGGAATCACAGATGACGGAATGGTAGAAATAGGCTATGGCCTTAAGGAAGGCTACTGTGGGAATGGATATATGACTGAGGCAGTAAGGGCTTTAACTGAATGGGCCTTGTCTCAAAACAAAGTATCACGAGTCGAGGCAGAAACTGATCCGGACAATATGCCATCAAAGAGAATACTGGCTAATGTTGGATTTATTCCAAACGGTGAAGTAGGAGAGGAAGGACCAAGATTCGTCTTAGAGAAGAAAATAACCGTGTGTGGAAAAGGACACCGGAATTTGAGGAGTATCTGAAGAGGAGACGATGTGCATTTTATCTGATAAGGATAATGGAGGAATGAGCATGGATTATATCAGGGTAACAAAGGATAATTTGGAAAAGGAACATATTTGCTGTGCCATTTCCAATAATAAAGATGTACAAGTATCTTCAAAGAAAGCCTGGCTTGCGGACAGATTTGATGAAGGTCTTGTCTTTCTTAAAAGCGCCGAACGTGGTAAGTGTTTCATTGAATATATTCCTGCAGAATATGCATGGATTCCGATCGAGGCGGATGGATATATGTATATTGACTGCTTATGGGTGTCCGGCTCTTTCAAAGGGCATGGATATTCCACGGATCTGCTTACTGCCTGCATCGAAGATAGTAAAGGAAAAGGTAAGAAGGGGCTTTGTATTTTATGTGCAGCTAAGAAAAAACCGTTCCTGGCTGATCCGAAGTTCCTGAAATACAAGGGCTTTACCGTTGCGGATGAAGCTGATAATGGTATCCAGCTTTGGCATCTGCCGTTTGAAGAGAAGGCGGGCGCACCACGATTCAAAGAATGCGCCAAACATCCTCATATAGAAGAGAAGGGCTATGTTTTGTATTACACGAGCCAGTGTCCGTTCAATGCAAAGTATGTTCCAGTTCTGGAGCAGACTGCAAAAGAAAATGATATTCCATTCCATGCTATTCATATTGAGAACAGGGAGGATGCGCAGAATGCTCCGACTCCTGTGACGAGTTATGCATTATTCCATGATGGGGAGTATGTTACAAATGAGCAGATGAATGAAAAAAGGTTTCTGAAACTTATCGGACATTAAGTTTTCCGCTTTTAACATAGACGACTGACAAGGAAACTTCTTAAGGAATAACAATCTTTCAATTTTGTTAGATTATAGATATCACATTGTTATTTGTTAATAATTATTTTATAATTATTTTATAATTTCACTATCAAAAATGAAAATGGATGATAAAAAACCATTTTAATGGGGGTATACAATGAAGACTTTTGAAGCACCACAGTTAATGGAACTTGGTTTCGAATTTACAGCTGAAGGTGTTTTTGGCGGAAGTGGAACTCCTGTTCCGAATCCACCCAGCGCATGGCTTAATGACGATAACAACAATGGCGGATCTCATACAGACGTCAGAGTACATTTCCAGAATCCATTAAATGTGGTTTGTGAGAGATTCAGCATCTTTATTGATTCAACAGTACCAATTAAGAGCTTTGGAAGTTCTGAGTTTGCAATAACAAAAGAATCTGATACATCTTTTCGTATTGATGTTAATAGGCATCTTAATGCTAACGAATGGACAGATTTCATTTTCCAAGCTATTGTTGAAGGCGGTTCTATTCGTGAATCAGGTACAAGTGGTACAATGACTGAACTTAAAATAAGAGATGTACGGCCTCTTAACTAATTATTAAAGATTTTTATTGGAGCACCACATATGAACGTGGTGCTTCTTTTTTTACGATATGGGGAAGATAAGATATTATTTCAACAAAATTAAAGAAGGAAAGCTAAAAGACAAGTTATTGATATTCAAGTGGATATATGGATACGCAATAAACCATATACCCGCTATTGTAATATACACTTTACTTGGTATGACCGGCATAATACTTGGTCTTTTTACAAGCCTTAATTCACGAGACCTGGTAGATATAATCACAGGACATCGCACAGGGGAACTTTTGCGCACATTTATAATCATGATTGTACTTACAGTAGTGAATACTTGTGTTTCGCAGATATCAAGTTACCTTTCCACCAAAATCAGTCTTAAGGTTAATAATGAGATAAAGGCGCAGATCTTTGAAGGAATATTACGAACGGATTGGCAATCCCTGTCTAAATATCATTCCGGTGACCTTGTTATGAGATGCGGAAGTGACGCTTCCAATATTGCATCAGGAATTTTGACACTTGTACCAAACCTTATAATCTATATTTTCAGATTTGCATCCGCTTTATATATGGTTTGCATATACGATTGGACATTCGCTATTTTTGCGCTTGCCAGCATCCCGATAACACTGATCAGTTCGCGCTATTCTATGAAGATGATGAGAAAGAGCGGAATGGGAACTATGTCAGCATCCGCTAGAATGAACGGTTTTCATCAGGAGACCTTCTCGAATATTCAGACAATAAAAGCTTTTGATATGCTGTCATATCACATAGACAGGCTAAAAGAAATACAAAAAGGATATTCAGAAGCTACGCTTAAGTACCAGAAGATATCAATGCTCAATACTTTTATACTGACATTTGTATCTATGCTTGTATCCTACTCTGCACAGGCATGGGGCGTATATAAGGTTTGGAGCGGAGCTATCACATACGGAACAATGACCATGTTTATAGGCCTTTCAAGTTCTCTTACAGGCTCAGTTTCTAATCTTATCAGTTTTGTACCAACGTCTCTTAGCTTGTTTAACTCAGCTGACCGAGTTAAAAGCATATTGGACCTTCCAAGAGATGATTATTCCAATGCCGAAGATGTTGAAAGATTTGGGCAGGAGCATGCAGGTAAGGGAATAGGAGTAGAAGCCAGAAACGTGTCATTTGCTTACGAAGGTGCAGAAAATGTCTTTTCCAAGGCCGAATTTAATGCTAATCCTCATGAGACAGTTGCATTTGTCGGACCTTCAGGTGAAGGAAAGACAACTATGCTAAGACTTCTTCTTGCTATAATAAGGCCTGGTGAGGGACAGGTGCGTATAACGACAGGTGATGGGGAACTTGAAGATAGTCTCTATGCAACAGCTGCAACGAGAAGTCTTTTTGCATATGTTCCACAAGGAAATACAATGTTCTCGGGAACTATAGCTCAAAATATGAGAAATGTAAAAAAGGATGCAACGGATGACGAGATCATCAAAGCCCTGAAAATGGCTTGTGCATGGGACTTTGTCAAGAAACTTCCTGAAGGCATAAATAGTGAAATGGGAGAGCATGGCAGTGGCTTTTCAGAGGGACAGGCCCAGAGGTTGTCTATTGCCAGAGCAATCCTTAGACAGTCGCCTATACTTCTTTTGGATGAAGCAACCTCTGCTCTTGATGTATGGACAGAAAAAGAGGTCCTTAAGAATATCATGGCAGATGAATATCCAAGGACCACTATTATTACTACACATAGACCTTCAGTATTGAAACAATGCGATAGAGTATATGCTATCAGAAACGGCAACTGTTGTAAGTTATCTGATGAGGAAATCAGCGAGATGGAAAGCATCGCCTGAATACTTAAGCTGTTGTACTATCGATTTGGGACTTTATGAATGCAGCTGCATCATCTGAGGTGTTGCAGCTGTAATTCCATACAGGATAGTCAGCGCTAACTTCCTGCGCGAAGCGAATAACGCTTAAGGACATCTCACTATTCCACATCGGAGAGATGATTCTGTTCATAATAGCCAGAGCTTTAGCTTCCGGCTGCAAATGACTTACAAAATTATTAGGATCCTGACGAAGCAGTACTATTCCTCTAAGCTCATAGTCTTTAGCATCATAGATTCCTGAAGTTCCACACCATGGCATGCCATACGCATATATTTTGCCATCATCACCTTTTCCCAATAGATTCAAATCGCCGTTGATCTGTCTTACGCCGTACAACCTATTCCAAAGCGCTGCATGTGTGCTTTTGCCGATTCCGGATCCGGCAGAAAAGAGAAGAGCCTTGTGATCATACTCTACGGAAACCGAATGTATGGCAAATAAGTTATGGATTCTTGCCATATAAAGGAAAGCGTGACGAATAGCCCAGAATACTTCTTCCTTGGCATTATCAGTATCTTTAACAAAAACAGATACCTTCTGTCCGTCCGGTGATATATGAAGCTCGTCAACATGCTCCCATAACGGGAAAATGAGAATATATTTATCACATGTTTTTATGACGGATACCTCTTTATCACGAATGATCAGTTCACCGGATTTATGTATTACAGGTGCAATATGATAGACATAAATATTCTGGGTTTTATCAGCTGAGCAAGTGTATTCATCATCAGCAAAAGACATAAAGCTATCATCAAACAGTTCTTCCTTGCCGAACAGATTTACGCAGATACCGGCAATATTCATGCTGACATATTTCTTGAGTTTAAGCTTTTTATAAAAATCGGTATCTATAACCATTCCTGAATAACAAAGGGAATCCATAAAGCTTTGAATGGAACGTTTTGCGTCAGGGCGATCTGCCTCGTCTATCTCAAAGTGTTTATAGCAGCTATCAAAGATTTCTTCAATTGTCAGATCTTTGGAGAGTAAATTCCAGATAAAAACACCGGTATCATTTAGAAATAAGCTTTTCTTCCTATCTGCTGCGCTTTGACCATGCGTTAGCAGACAAGGAGTGTCGCCGATATATTCAAGAGTAAAATCGTTATTTCTGATCATAGGTTCCCCACTTTTAAGAAAATACGGTTTAATACGAATAATACCAGCCTATTATAGCATTAAAGCAGCTATTATGTAGGCTTTTTGATTCTTACATGCTATGATTATGAGTATGTTTTAGAAAACAGTAATCTCATATGTAAAGTTTTATAAGAAAAAGTTTTGAATAATCGGGGACAAAGGGGAAACAATGGCATCAAGTATTATACATCTTGCAGTTACTAACGAGCTTATTAAGCACCATGCCTTTAAGGATGAAAACAGACTTAAGTTTGGAGCTATTCTTCCTGATGCAGGTAAAGGTAAAGCAGGTCATTTAAATAAGTATATTTGGGGACGTAATAAAAAGTCTTATGATTTCGAATTATTCAGAGATAAGTTCGGAGAGCTGATGAGGCAGGACGACTTATATCTTGGTTATTATCTTCACCTTGTTCAGGACATATGCTACAGGCACTTTGTATATGACAAGTATCACTGGAATCCCATGATTCCCGGCAATGTAGAGAAACTTCACAATGATTATTCCATAATAAATTACTATGTAACTGAAAAATATGATTTGAAGAATGACATAGTAGCTCCCAAGGACTTTGAGAGGGAATCAATAAATGACCTATGCGTATATGACGTTAACTGGCTTATGGAATCTATGGGGGAATACTTTAAAAAAGTGGATGGCGACATTTTCTTTTTTACCAGAGAAATGGCAGACGAATACATCGCCGAGGCAGTTGAACTATGCTTAAAAGAGCTAAGCGCATTTATGAACGGAGGAAAGCTTATAGAGAGCTACGACAATGCTTGGGATAATAAAATCTACTCTCTTTTAGAAACTACATTAAATACAAGAGATCTTGGCGGCTACAGGATAGATGGAACAGAAAACTACACAAAATACGGGCGATTGATAAGAAGTGATGTTGCAAGTTACCCTTCTGAAAAAGATATAGAATTTTTGAAAAACACTGGTATTACAACCATAATGGATACCAGATCCGTAGATGAAAAAGAAAAAAAGCCTCATGGCCTTGCCAAAGTAGAAGGCTTTGAATATTACGATATTCCTATTCCTGAAGGAAGTGGCGTTCCGGATAGTGTAGAGGCGGTTCCGGATAGCTATATACAAATTGCACATTCAGAAAAAATAAGTAAAGTGTTTAAGACAATAGCTAATGCTGAAGGGGGAGTAATGTTTAACTGTTCTGCGGGAAAAGACAGAACCGGTGTCAATTCTGCTCTTTTATTGTGGCTCTGTGGTGTCAGAAAGAGTGATATCGTATATGACTACATGAGAACCAAGAAAAACAATAAAGAGCGTTTCGAACTGATACATCAGAATTTCCCTGAACTTGACATGAATATTGTGATTCCTAACGAAAATAATATGATTTCTTTTATGAAGATGATAGAAGAAAGCTATGACACTGTGGAGAACTATTTTTCAGCTATAGGCATTAGCAGAGATGAGCAGAAAAAGATAACAGCAAAGCTGACGGAGACTTGAGAAAACTATCAAATCACCGCTCAAACCATTTTAATAGCTGCATTTTCATTTTTTCGACTTTTCCGGTGTAAGGATGTTCTCTTAGAGGGAGATTCCAGAAGGTTTTGCCTGTAAGCACAGTCTGGGGATGAGTGAATTCACGAAAGCCCCATTCGCCGTGGTAAGCCCCCATTCCGCTGTGCCCGGTCCCGTTAAAGGGTACGCCCTTGACCATCATATGTATACATACCTCATTGATGCAACCGCCTCCGTATTGGAGGGTCTGCATAACTTTATTTGCCCATTTCGTATCCTTGGTAAAAACATACATTGCCAACGGATGCTCTCTTTTTTCAATTATATCCAGTATTTCGTCAATTTCATCGTCCTTGTAGGGCACTATGGGCAGCAGTGGGCTGAATAGTTCCTTACGGACAATTTCCTCGTCTGCATTTACAGGGTAGATGATAGTGGGAGCATAGCGAAGTGTATCTCGGTTTCCGTTACCGCCAAAGAGTATTCTGGAACGATATTGCTCCGCTGTCTGAGCGCTATTATCGTAGGCTGAGGTGCTGACGAGGTGCGGATATTCAGCGTTTTCCTCCGGGTGCTCACCAATCTGTCTGGTAAATTCAGCCTTTAGTTCATTGAGAAATTCATCTGCAACCTCTTGAGCTACGGCAATCTGGTTGATATTGATGCAGATTTGTCCGGCGTTGCAGAGCTTGAAAAAAGCAATCTTACGTGCCGCATCCTTTAGGTTAGCGTCCTTACGCACTACGCACCAGTTGCCTGTTTCGCCGCCAAGTTCTAGTGCCAGAGGAGTCAGGTGTCTGGCTGCCTCCGCCATTACATGTTTGGCTACGTTGGGAGAACCTGTATAGAAAATCTTATCAAAGCGCTCAGCAAGGCATAGGTCGGCCACATCGTGACCACCATCTATAACAGTAATATATTCTTCAGGAAAGTATTCAGAAATACATTTTTTTAAGACTTCAGTACAGGCAACCGTCTTGGAACTGGTCTTGATGACTGCAGTGTTACCGCCTGAAATGCATGCTGCCAACACTCCTACCGCAAGCAGCAATGGGAAGTTGAAGGGGCTGATAATAAGTGAGACGCCATAGGGCATTTTATATACCATGGTGGTAACAGAAGGAAAGCACATGATACCGCTGAAATGGCGCTCAGGTCGTGCCCATCGGCGAAGCCCGCGGATAGTCTCGTTGATCTCTGTAATAATTGGGCCGATATCACAAAGATAGGCTTCGACCTTGCTGCGACCAAGGTCCTTTTGCAGAGCTTCCAGAAAAAGAGCTTCGTTGTCAACCATCATCCTTTTTAAGGTCTTTAGGCTGTTAATGCGCCACTCGACATTCAGGGTCTTTCCTGTTCTGAAAAACTGTCGCTGTTTTGACACAATGCTCTGAATGTATTCTGCCGTGTAAACCATAGGAGCCTCCGTACTCAACTAATTCGCTTTTTTGATTTCTAAATATTATAACCTTTCGATAATTAATTATCAATATAACTACTTTTGGGGATGTTTCTATGATACTATGAATTAGTAACCGTCGGGAAAAAAGAATATGGGGGAATTATGGCAAATATTAGTGATAAGCAGCGAAATCATTTCATGTTACGTGGCCCTTTGAGCAAACGGGGCTATGACTGGTGGTGGCATTCATTCACGGCAGAGGATGAGGAAACCGGAGAAGAGAAGCCATTTTTTATTGAGTATTTTACATGCAATCCTGATCTTGCTGAAGATGAACCTATTCTGGGACAACATCCCGGTAGAAAGAAGGATGGCAAGAAGCCATCTTATCTGATGGTGAAGGCTGGCTGGTGGGGCGAAGACGCCACGCAGCTGCATCGCTTTTACCCATGGAAGGATGTAACCCTCCCTTATGATACCAATCTGAATCTCTCCGCGCCTGAATGCAGCTTGACAGAGACGCATATGACCGGTACGGTTACGGTCTCAAAAGAAGAGGCTGATTCTCACCCTGAATATATGAGTGACAGCGGGAGTATGATATGGGACCTTAGTATTGATAAAAAGGTTGCTTTCAATGTTGGCTATGGTGCGAGCAAATTTTTTCAGCGCCTGAACGCTTTTGAGATGTTCTGGCATGCTGAAGGCATGAAAACCGAATATTCCGGTATGATCATCTGTAATGGTCGAAGGTATATAGTAAAACCAAAGACCTGCTACGGCTATGCTGACAAGAATTGGGGCGGAGACTTCACCAGCCCTTGGGTTTGGCTCAGCAGCAATAATCTTACAAGCCTTCTCACAGGAAAAAAGTTGGAAAATAGCGTGTTTGATATCGGTGGTGGGCGCCCTAAGGTTCTTGGAGTAGCTTTGAACCGTAAGCTTCTTTCAGACTTCTGGTATGAGGGCAAGAGCTATGAATTCAATTTTTCCAAATTCTGGACATTTTGTCGTACTAAGTTCGAGTGCAGTGAGACCGATACAGAGGTGTTATGGCACGTTCGACAGGAAACGACTTCTGCTATTATGGATACCAAAATCAGTTGTCAAAAGAAAGATATGTTATTCGTAAATTATGAAGCACCCAATGGCCAAAAGCTCCACAATCGTCTTTTTAATGGTGGAAACGGAGTTGGTATTATTGAGCTCTACCGCAAGAAGGGCGGCAAAACCGAACTGATAGACAGAGTTGAGGCCAAAAACATTGGTTGTGAATTCGGAGAATACGGAGAATTGGGAGAATAATATATGGCGGGGAGTTATGTCGTAATCGAAAAAGCACGTGAACTCGATTATTTGAAGGATTTTGTGGTACTGCCGGATTCTTTTGGCACTGATGCCTACGATAACAGAGAAGACGTTATCGCTATCAGAGCTTGCGTGGACAGCGCATTGGACACCCTTGATGAAAAGACACATTTTTCAGAGAAACTTAATAATAATCGTCCGGTCATTATCAAGCCTAATCTGGTATCAGTCTATCACAACAGCGGTTTTGACAAGGCAGACTATCCTGAGACAACGGATCCTCGCGTCTTTGAGGCAGTAGTAAGGTATATAAGGCGCTTTACCAATCAAATAACCATTGCGGAGTCATCGGGAAAACCCATGCCTACACCTGCAAGCTTTCGAATAGCAGGCTATGACCGAATTGCCAGGTATTACAGAACCGGGCTGGTGGCATTAGAACTAAGGCCTGTTGTGCGGTATATGCTGCCCAAGGCGGAGGTAATGAAGGAGATATATATTCCGGACACGCTTGATGAGGTGGTAAAGGGTAACGCCTTTTATATTTCGGTGCCCAAGATGAAAACCAATCTCTATACCGGTGTGACACTAGGCTTTAAGAATGCCATGGGTACGATTCCCTATTTTCTTAGGGAACGCAACCACAGCTATCTTATCAATAAAAAACTGGCAGATCTGCTCTACCTTTTTAAGCCGGATTTGACTGTCATTGACGGAATTATCGGCGGCGAAGGCAATACGCCTGCTCCTGTGGATCCGGTGCGTGTCGGCAAGATTATCGCAGGTAACAACAGCGTGGAGGTAGACAGGATCACAACCCGCATGATGGGATTTGACCCGGATCAAAACAAGCTGATGATGGAAGCAAAGGCCAGAGGCTTTGGCGACCCTGAGACGGTAATTATTGGAGAGCCGGAGGTTATTCCATTTCGTCCGGCAATCAGCAGCTTTATGGATGAAAAGACGGCACGGGAATTTCCAAATCTGTTGGCACTGGCAGGGCACACCAAGAACGGTGCTCCGGTCATTACAGACAAGGATACTGTAACTCCTGAGCAGGCACTTGCGCTGGAACAGGCGTGTAGTGGAGGATGTCTTGCAGCCGCCAAGACAGGGCTTGACTATTATAACTATAAAAAGAGTGCACGACAGGATTTTTCTCTCTGCATCGTAGAAGGTGAAGGTGTGGAGCTTGAGGGAACGCGATGGTGGTTTGATAAGGCCGGTAAACCATACAGCTTGCAGGATATTGCAGCCTTGCCTATGCACCGTATGGCACTGGGAAATTGTGCTGCTGCAGCTCGCCCAAGTTGCGACTACTTTGCAGAAGGGTGCTGTGATCCTGCTAAATGTATGGCTGTGGTATGTCACGCTGCGGGCGTTACGATGCCAATTATGAGTCCCCAAAATAAGGGACTTGTGCCTACAGTAACAGGTATGCTTGGTACGATACTCACCCGCCGCAGGTTTATCCGAAGTGGCGAATATGTGGACTGCCCTCATGCTCAAGAGGATAGAATTTTTCCTCTTCCGGAGCTGAGCGCAGAGGATGCACAAAAGGACTATATTCCATGGCCCCTTCCTCCTATGTCCAAAGAAGAAAAAAAGGCGCAGTTGAGAGATCAGTGGAAAATTTTGCTATCAGTCATTGGCTCAGGTAGCAGGAAATTCTAGTATTGCACAAATTTCCAAAACACTAAATCTAATATTTCGTAAAAATATATAGATATTTGTCACATTTATAGGAAACTTGATTAATTGTATGAAAATAATGCACAAAAGTAGCAAATTGTGCAAATTATTAAGCAATTATTAAGAAGTTATTACGAAATATTACTGTTAGAATGATGGTGCTCGAGCACGTAACTAAATAGTCAAATATGTGGATATTGGGGGATATCTCGCATGAGGTTCACGAGATTCCACAAACAAAGAAATGGGGAAATGAGTATGAAACAAAGAAATGTGAAATGTTTTATTTCCAAACTGCTAGTCATGCTTCTCCTTGTTAGCACAATGGGAGTGTGCTTCAAGACTAATGTACAGGCTGCCGCGTACAATCTAATGGAAACCTACGGCGCCAAGTACGGTTATTCCGGCAACTGTGTTCACACCTTTATGCTCAGAAATCAGAACACAGTTAATTCCATCAAAAAGGATTCTAACATAGTTACACTTGGAAATGAGTTTAAACCTGATTATCTTCTTGGAAGCAGGTCTGCAACTCTGATTTCAGTTGATGAGGCCAAGAGGCTTGGCTACTACATCCCTTCAAACTACAGGGAGAGTACTGTTCCCAAGATCAACTTTAGCACTGTTGATGAAGCTATGAAACTCTGCTATCAAAATGGTCTTAAGATGAGAGGTCACACTCTGGTATGGCATTCACAGACTCCGACTTGGTTTTTCAGGAATGGCTTTTCAGGCAATGGCGGATTTGTAAATCAGTCTACAATGGATGCTCGTCTTGAGTTCTATGTTAAGACAGTTCTCAATCATGTGTATTCAAGCCAGTATGGAAGCGTAGTTGTATATTGGGATGTTGCCAATGAGATTATGCATGCCCAGAACTCAGGCTGGGAGGCTGTGTATGGAAACAACAAGACAAATGCGGCCTATGTAAAGAAGGCTTTCAATTACGCCTATGAGTGTCTTGAATATTTCAAACTCACAGATAAAGTAAAGCTCTTTTACAATGATTACAACACCTATATGGTAGTTAACGACGAGATCAAGCTTGTGAACTATATCAACCAGGGCAAAAAAGTCTGCGCCGGCATCGGAATGCAGTCTCATCTTAGCACAAGTTATCCATCTGTTGATTACTATACACAGGCTCTTAATGCATTTATAAGAGCTGGGTTTGAGGTACAGATCACTGAGCTTGATATTAAGAACAACGGTGACAATGATCTTAATAATTATTGCTATCAGCTCTTTAAGAATATCAATACAGCCAAAAAGAATGGTGGCAATATTTCCTGCATTACCTGGTGGGGACCATCAGATGCAGAAACTTGGCTCTCAGGCCAGAAGCCACTTATCTGGTCCAACATTGGTGTCAGCAAGCCTGCTTATGATTATGTAGTTAAGGCTTATACTGATGTATTTGGAAATCCTGGACAGAGTAGTGGTGGCAGTGGAAGCGGATCTTCAGAGACTAAGCCTTCAGGAAACACAAATGCTACAGCACGTATAGAGGATGGCTGGTACTATATCAAAAATCCTGCATCTCAGAAATACCTTACTGTTGAAGGCAACAAGGCTGATGGCTGGAACAGCGTTGTTATCAGTTCAGGAACCGGTGTTGACGGACAGAAGTGGTATGTGACAAATAGATCTGATGGTTACGTAACACTCACAAGTAAGCTTGGAAATATCATGATGGATGTTGCTAACGGTGAGAATACTGATGGCGCAAACATTGGAACATATCAGGGCTATGGCGGAAATGCCCAGCAGTTTATCATTAAAACAACCGGAACAAATGGTGTTTATACAATTGGTACCAAGTGTTCAAATGCAGCCAGATTCCTTGATATTTATGAGAAAAAGACAAATGACGGCGCAAATGTTTGCCAGTGGACTTACAACGGAAATGCAAATCAGCAGTGGCAGTTTGAAAAGGTTGAAGAAAATGCTCAGCAGAACCCGGAGCCAACACCTGACCCTGAGCCAACTCCTGAACCAACACCAACACCTACACCGGATCCTACTCCTGTAACAGGGTCAGGTCTTGAACTTGAATATTCTATTAACAGTTGGGGATCAGGCTATCAGGTAAGCTACAAGATTTCTAATAACTCAGGAAATACTGTTGATGGATGGACTCTCAAGGTAAACAAAAATCAGCTTAATATTGATTCAAGCTGGAATGTTAACATTAAAGATTCAGGAGATTATTACGTGATAACACCTGTTGACTGGAACAAGACAATTGCAAACGGAACAAGTATCGAGTTTGGTTCAATTGGTGTTGGCCAGGCAGGTAGCTCTTTTGAATACGTGCTTGAATCTGCTGCAGGAAGCTCTACCGGAAATGAAAGCGGTTCTTCTTCAGGCGGAGAAACAGGAAGTGAAGATCCAAAGCCAGCACCGGAGCCTGAACCTATTCCTGCACCTAATCCCAATTACAATCCTACTGCAAGAATTGAAAACTCAATTCCTTCTAAGTACTCTTCAGTAAGATATGGTGAGGGCTCAGGAACAATTGTGAACATCTCTTACACAGCGCATGATACAGAGGCAAATGGACGAACATATACCAAAAAAGCTAACGTATATTTACCTGCCGGATATAGTACAGATAAAAAGTACAATGTACTCTATCTTTTGCACGGAATTGGCGGAAATGAAAATGAATGGGGAATGACAGGTAATTCATCTACAGTTAAGGCTATAATGGATAACCTCGCATATTATGGAGATATCGACTCCTTCATAGTGGTTACACCAAATGGAAAGGCTTCTGCAAGCGGTTCTGTGAACTCTTTCTACAATTTTGGAGCAGAGCTTAGAAATGACCTTATTCCATATATCGACTCTCATTACAGCACCAATGCTGACAGAGACCACAGAGCTATTGCAGGTCTTTCAATGGGAGGCATGCAGACAATTAATATCGGTATTGGCGAGTGCATGGATCTGTTTAGCTATTTTGGAGCATTCTCTGCTGCACCAACAAGTAATGCTGCTTCTAAGACTGCATCACTACTTAATGGCAACTCATATCCAATCCATTATTTTTATAATGTATGTGGACTTCAGGATAACGTAGCTTATTCAAGCCACTCGCAGGCTGCCAAGAATCTGCCTTCTGTATGTGATCAGTTTGTAGATGGTCAGAACTATATGTGGCAGGAATTAAACGGTGCACATGATTTTAATATCTGGTACCTCGGTTTCTACAATTTTGCTCAGATTGCATTTAAATAAAACAATTGTAAAATTAAAATAAAATTAACGTAATGACGCCTTTTTTCATATCGTAAAAAAGTCAATAGTGATATACTTATTTAGGACACTTTGTTTTTTGCATGAATCCTTGTAGGACGAATCAGGAGGCAATATGAGCGATAAAATGAGACTGGTAACACGAAGTGACTTTGATGGATTGGTTTGCGCAATGATCCTTAAGGAATGTAATCTTATCGAAGACATTAAGTTTGTACATCCCAAGGATGTTCAGGACGGCAAAATTGAGCTGTCCAATACAGATATTACTACCAACTTACCTTATGATCAGCGTGTCTTTATGTGTTTTGATCATCATGAGTCAGAGCTTACCCGTAATAAAGAGATGAAGGACAGGAACAACTGGCATATTGATGGTCACGCTAAATCTGCAGCCAGAGTTGTCTATGATTATTATAAGAAAGAGGGATATGCCCTTGAGCATATTTCAGATGAGATCATGACAGCAGTTGATAAGGGTGATTCAGCTGATTTTACAGAAGATGAGATTCTAAATCCCAAGGACTGGGTTCTTATGAACTTCCTTATGGATGCAAGAACAGGTCTTGGAAGATTCCATGATTTCAGAATATCCAACTATGATCTGATGATGGAACTTATTGATTATTGTGTAAACCACAGTATCAAGGAAGTATTAGAGCTCCCTGATGTAAAAGAAAGAGTTGATCTGTATATGGAGCAGTCTGAGCGCTTCAAGGCTCAGCTCAAAGAAATATCTCATATGGATGGCAAGGTCATCGTAGTTGACCAGAAAGCTGCCGGAGATACAATTTATGCCGGAAACAGATTTATGATCTATGCTCTTTATCCGGAAGCTGAGATATCAGTTCATGTCGCATGGGGCTTTAAAAAGCAGAACACTGCAGTAATGATCGGTAAATCTATTATCAACAGATCTTCCAAGTTCAATATTGGTGAGCTTTGCCTTGAATATGGCGGAGGCGGCCATGCCAATGCAGGAACCTGCCAGATTGATAATGATAAGATAGATTCAGTTCTTCCTGAAATTATAAGTAGGATCAATGCGGGCTAAACCTGCTATTTACTTTTTTACACAAAAAAATAGAGCAGCAAATGCTGATTTCAATGTAACATCGAAATGCAGCATTTGCTGCTTTTTGGTTCAACAGGAATTCCTATGATATAAAAAGCAATCTGCTATGGATTGTGTTATGCTGCCTTCTGAGCTTTTTGAGCTTTCTTTTCATTGTGCTGCTGGATAAGGGTTCTTGCAGCAATGAAGGCAAGTACAAGTGAAAGAGCTACGAGGAGCACAGCGATTATTGACTGGATAAGTGCCCAGTAATCTGCATTTCCACTGGTGTAAGCAGCCATCTTGGAGCTGATTGTCTGAACCAGTGAGCAGATTGTTACGGCGAGCATGAATACCATAGGAACATAGAACATTTTGTTGTTCTTGCCTACGCTTCCAAGCCAGGTGCAAACTGCGAGAAGTCCGATAGCTGCAAGGAGCTGGTTGGCTGCACCAAACAGCGGCCAGATCTTGGTGTATCCATTCATGCCAAGGGCAACGCCCAAAACTACAGTAAGAGCAGTAGATACATAAGGATTGGTGATGACTTTCCTAAGTCCGGTAACATCTTTATTGGTCTGACCATCGTTTAAGAAAAATTCCTGGAACATGTATCTTGCAAGTCTTGTAGCTGTATCAAGAGATGTAAGGCAGAATACTGAAACAGCAAGAATAAGGAGCTGATACATGATATTCTGCATTCCGGGTGCGAAGGTTGCTATCATAGCTGATAAGCCGCCTGCAAAAACCTGAGTTGGACTTGCGTATGTTCCGTCAGAAGCTGCGGCCCATACAAAGCCGATCGCACACAGAGAGATGACTGCAACAAGACATTCGATCAGCATTGAACCATAAGCTACAGGACGAGCATTCTTTTCATTATCAAGCTGCTTGGCACTTGTGCCGGATGAAACTAGTGAGTGGAAACCTGATATAGCGCCGCATGCGATTGTTACAAACAGTGCGGGGAAAGCAGTTCCGGTTGTAAATACTCCTGTGCCCTTAAGCGCAGCATCTCCAAAAGCAGGGATCTGGAAATTGCCGTTTCCTGTTACAACACCACCTACAACAGCGATGATACCTGCAGCGATCATGAAATAGAGAAGGAAAGAGCTGAGGTAATCTCTTGGCTGGAGCAGGATCCAAACAGGTGTAACGGATGCTACAAGGATATATGCTCCGACAATCCACATCCATGCATTGTAGGAAAGTGAGATCGGATGGAAATTAAGGCCTAGTGCTACGATAGCTACGATTCCCAAAACACCAACAACAGAAGCAATTCCTATAGATATATTCTTGCGATAGATAAGGAAACCAAAAGCTATGGCAAGTGCTATAAACAGAATAGAAATCATTGCAGTTGATTCGTTGGCAGCAAGAGTTGCGCCTGTAACAGCATCTCCCTTGGCTGTGGTATTGCCAAAAGTGCTGGCTACAATAGAACTAAAAGCTGCTACAACAAGGATCAGGGTAAGATATCCAAAGGTCAAAAACAGCTTTTTGGCTGCTCTTCCCATTGAATTATCGATGATCTCACCAATTGACTGTCCCTTATTTCTAAGAGAAGCAAACAGAGCACCAAAGTCGTGCACGCCTCCAAAGAAAATTCCACCTATTAAAACCCACAAAAGAACCGGAACCCAGCCAAAAACTGCAGCCTGGATAGGACCGTTTATAGGACCTGCTCCTGCTATAGAAGAAAAGTGGTGTCCCATGACAACCGGTGTTTTGGCGGGAACATAATCCATGCCATCCTCCAGCTCATGAGCCGGTGTCTTTCTATTTGGATCGATTCCCCATTGTTTTGCAAGCCATCCGCCGTAGAATACATATCCTGCCACCAGGACTACAACGCTTGCAAGAAGTAAAACTGCTGCATTCATGATACTTTCTCCTCCTTGTCTCCATCAAGAGACTTTAAATTATTGGTTAAGAGCGTCTTTAGCTCTTTGGCCGCTTTATTAGTGACACAGTTCCGGCTGTCAAGGAATACGCATCCAAGTCTGCCTTCTGTATGTCCTCGGAAATTAAATAGATAACCTTTGTCAAAAGAAAAGCTTTTGATAAGTTTTTGTACCTGGGGCGCGGGAGTTGTATCAGATATAATAACGAAAGTAAGGTATGAGCACATGTGATCCTTTTCAGGGTATTTATTGCCCTTCCTTACGAGCACAGGCTCCATGACCTGTTCCATTGTCATTTTTAGTTCAGATAACAATTTTTCATCTATGGAATCGGTCTTTATGAAAAGAACATGCTCATAGGCCCTGATGGACCAGATGATTGCCTCTTTTTTTAGAACATATTTTTCACCGAGAGAAAAAAATTGTGCGTAGGCGGGGTAAACTTTGCCTTCCAGAGCGTAATCCTCTGTGATGTCAAAATTTGCGCTGTATCTTCTTAAAAGTTCTTTTAAGTATTTATCAGAAGCGGCTCCCATAGGTTATTTGTCTCCCCAAAAATGATTTGTAATAAACTTTATCACTGTGACGCATTATTGCAAGATAACAGAATTAATCTCTTACACATTAATTTTGTAATGTATTTGTTTGCAAAATAATGTACTATAATATCCTGTTGTGACTTTTTTAATAATAAAAAACCGCTCTGCTTACGGGTTTTGTGAGGATATGAGCAGAAACGAGAAATAGGAGATCTAAAAATGCAGAAATCTGAAAGCTTTAGATTAAGTGCGCTACTATCTTTTTCAGGAGGTTTGCAGGATGCATATACTTATAATGTGAGAGATGGCGTTTTTGCCAATGCCCAGACAGGCAATGTGGTTCTGATGAGCCAGAACTTTATGCTGGGTGAGTGGACCAAAGGACTTCGTTATCTTTTCCCGCTTGTTTCGTTTGCTGCCGGAGTATTTCTTGCAGAGAGAATAGAGAGCAGATTTAAGAGCAGCTCCAGAATTCACTGGCGGCAGATAGTTCTTTTGGTGGAGATCGTTATGCTTGTAATTGTTGGCTTTTTGCCTGCTTCCTGTAGCATGATAGCAAATATGCTTGTATCTTTTGCATGCGCCATGCAGGTTCAGACCTTTAGAAAAGTTCACGGATACGGCTATGCCAGCACCATGTGTATAGGAAATCTTAGAAGCGGGACAGAGAGCCTTTCACAGTTCATCAGGACCGGGGAAAAGAAATCCCTTTATAAATCTCTTCATTTCTTTGGGATCATCATTATATTTGCCATAGGAGCCGGGATAGGCGGAGTATTATCGGGTAAACTCGGGATCACTACGATATGGATATCACCACTGATACTTGTTTTAGTGACTTTGATGATGATAAGAGAATGAGCGTAAGACTTTTATAAATCTGAAATCTGGTATTAATAAAATAAACTAAACTGAATATTTTTATAATACCAAATGATGGGTATATTCTTTAACATGACAAAGCGTTAAAGGAGAAGACACATCATGAAGGTAGCAGCAATTAACGATCTTTCCGGATTTGGTAAGTGTTCATTAGTGGCGGATATGACTGTTCTGGCAGCTATGGGGATACAATGTTGTCCAATACCCACAGCGGTATTAAGTGCGCAGACAGGATATCCGTCATATTTTTTTAAAGATCTTACAGGAATAATTCCTGAGTATCAGACAAAATGGCATGAACAGGGAGAAAAATTTGACGGCATAATAACCGGCTTTATGATGAGCAGCAAACAAGCGGGAAACAGCCTTGAATTTATCAGAGAGTTTAAGTCATCAGAGACTAAAGTACTGGTTGATCCGGTTATGGGAGATGACGGTAAGACTTATAGGAATTATTCAAATGAGCTTTTGGAAATCATAAGAGAAATGGTAAAAGAGGCAGATATAATAACTCCCAATTTAACTGAACTGGTCCTTCTTGCAGGTGAAAACCCTGACAGGATAATGGGACTAAAAGGAGATGACTTGATAGAGGAAATATACAGACTCTCGATGCTTACAGGAGGAGATAAGGGCAAGACAGTGGCTGTTACAGGTATTCCTCTTTTAAAAGACGGAGTTGTGGGGAATTTCATTCTCGAGAAGGGGGAGAGAAAGGTTGTTACATCAGAAAGTAACGGAGTCCACTACTCAGGAACGGGAGATTTGTTCGCAGCGGTATTTCTTGGAGAAATACTAAGAGGAGGAAGTGCTTATGATGCTGCGGAAATAGCGAGTGATTTCATTCGCACTTCGGTAAATGACACACCTGATGATATGCCGCCTCGTGCAGGAGTTGAGTATGAGAAGAATCTGAAAATGCTGATAAGATGAGGATCAGCTATAAATGATCAGCTATAAATGATCAGATAAGGGTAAAAATAAAGTATTTGAAAAAAGAAATATGAGAAAGTGGGGAAGACATAATGGAAAGAAAAAACAGCAGAATCTACAACATGGCGCTTTGCGGAGTATTTGCAGCACTCATTACAGTTTTTACCGCCTATATAGGACATGTTCCTGTAGGTGTAAATGGCGGTTATGTTCATTTTGGCGACGGACTGATTTACCTTGCTGCCGCGATACTTCCAATGCCATATGCAATGCTGGCTGGCGCCATAGGAGGAGGGATTGCAGATCTTCTGACAGCACCTGCCTGGGCTATAGCAACTGTGATGATCAAGATGCTCATAGTCATTCCGTTTTCAAACAAGGGAAATAAAATAGTCAGTAAGCGAAATATTGTGGCACCTGTTATTTCATACTTTATTTCGGCTACAGGTTACTTCCTTGCCGAGGCATTATTATTTGGAACAAAGACAGCTATTCTTACAAGCTTTTCCGGGAGTCTTGTACAATCATCAGGCAGTATGATCTTTTTCCTGATGCTTGGAGTAACTTTGGACAGAGTTGGTTTTAAGGCTAAAATGGGGGCATGAAATGGCAGATATAATTTATACATACAAAGACAGCGTATATGCAAATATTACTAATAAGTGCAATTGCAGATGTACCTTCTGTATTCGTTTTGTAAAAGACGGAGTAGGAGATGCCACGACTCTATGGCATCAGGTTAACCCGACTCTTAGAGAAGTACTTGATGCGATTAAAAACTTTGATTTTTCAGGCTACAAAGAGCTTGTTTTCTGCGGCTATGGAGAGCCTACGTGTCAGCTTGATATTCTTTTAGAGGCTGCTGCTTATGCAAAGAAGGAAAAAGGACTTAAAATAAGGCTCAATACAAATGGGCAGGGCTCTGTAGAAAATGGCAGAGACATAGTTCCTGAACTTGCAGGGGTGATAGATAGCGTCTCCGTAAGTCTTAATGCTCCTTCCCAAAAAGAGTATGAAGAGGTAACAAGACCTCAGCATGACAACGCCTTTGAAAGTATGATCAAGTTTACAAAAAGGTGCAGAGAAGAAATTGGAGACGTCAGATGGTCAATTGTTGATGTCCTTCCACAAGAAGAAAAGGACAGGTGCATAGCCCTGTCCAATAAATACGATATTCCTCTTAGGATAAGAAAGAAAACTTAAATCAGTCCTGCGAACGCAGTTGCAAGTATTACAGTGAGAATTCCGGCAACTGCAATTGAAAGAGAACTCATGGCTCCTTCTATTTCTCCGATTTCCATGGCCTTGGCAGTGCCAATAGCGTGTGCTGCTGTTCCAAGAGCAAGACCCTTGGATATAGGCTCATGGATTCGGAATATCTTACAGATAAATTCACCTAGTATATTTCCCAGAACACCGGTAATTACTATGACGGCAACTGTGATAGTCACATATCCGCCAAGTTCCTCAGATACGCCCATTCCGATAGCTGTAGTGATGGACTTGGGAAGCAAAGTTACGTAGCTTTCATGAGAAAGCCCCATGAGCTTGGATAAGACAAATACGGTTACAAGGCTCGTCAGAACGCCTGATAATATGCCGAGCATTACTGCCTTGGCATTATTCTTGAGCAGTTCCCATTCTTCATATAAAGGAATGGCAAGGCAGACTGTGGCTGGCGTCAGGAGCCAGCTAAGGTACTTGGCACCTTCGCTATATGTGTCGTAGTCAACACCGCAGGCAAACAGGAAAAGAATTGTTGCGATGATGGATATGAGAAGAGGATTCAAAAATCCGAATCCAAATTTCTTTTTAAGGTATGTACCAAGACTATATGATAAAAGGCTTATTGTAACTCCGGCATAAGCGCTGTTTTGCATAAATTCACTCATCACGCTGCCTCCTTGTACTCATTGGTAGTCTTCTTACTCTTTCTGATTATTACCTGAGAAACAAGGCCGGTTGCAGCCATAACAGTGAATATTGTGATAACTGTAATTACTGATACAGGGAGAAGCACGCTCTGCAGAACACTCCAGGATGACATAAGTCCTACACCTGCCGGAATGAACATGACCGGCATGATCTCTATCAGGAATTTCCCTGCATCTTTTACCTGTTCAAGCTTGATAACTCCTGTAAGAAGAAAGACGAACATGAAAACCATTCCGTAAATACTTGCAGGAATTGGTAGCGGAAGATATGCCTTACAGATTTCTCCCATAAGAGAAACAGCAAGAATAATTAAAAACTGCTTTAAAAACTTCATTTATAAACACCTCATTATATAAAAAATCCTTACACATTATACTCGTTGTGAAAAAAGAAGCAAGTCGATAAATGGTTTCTAACTTTTGATATCGATATCATGGTATTATTGATGTGTTGGCTTTTTTACAAATAATAAACATACATATCGAGGCATAAGAAAATGGTTAACATTAGTGAGGGTAACATCTTTTATCCTGTTGGCAAGGGCATGCTGAGGCTGATGCTCATGCAGGGAGGTATTGTCAGAACATCTTTTTCACAGGATGGAGTATTTGATCCAAGGCAGGGGGAGGATATAAATACGCTTCCGCCGGAGAAAAACTGTGAAGTCATTCAGGGGCAAAATGAAATAGTGATAAGAACCCCGGATATTCAAATTAAGATTAATGAAGAGACGGCAGCTGTTTCATATATGGACATAAATGGCAGATCTCTTTTAACTGAAAGGGCAGTTTGTCCAAGGCAGCTTGAACAGATAAGTCTTTATAGAGTTTCTGATAACAAAAGCGCTATAGTTGAAGAAATTGCTACAGCTGACGGGATCAAGAAGAAAATAAAAGCTGCTGATAAGGAAGAGTACGGCTCTGCTTATAAGACCAGGACCTATTTTGAGTTTGCAGAAGATGAGATGCTCCTTGGCTTTGGACAGGGAGAAAATGGCGAATGGAATCTTCGCGGCAGTACCTATTATATTCATCAGGCTAATCGTAAGATAGCAATCCCCATGGTCGTATCGACAAACAAGTATGGAATTTTGCTTAGCACCAAGTCACCGGCTCTTTTTTCCGAAAAAAATGGAGTATCTTTTGTTCAGACTGAGGCGGACTATTATCTGGATTATTACTTTATTCCGGGCACAGTCACAACCGATGTTATAAAAGGCTTCAGAAAGCTCACAGGCAGAGCTTCCATGCTTCCTAAATGGGCTTATGGATATATTCAGTCCAAAGAGAGGTACAAAACTCAGGAAGAAATGTTGGAGGTCGCCAAAGAGTTTAGAAGAAGGAAAATAGGGATTGACTGCCTTGTTCTTGACTGGCTTAGCTGGGAAGATGGCAAATGGGGACAGAAAAGCTTTGATAAGAGCAGGTTCCCTACGCCCAAAGAGATGACTGATGAGCTTCACCGGATGGGAATCCATTTCATGATGTCCATTTGGCCGAATATGAGTCCAAATACTGAAGATAATGCAGAATTTAAGGCATTAAATCTTTTACTTCCGGGAACTGATATTTATAATGCCTTTGATGAGAAGGCGAGAAATCTGTATTTTTCACAGGTTGAAAGAAATCTGCTCCCTTCAGAAGTTGATGCCTTTTGGTGCGACTCAAGTGAACCTATTACGCCTGAGTGGGAGCATCATATAGAGCCTGAGGATGGAGAAAAATACTGCGAATTTAAAACAGATGCGGGAAATATCATGCCACTTGAAATGGCTAATTCCTATGGGCTATATCATGCTATGACAATATGGGACGGCCTTAGGAGGATCAGGCCTGATAAAAGAGTGGTCAACCTGACCAGAAGCGGCTGGGCCGGAAGCCAGAAATACGGAACAATACTTTGGTCCGGAGATGTCTCTGCAAGTTGGGATTGCCTTAGAAAGCAGGTAAGAGCAGGTCTTCAGATGGCAGCAAGTGGAATGCCTTACTGGACACTTGATGCAGGAGCATTCTTCGTTAAAAGAGGATTTCAGTGGTACTGGAATGGTGACTACGATGGAATCAACGAAGACTACAAAAAGCTCTACACAAGGTGGCTTGAATTTGCAGCTTTTTTGCCAATATTCAGATCTCATGGAACTGATGTCAGCAGGGAGCCCTGGGCCTTTGGCGACGCCGGAGATAAATACTACGAGGCGATAGTAAGTGCAATTAAGGGCAGATACAGACTCTTTCCGTATATTTATTCTGTGGGTGCTATGGCGTGCATCAGGGATGACATGATAATAAGACCGCTGTTTTTTGATTATCCTGAAGAAGAGAATATATGCGAAATATCAGATCAGTATATGTTCGGGCCAAGCCTTATGGTCTGTCCTGTTCTGGATGAAGATGACAAGCTCAGTATATATCTGCCTGCCGGAAATGACTGGTACGACTATTACACAGGAGATTTTTATGAAGGCGGAAGGACTATAGACTATAAATGTCCAATTGACAGAATTGCTGTTTTTGCCAAGGCCGGCAGTATAATTCCTGTTACGGAGCCTTTAGACTCTACAGAATACTATAACGGACAGACAATCGGTGTCAGGGTATTTCCTGGAAAAGATGCCTATTTTGACCTCTACGATGATGATGGCGAATCAAATGGATATGAAAGAGGTGAGTATAGTATCAGCAGGATTATCTGGGATGATAAAGCAGGCAAAATTATTTGTGATAACAAAAAATTGAACATCAAAAAATATGATTAACCTAGTGTCAAAAAAATATATTTGTGAGCGAATACTATATATAGTATTCGCTCTTTATATTTTCATAATAATTGTTTTTGCTTTTTTAATGCTTTCTTAATCGTTTTCGTAAATGAAATTCCGTATACTATATATAGATATTTACCTTTTTTCATTTTGATTCGTATAAATAATTGTGACGTTCCAAATTAAAAAAGATAAAAAGGTATTTGATCGAAGTTAGGAGGGCATATGAGAAAAGTAACTTGCATTAGAAGATTTAGTGAAATGAGTGTTGCGTTTATGGTGCTGGGGCTTACCGGTCTTATCTGGGGATCACTAATGTTGTATTCAGGAATAAGCTGCTATTTATATAATCTCTCTATTGGATTTGGAGCTACAAATCTTATAGTAAATGCAGTTATCAATGGATCAGTGATTTTGGTAAGCGGGATAGTACTTATGATACTGTGTCTCTTTTCATTATTCCCGATCATCAGCAAATTTAAGGTTGATTTTATCTGGGGATTATCTTTATCATCACTTTTCTTTGCTGTAGTTGGAATTATCAGAAATCTCTTTATGAAATCAGATGTATTCTCTGAACTGGTATCATTATTAACTGTTATTGTATGTGGGATTATTTTCTATATGGTGAATTACACCAAGAGACAGATGGATAAAAGAGCACTTAGAACAAGTGCGCAGCCGGACATGGCTCTTCGGAAGGTTGGATAAGAGTAATTACCTTCCCTGAAGAGCTATCATATCAACGTGTTTGAGAACACCGATATCTTCTAAAAGCCTTATCATTCTATAAACAGTAGCAGAGCCTACTGTTTTATCCTTGGCAGAAACCTTGTGGTATATTTCCTTGCAGGAAGCTCCATCGCTGCTGAGGATGATGTCTATTATCAGCTTTCGCTGCTTGGTTATTCTAAATCCCTTATCTTTTAAAAGTGAAATCACGAATTCGTTACTCATGATACCCCCGTCTGATGCGTATAGAATGGTTAGCTTTTGCTAACGAAAATTATAACGCATTATTATTCTGTTAGCAATAGGTAACTTTCTGTGATATAATTACGTGTCGAAAGGGTATATGAAGCCCATAAATAAGAGGAGCAATTATGGATACTACAACAATTATTGCTGCAGTAGTATTACTGGCAGCATTGTCTTTACTTATTTTTATGATGAGGAGAAAGCTTACTCATGGAAGTTCCTGCTGTGGAACGCATGAAGCTTCAGAGCGCAAGATCAAGGTTGCTGATAAGAAGATCAGCAATTACAGCTATCACTATGAAGTCAAAATAGGGCAGATGGTGTGCAGTAACTGTGCGACCAGAGTAGAGAATGCTTTTAACAAAAATGATGGCATCTATGCCAAGGTTGATCTGGAAAATAAGAGAGCTATAGTCCATGCCAAACGCGAACTTGGCAGAAATGATGTTGCACAGTTTATGAATGGACTTCCGTACGTTATTAAGGATTTTAATGATATAAAACTGTGATAAATAGTTCTTATCACAAACGATAAAATCAATCAAATATTCAATTCTGTACCCCGATGCTATGATATTACTATCAAAGCGTAAGCAAACATAAAGCAACAAAGGTAATTGTTATGTCTTGTAATGGTGGTAGTAAAGGGGAACAGAAAATGGGAAATATTCTTGCATTTGGAGATTCTAATACCTGGGGACTTATTCCCGGATCATTTCCATACAGAAGATACTCTGAGAAGGTGCGCTGGACAGGCGTACTTCAGAAAAAAGTCAGGAATATGAGAGTTCTTGAAGAGGGCTTGTGCGGCAGGACAACTGTTTTTGAAGACAAGTACAGATCCGGCAGAAAGGGCGTCAATACTCTAAAGAAGATACTCGCAGGTAAATCCTCTTTTAATTCCGTAGTTCTGATGCTTGGAACAAATGATTGCAAAAAAGATTATGCTGCATCTCCTACAGACATTGGCAGAGGGATTGAGGAGTGTATAGACCAGCTCGAAGAATATGTTTCGCCTGAAAAAGTTCTTTTGGTTTCTCCTATATATCTTGGTGATGAAGTATGGAGACCGGAGAAAGACCCTGAGTTTGATCTGGCTTCTGTTAATACCAGCAGGCAGTTAAAGGGAGTATATGAGGAAATTGCAAAGAGAAGAGGAGTAAACTTTCTTGCAGCTTCTGATTATGTTTCTGCTGATGAGAAGGATGATGAACATCTAAATGAAGAAGGACACCGCATCTTTGCAGATGTTATTTATGATAAATTAAGAGAAATGAAAGTTGTTTGATATATATGATAAAGGGAACAAAAGTCAAAAAGCTTAGCATGCCTGCATGTTAAGCTTTTTGACTTTATGTCCTAAATAAAGGCCTTTGCCGCTGATATTTTATCAGAATTTCTCTACTTCAGGCTCGTGTGTAAATGAACTGAAAGTAGCAGTAGCATTTTTTAAATAGAATACTTCTGTATTTCCGTCATCGGCCTTGTACATGTTCTGAAGTGAAGGATATGCATCAAGCATGGACTGGCGAGCTTCGATTCTGTCATCTTCTACAAACTCTGCTGCAACTCTGAGCCATTCGCCGTTTTTGAAAGCACAGATTTCAGCCTTTGGGTTAGCATGAAGCTGCTTGGATACTTCTTTTACCTTACCTGTCTGGATATAAAGTTTATCTTCAAAAATGTGTGCTGTTCCAAAGGGTCTTACTCTTGGCTGATCGCCTTCAACAGTAGCCAGATAGTAGGTTCCTGCTTCTTTTAAGAACTGTTCTACTCTTTTCATGATTAAACCTCCAATATAAATGATGTTTTATGAAAATGATTATATCACGCAAATAGATTGTACACAATTTATAGAGAGACTTCTTTTTACATGTTCCTTGAAGCTATGATCCAAGATGTCATTTAAACAGGTCACTCTCTGCCGCTCCAGCAGTAGGTACACAGGTTACATGGCTCAAGCGGAATTGCTTCAATCATATCATCAAGTCTGTGATAGTGAAGAGATGTGAAATTGAGATCTTTTCTGATTTCTTCCAGCATTGCATCGTATTCCGGAGAATCAGGGTCTGTATATTTCCTTACGGTCTCTTCATCAGGTGAAGGATATCCTTCAAGTTTTTCTATAACTCTTCTGGTTATCAGCTCCATTTCAGAGTTGGAACGAGAGAAGTTAAGGTATTTACAACCATAGATGAGAGGAGGACATGCGGGCCTTATATGAACCTCGCTTGCACCACTCTTATATAGAAATTCTGTCGTTTCTCTTAGCTGGGTTCCTCTTACGATAGAGTCGTCAATGAGAAGAAGGCTCTTATTTCTGATGAGCTGGTTAACAGGAATCAGCTTCATCTTGGCAATAAGATCACGTCTTGACTGGATAGTAGGCATGAAGGATCTAGGCCAGGTTGGTGTGTATTTAACAAAGGGTCTTGAATATGGGATCCCTGAGGTGTTGGAGTATCCGATAGCATGAGCTACACCGGAATCAGGTACACCTGCTACAAGATCAGGGTGGATGCCTCTTTGCATATCTCTCTGGGCAAGCTTGCCGCCGCAGGCATATCGTATATTTTCTACATTAAGCCCTTCGTAGGTTGATGCCGGGAAACCATAATAAATCCACAGGAAAGTGCAAATACGCATTTCGCTAAAGCCCGGAGCTACAATCTCTACAGATTCCGGAGTGATAAAGGCGATTTCTCCCGGTTCCAACTCTTTATATGCGGTATAACCAAGGTTTAAATATGAAAAGCTCTCAAAGCAGACACAGAAACCTTCATCCTTCTGACCTATCTGGACCGGTGTTCTTCCGAAACGGTCTCTGGCTGCATAAATGCCTTCTGATGTCATGAGCAGAAGAGACATAGAGCCTTTGATTATTTCCTGTGCATAGCGAATTCCTTCTACGAGTGTAGATTTCTGATTGATGATTGATGCTACCAGCTCAGTAGGGTTGATGTCTCCGCCACTCATCTCAAGGAAATGTGAGTGGTTATCTTTAAAGAGCTGATTAGTGATTTCGTCGATGTTGTTGATCTTGCCAACAGTAGTGATTGCGAATGTTCCGTGATGAGATCTGACAATAAGCGGCTGAGGCTCGTAGTCAGAAATACAGCCGATACCAAGATGACCTTCCATCTTGAGCATATCGTCTTCAAATTTAGGTCTGAAATATGACCTCTCAATGTTGTGGATAGAACGATCGAACCCTTTCTTCCTGTCGTAGACGGCCATACCGGCACGACGGGTTCCTAAATGTGAGTGATAGTCAGTTCCGTAGAACAGATCAAAAACTGCACTTTCACGAGATGCTACTCCAAAAAATCCTCCCATGGACTCCTCCTAAAGCGTGATTTTAGTACTAGTAACTTAAAGAAAATGCTTACGGGAAGTATCATACCACAGACAAAAGGAATTTTATATTGAAATATGTGTGAAAAATAAAAAATCCCTGTCACGCCCAAATCTTGCAGGATTTTAAAAAACGTGACAGGGATTATCTGATGAATTGCAGCGTCTACAAACTCTTATTAAGAGTTGAGACGGAAGATTGTCTCTTTTCTTGAATCAAGTGCAAATAGAAGGATCATTCCAAGAACAAAGCATGAAATAACTTCGCCGATACCAACTGTTAACATGAAAAGAGGAAGTGTTCCCTCCATGTGATAAACATAAATGAGTACAGGTGGAACCACAATAACATTTGCTACAATAGGTGGAATAGGACACAGCCATTTTCTGATATTAGAACCCTTGTAATAGTCAGGGTTACGATAAGATCTAAAGCCGTGTGCGATCAAATAAGTCACAACTGCACCAATTAAAGTTGCAAGGGATCCGAATATTGTATCAAGAAGCATACAACCTGTAAGTGTGTTGGAAATGATGCATCCGATAAAAAGACCCGGAATAGCAGCAGGTGTGAAATAAGGCAGAATAGTAAGTGCCTCTGAAAAACGTACCTGGATAGCATAATTAGCAAGTCCAAGTGAATTAGCAAGTAGTGTGAGAACTACATAGAGAGCTGCGATCACAGCAGCCTGAGTGATGAATAATACCTTTTTGTTACGCATTTTTAAATTCTCCTTTAGTTTTGTTTTGTGTCAGGAAGGTCACGAACTGACATTATTACCTTTGTCTTAGAAATAATTTTATTTCTGAGTGCAACTTTACAATACTAACATCCTTTGGCCATTTTGTCTATTTTTTATTTTATTATTGCGTTAATTTATTAAAAGGTGTATAAAGTATAAGACAACTAAACAGACGGGAGCTTGTATTACAGGCTGAGAGGAAGGTGTGACCTTCGACCGAGAACCTGATTTGGATAATGCCAACGTAGGGATGCCTGATAATAGGAGTATATTCGCGGAAGCAACCATATTGGGGGCTTCCGCTTTTTGCATCTTGGAACTAAAAGCGAGCCCACCGTCTGGGAAAAGAGGAAAAGTATGAAAAAAAGTAACTATTTACTGAGGATGGTGATGCTGGCAATGTTTGTTGCCCTTGGCGTAGTAATATCACCTATCCTTCGAATCGAGGGAATGTGCCCGATGGCACACCTTATCAACATCACCTGTGCAGTGTTCATGGGACCTGCCTATGCATTTCTATGTGCAGTTCTTATAGGTATCATCAGAATGATGGTAATGGGAATCCCGCCACTTGCCCTTACCGGCGCAATCTTTGGGGCTGCCCTTTCAGGTATTTTCTACAAATTATCCAAAGGAAAAATAATAGCTGCAGTACTTGGAGAGGTTTTTGGAACAGGAGTAATAGGAGCGATCGTTTCTTACCCTGTAATGACTTACCTTTGGGGCAAGGAGGGCCTTACATGGTTCTTTTATGTTCCATCCTTTATCTGCGGAACACTTATTGGCGGATCGATAGCTTACCTTCTACTTAGGACATTAAAGGCAGCAGGAGTCTTGTCCAAGATTCAGAACAGCCTAAAGGATATAGATTCATCTAAGGAAAAGGTGGCTTAAATGTCAGATCTGATCCATTGCATTACAAATCCAATATCAATGATGATGTGTGCAAACGCAATTCTTTCACTGGGTGCTAGGCCTATTATGGCAGAGCACCCTCTTGAGGTTAGTGAGATAACAGAAACTGCGGGTGCACTATTGATCAATTTGGGAAACATCTCTGATACCAGAATGGAAGCCATGAAGGTTTCTTTTTCCAAGGCCCTGGATAAAGAAATCCCTGTCGTTATTGACGCTGTGGGAGTGGCCTGCTCTGAACTTAGAAGGAGCTTTATTTTAAGTCTTATCAGCAGTACTCCACGGAGTGATAAACAGATTCTTTTGATAAAGGGTAACTATTCTGAGATCATAGCTCTTTTAAATCCAGATTATAAGGGAAATGGAGTAGATGCCGGGGCTGAAGTTACGAAGAATATGGCTACTGAACATGCAATCATGCTTTCGAGAAAACTTGATGCAATTGTTCTTGCCAGTGGGGCCACGGACATTATTACAGATGGGGAAAAGACCTATTTAGTAAACAACGGTAATCCTCAGCTTGGAAAGATAACAGGAACAGGATGTATGCTTGGCGCCATATGTGCAACATTTTTTGCAGGCGTAAAAGACAGAGGCGGAGCGCTATTTGCTGCTGTAAGAGCCTGCGAGCATATGGGAATAGCAGGTGAACTTGCCTATGAAGCTGTAAGCTCAATTAATGCAGGGAAAGTCGGAAGTGGTAGCTTTTATACCGCTCTTTTTGATGAAATATCCCTGCTTGATGATAAAACCATTAGTGAGAGAAGGAAGGTAGAAAAGCTTTGAATACGCAGTTATATCTGGTCACTGACAGCACCGGTTTGTCCGAGGACGAATTCCTGAAAAAGGTGGAAAATGCCATTTTAGGCGGCGTTACCATTTTGCAGCTAAGGGAAAAAGATAAGACTACAAGAGAATATATTGACCTTGGAAGAAAGGTTCATGAGATTACCGCAAAATACGATATTCCTCTGATAATAGATGACAGGATAGATGTTGCAATGGCTATAGATGCAGAGGGCGTACATTTGGGGCAGTCTGATATGCCTGTAGACATAGCAAGGAAGATACTTGGGAAGAATAAGATCATAGGTGCCACTACCAAGACTGTTGAACAGGCACTTGAAGCTTATAGGAATGGGGCAGATTATCTTGGAGTTGGAGCAATTTATCCGACAACAACCAAGGTAAAAACAGTCCTTACCTCGGTGGATACATTAAGGGATATCTGTAAAGCTGTACCGATCCCTGCCAATGCCATTGGAGGACTTAATAAAGATAATATTCAGGTACTAAAAGGTGTTCCGATTGCTGGTATTTGCGTTGTTACAGCAATAATGAAGGCTCCTGACAGCAGAACTGCTGCAAGTGAACTTAAAAGGGCCTATGAAGAGCTTAATATGGCGGGAAAATGATCATGAGTATTGTGCAAAAGACAGTTCTGACAATTGCAGGAAGTGACTCATCCGGAGGAGCAGGAATCCAGGCTGATTTAAAAACAATGGAGGCGCACAGGGTGTATGGAATGAGTGTTGTAACAGCACTCACTGCTCAGAATACTCTTGGAATAACCGGTATCCTTCCGGTTGAAAAGAGCTTTGTAGAAAAACAGATTCAGGCTGTGTGCGAGGATATACCTCCTGATGCAGTAAAGATAGGAATGCTGCCTGACAGATCAGTTATGGAGGTTGTAGCTAAAGCTATAGATAAATACAGTCTAAAAAACGTTGTCCTTGATCCGGTGCTAAGTTCAACTTCCGGAACTGAACTTACAAGAATTGAAGCAAGGGAGTATTTGAAAAAACAGCTCTTTTGCCGCAGCCTTCTGATAACACCCAATATCCCGGAGGCACAGACACTGTTATCGACAAAAGAAGGCGGGGATAAGGAGTTTTTAATTGATAGCAGAGAAGCGATGGAAGATGCAGCCAAAAAGCTTTCGTCCGAATATGGGTGCAATGTACTGATAAAAGGCGGACATAGTTCTTTTGAAAGAGAGGATGTATCAGCTGATCTTCTGTGCATAAGACCATTGGGAAATGCGATAGATACTGAATTTCAGGTTATATGGCTTGAAGGAAAGAGATTTGATAATCCTAATACTCATGGGACAGGCTGCACGTTATCAAGTGCAATAGCATCTAATCTGGCCAATGGACATGATCTGAAAAGCGCAGTTTCAGAAGCCAAAAAATATATAGAAAAATGCATTGATGCAGGTCTTAAACTCGGGTCAGGGAGAGGACCTCTTTTGCATTAAATGATGAAAATATAATACTAAAAGAAAAGGGAAAATCTATGAGCAATTACACAACACAAATGGATGCAGCAAGAAAGGGAATCATAACACCCGAGATGGAGAAGGTCGCAAGAGATGAGTACAGGACTCCTGAGGAAATAAGAAATCTTGTTGCAAAGGGACAGGTTGCGATATGCGCAAACAAACATCATAAAAGCCTTGTGGCTAAGGGAGTGGGCTCAATGCTCAGAACCAAGATAAATGTAAATCTTGGAGTATCCAGAGACTGTAAGGACTACAATGTAGAGATGGAGAAGGTAATGGCTGCAGTTAATATGGGAGCAGATGCCATCATGGATCTTTCATCCCATGGAAATACCCAGCCATTTAGAAAAAAGCTTGTGGAAGAATGTCCTGCAATGCTTGGAACTGTACCTGTATATGACAGCGTAATTCATTATCAGAGAGATTTATCTGAACTTACTGCCAAAGACTTTATCGATGTGGTAAGACTTCATGCAGAGGATGGAGTAGATTTTGTGACTCTCCACTGTGGAATTACCAGAAAGACTATTGATCAGATCAAAAAGCACAAGCGTAAAATGAATATAGTTTCTAGAGGAGGCTCACTTGTTTTTGCCTGGATGAGCATGACAGGAGAGGAGAATCCATTTTATGAGTATTATGATGAAATTCTTGATATATGCAGAGAACATGACGTGACAATTTCTCTTGGAGATGCTTGCAGGCCGGGATGCCTTGCAGATGCAAGTGATGTCTGCCAGATAGAAGAGCTTGTAAGGCTTGGAGAGCTTACAAAGAGGGCCTGGGAGAAGGATGTACAGGTTATGGTTGAAGGTCCGGGACATATGCCAATGGACCAGATTGAGGCCAATATGAAGATGCAGCAGACTATCTGCATGGGAGCGCCTTTCTATGTATTAGGACCTCTTGTTACGGATATTGCACCCGGATATGATCATATTACTTCTGCAATAGGAGGAGCTATTGCAGGGGCAGCAGGAGCCGCTTTCCTGTGCTATGTCACACCTGCAGAGCACCTGGCACTTCCTAATGTTGAGGATGTCAAGCAGGGAATAATTGCTTCTAAAATAGCAGCTCATGCTGCAGATATTGCCAAGAAGATTCCACATGCGATGGATATTGATAACGAAATGGCAGAAGCAAGGAAAGAGTTTGACTGGGATAAGCAGTGGGAATGTGCAATTGACCCTGAAACTGCTAAATCAATCCGTGCAGACAGAGCACCTGAGTTTGATGATACATGTTCAATGTGCGGAAAATTCTGTGCTGTCCGCAGCATGAACAAGGCACTTGCCGGTGAACACATAGATATTCTGTAAGATTATAAGTAAAAGAGCCTTCGGAGATATTACCGAAGGCTCTTTGCCATTGATTAAAATATCAATTATCTTTAACTTCTACAAGTTCAATCTTGAAATTAAGTTCTTTGCCTGCCATCTCATGGTTGGCATCAAAAGTAATCTCGGAATCAGTTTTCTCAATTACCTTAACAGGTACTGGTCTTCCATATACATCCTGAAGGTAAACTCTCTCATCAACATTAAGCTCCTCAGAACCGGGAAGGTCAGAAATCTTAAGCTTGATTATAGCGTTTGGATCAAAGGGACCATAAGCTTCGTTAGGATCAAGGTGGATGTCAATGATATCACCAACATTCATCTCGGCAACTGCCTTATCAAAGCCGAGGATCATCATTCCCATACCACATACAAAGTCAAGTGTCTGACCTCTGTCATAAGATGAATCAAACTTGGTACCATCATTGAAAGTACCTGTGTAGTGTACACGGCATGTCTTGCCTACATTCTTGCCTTCAAAAAGAGGGCCTGAGTGGCATCCGCCACATCCGCCGCCGCATCCGCCACAGCCACTGCCGCAGCCTTCCTCATCATCGCTTCCGCAACCGCCGCATCCGCCGCAACCGGACTCTGCTTCAATATCTTCTTCATTCTGAGCTGAAACCTCATCATGAGCATCATCCTCATGGTGATGATCGTGATGATCACAGTTAACACCTGTGCTCTCTAAGGCACCTGAGAGATAATTCTTAACTGCTTCATCAGCATCTCCTGAAGCACCTGAACATACTGTGATGCTGTTGCTCTCAAGAGCATCCATGGCACCACCACCGATACCTCCGCAGATAAGTACATCTACATCCTCATCTGAAAGAAGGTCTGCAAGAGCCTCGTGACCTGTTCCGTTTGTGCCGGATACCTTGGATGAAACAATCTCATTGTTATCATTTACTTCGTAAAATTTGAAATTCTCAGTATGGCCAAAGTGCTGGAATACCTGGCCATTATCATATGTTACCGCGATTTTCATTAGTGTTTGTCCTCGTCTTTCAATAATTCAATATATGTAAAAGCATAGCCTTAACTTCTACATGAATTTTATACAACTAAACGATAGTATCATATTTGAGTGTTTTGTTCAAATACCTTGAAAATACAAGGAAAAATAGCTGTCGTAATAGTGATAAAAAGGTATAATAATTACTATAAAAAACACAATGGAGGTCTCAAATGGAAGAAAAAATGAAAAAAATAGGACGAGGAATGAATATCAGAATGGGGCTGCTCATGAGCTTTTGTCTGTCTCTTATCGGAACCCTTTTCTCAGGTCATTTCACTGTGCCGGGCTTTATTCTCAGCTTTATTGTCAGCACTATTATCAGCATGATAATAGGATTTGTTATTCCTATGGGCAAGGTTACTAATAGTTTGGCGGGGAAGCTTGGCCTTAAGCAGGGAACTCTTCCTGAGAGGCTGTTTTCAAGTCTGATATCAAATCTTATTTATACGCCTTTGATGACATTCTGTATGGTATTTCTTGCTTATCAGATGACTATGAAGCAGTCAGGTGGCATGGCCCAGTTAAACCTTCTTTCCATGTTTCTTCCATCACTTTTGATCTGTTTTATTGCCGGATATATTTTAATCTTTATTTTTCAACCATTATTCTTTAAAATACTCATGGCGAGATATGCCGGTAATGAAAAAAAGTATTGAGATTTGAGGAAGGCTAATGAGGCAGTTTAACTACGAATTTACGCGGGTTGAGGATGTAGAGGTTGCTCTTAAGGCAGTTTACGGCTACACATCTGATCATCCTTATAAATCTATTCTTTTCCACCTGTATTCAATCGTCTTTGATGACGAGCAGATAAGTCATGTTCAGAGAATGATACGTGATGTTTATCCGGATGCAAGCATTGGAGGAACCAGCTCTAATGGAGATATCTGTGATGGACATCTGGCCGATTACGGAATGGTAATGGCAGTATCGGTATTTGAATCTACTGAGACATGCACTTTTTTGTTTGACTGCGAACCAGACGGAGAGTCAGCGCTTGGAAACAGGATAAGGGAGGTTATTGATTCAACCGAAAATATTAAGGCTGCGGAAATCCTCATAACCCTAAAAACAATAAATTCGCATACGATTCTCAATGAAGCCGAGAAATGCAGAAATGATGTCAAGATATTTGGAGGCGGAAGTGCCAACGTAGAAATATCTGAGATTTATACGAGCGTAATGAATGAGGACAGTATCAGCCACGCAGGTGTTCTCCTTATTACCTATTCAGGCGACGATCTCGTTGTGGATGTCAGGCATGCAATAGGATGGAAGCCTCTTGGCAAAGATATGACAGCTACCAGAATTGAGGGAAAACGCCTGTATGAACTAGATGGCGTTCCTGCTACTCAGATTTACAGTAAGTACCTCGATATTCAGGCCAATGATGATTTCTTTTCCAATATACTTGAATTCCCGATCATGTCTACACAGCATGATCAACATGTGCTCAGACTTCCGTTTTCCTGCGATCCTGAGAGCGGCTCGATATTGCTTGCAGCTGATCTTGATAAGGGAACCAAGGTTAATCTTTCATATGGCGACCCTGATGTGATCAAAGGGGATGTGGCAGAACTTGTAGAACATGTTAAAGACTTCGCACCACAGGCAGTCTTTTTGTATTCATGTGGCGTCAGAAGATTATACTGGAAATATCTTATCAATAAAGAAACCGGGCCATTTAGTCAGGTAGCGCCTGTTTCCGGCTTTTATTCAAGCGGCGAGATCATGCGCATGGGTAAATATCTTATTGAGCATCATGTCACTCTCATAGCAATCAGTATGAGAGAGGGCGAGCATGCCAAGGCCCAGCCTACAGGTGAAGGCGATAAGACAATTGAGATGAGTGAAGAGCAGAAAATGCATGGTCAGATCTCAATGGTCAGAAGACTTGCTACATTTATCAATGTTACGGCAGCAGAGCTGCGCCAGGCCAACGATGAGCTTCGTCAGGCTGCAGATACCGATGCTCTTACAGGCCTTAGTAACAGGCGTGTTATTGATAAAGTTGTTCGTAGTACTATAGCAACCTTCAAGACTATGGGAATTGACATAGTACTTGGAATTGCTGATATTGATGATTTCAAGGTTGTAAATGACACTTATGGACACGCCGAGGGAGATAAGATACTTGTCGCTATAAGCGATATGCTCAATGAGCAGATATGCAGAATTCCTAGTTCTCTTATAGGCCGTTGGGGCGGAGAGGAATTCCTTTTCATGTGTCCGCGTGTTTCTATTGAAGAGGCCAGAGACCTTCTTGATGAGATCAGGCAGAAGATAGCTGATACTGAGTTTGGTGCGATTGGGCATAGAACAATCAGCGTCGGAATGACTGAGTTTAAAAATGATGATAGCGCAGATGATGTGTTCTGCAGGGCTGACCAGGCTCTTTATGAAGCCAAGGGAAGCGGCAAAAACAGAATCTGCATTAAATAGCTAAATATTTTTGGTTGGGAGATTTTTTAAATTGTCTTTATCTTTACTTGTTATATTTGATTTTATTGGAACAGTAGCTTTTGCTGTGTCCGGAGCTATTACCGGAATTCAGAAGAGAATGGATATCTTTGGAGTTAATATTCTTGCGATATTAACAGCCTGTGGAGGCGGTCTTACAAGAGATATCATAATGGGAAATTTCCCGCCGCAGATGTTTATCAATCCATTTTATGTTCTTGTGGCAGCGGTTGTAGCAAATATAGTTTTTGGAATCATGTATTTTCACAAGGGTATTCCCCAGAAGTTTTCTGGATTATATGACAGAGGGCTGTTCATATTTGATACAGTCGGTCTTGCAGCCTTTATGGTAGATGGCGTAATGATAGGCGCTAATTTTGGATATGAAGATGACTTGTTCCTCCTGGTATTCCTTGGTTTTATCACAGGAGTTGGAGGAGGCGTTTTAAGAGATGTTCTCTCCAATCAGATGCCGGCTATTTTTGTCAAGCATGTGTATGCATTGCCTGTCATAATAGGAGGCATCCTCATGGTGATAATGCATGAACTTCTTGGAACATGGAATCTTGCCATGGTCCTAAGCTTTGCACTTGTTATTGTATTAAGAGTTATGGCTCGTCATTTCCTTTGGAATCTTCCTAAGGTTAATTTATGATTCAAGGGTCCACTGCCCGAATCTGACAGGTGCAGGTGATGTGGTATGCTGGCCAAGGTACTTCTCCATCCAGATCATATCGTACCAGGTATTGAACTTGAATCCGCTGTCATGGAAAGTTCCAACCAGTTTATAACCATGTTTTTCATGAAAATATTTGGAATCATTTGTAAGGTGCTCGTCTGTAGCACCTTCTTTTAGATATGCGATACATGCATTTGCGTTTAATATGCCCATTTTTGCAAGAGATTTCTCTAGAGTGTCATACAGCATAGAACCTACACCGCAGCGCTTGGAATCTTTTCTGACGTAAACTGTTGTCTCAACAGACCAGTCGTAGGCACTTCTGCCTTTAAAAGTTGAAGCGTAGGCATAACCAAGTATTGCACCATTATCATCTACAGCCTTGATATATGGGAATTTGGCTGAGATATTTCTGATACGTTCTTCAAATTCTGAAAGGGATGGTACATCATACTCGAAAGTAATTGCTGTGTCTGTGACATAAGGAGTGTAGATATCTAAAAGCTCCCTTGCATCTTCTGTAGTGACTTTTTCTATTTTCATAATTTCCTCCATACAATAGAGCGTTAGTTTTAGATTATACAATGGTTTTGCATTGCTTACAATCTTATATATCGATTTAACATTAGTGGAAATTACAGCGCTTTTTTAGTATAATATAGGCGGATATTTTTATGGGGATATATTTCAAGAAGTCGAGTGCTCAAAGTGCAATTCAACAGTATGAGATATGAATTACACTTTGAGCATTTGACTTTGAAGGGGAAATATCCGAGATATGGCAAGAAACAAATGGTAGGAGGTTTTATGGCAAAAAAGACTTTGACGGAGGCTAATTGGAAAATTGGCGATCCAATGATCAACGAGAATGATTTCTGGCAGGACCCGAATTATAAGGCAGAGGATCCGGAAAAGGAGATGCTGGTTCTTGAACTGGCCAAGCTGATAACAGACAGATATGTCAAGAAGCTTACTAACAAGATCAATAACAGAGATCCTGAATATTGGATGCTTGATCATATTCTCAACAAGGAACAGGTTAAGTTCCTGCTTAATTTCAAGAAGACCAGAGTTCCTTACTCTATTGAGGAACTGGCTCAGATGAATAATATGCCGGTCGACAAAACGCAGGAGATGGTTGATCGTCTTAAATGGATCGGTATCATTGAACAGAACAGGGCTAAGACTGCGGATAAGCACAGACAGTATGAACTGCCTATTTTTGTTCCGGGTTCAGCAGAGTTTATGATGATGCAGGATAAGCTTACGGATGAATTCCCGGAGCTTGCTACATTTTTTAACCTTATGACACAGCTTCCGCTTGCGGGGATTACCCAGATGGTTCCTCCCGGAGGAGCGGGCGTAGGAATGCACGTTATTCCTGTAGAGAAGGCAATTTCTCTTGAAAATCAGTCAGTACCAGTAGAGCATTTATCCCGCTGGATCGATATGTATGACAAGTATGGCATTTCCGAGTGCTCCTGTCGTAAGCAGCAGGCTATGCGAGGAGAGGGCTCTGGAGAGATACGCGGTGATTACTGTATCGGAATGGGTGATATGGCTGAGTATATGGATGATCGAGGAATCGGTCATTACATTACCAAAGAGGAAGTTTATGAAATCCTTGAGAGAGCAGAGAGACACGGCTATGTACACCAGATAACCAATATTGACGGCGAGGGCAAGATTGTAGCTATTTGTAACTGTGCTCCGGGTGTGTGTAATGCTCTTAGAACATCACAGCTCTTTAATACACCTAACATGTCTGCATCGGCTTACAGAGCACATGTAGAAAAAGATAAATGTGTTGCCTGCGGTAAATGTGTTGAGGTTTGTCCTGTAGGAGCAGCCAAGCTTGGACAGAAGCTTTGCAAAAAAGACGGCTCTGAAGTTACTTATCCCAAGACAGAGCTTCCTGACAAGAAGAAATGGGGACCTGAGAAGTGGAACTACAACTACAGGGATGACGCCAAGATCAATTGCTATAAGACAGGAACAGCTCCTTGTAAGACTGCCTGTCCTGTACACTTATCAGTTCAGGGCTATATCAAGATGGCAGCAGAGGGAAGATATGAAGATGCCCTGAAACTCATCAAGCAGGATAATCCATTCCCTTATATTTGTGGAGCTGTTTGTAACAGACGATGTGAGGATGCCTGCACAAGAGGAACAATTGATCAGCCGCTTGCTATTGATGAAATCAAGAAGTTCATTGCTTCGCTTGAACTTAAACAGGATAAGAGATATGTTCCTCTATGCGAGAAGCATGATGGCGGAATGTGGAGCGATGAGTACAAGGTAGCTATTATAGGTGGAGGCCCGGCCGGTCTTTCTGCCGCTTATTATCTCAGACTCAACGGTTATCCTGTTACTGTTTTTGAAAAAGAGAAGAGACCTGGCGGAATGCTCATGAATGGTATTCCTAGCTATCGTCTTGAAAAGAACATAATTGATGCTGAGATAGATGTTATCAGACAGATGGGCGTAGAGTTCAAATGCGGAGTAGAGGTAGGTAAGGATACTACTATCCAGGAACTTAGGAAAGAAGGCTATAAGGCGTTCTTTATCGCAATCGGTATGCAAGGTGGCAGGATGGCAGGCATTCCGGGAGAGACTGCAGAAGGTGTTCAGACAGGTGTTGATTTCCTTCGCACTATCAATCAGGATCACAGCGTAAGATTAAAGGGAGCTACAGTCGTTGTTGGTGGCGGTAATGTTGCTATTGACGTTGCCAGAACAGCTGTCAGAGCCGGATCTTCAAAGGTTACAATGCTCTGTCTTGAGAGCCCTGAAGAGATGCCTGCAGCCAAGGATGAAGTAGCTGAGGCTAAGGAAGAAGGAATAGAAGTTCTAAACGGATGGGGACCAAGAGAGGTTGTTACTGAGGCTGGACATGTCAAGGCAGTTATCTTCAAGAAATGCGTAAGTGTATTTGATGATCAGCATAGATTTAATCCTCAATTTGACGAGGGTGATACAATAGAAGTTCCTTGTGAGAATCTTCTTCTTTCAATCGGACAGTCGGTTCAGTGGGGCAAGCTCCTTGAAGGAACCAAGGTTGAACTTAACAGAAACGGAACTGCTATTGCAAACAGCCTTACAAGGCAGACGGCTGAGCCTGATATTTTTGTTGGTGGTGATGTATTCACCGGTGCTAAATTTGCTATAGATGCGATAGCAGGTGGAAGAGAAGGCTATGTTTCAATCAACCGTTTCGTGCATGAGGGTAACAGGCTTGACCTTGCAAGAGACAGAAGAGAATTTATTGAACTTGACAAGGATGATATTTCTGTAGAGACTTTTGATAATGCCAAGAGACAGATCCCCGGTAAAAAAGCCGGAGTGGCTCAGGAAACCTTTGAGGATCTGAGACTTACTCTTACAGAAGAACAGGTCAAGACAGAGGCAGCAAGATGCCTTGGGTGTGGCGCAACAACCGTAGATGAGAACAGATGTATCGGATGCGGTCTTTGCACAACCAAGTGCGAGTTTGATGCCATTCATCTCACAAGAGATGTACCTGCTGCGAGCACAATGGTCAGAGCTGAAGATAAACTTAAGAAGGTCGGACCATATGCTGCTAAGAGGGCAGGCAGAATTGTTATCAACAAGATTCTTGGTGATAAATAAGATAGGAGGAATAAATAATGGATTATAAGTCAAGATATCAGGAGTGGCTGGATAAATTATCGGATTCTGATCCGCTTAAGGCTGAGCTTGAGGCTATTAAGGGTGATGATAAGGAAATCGAAGACAGATTCTATCAGGATCTTTCTTTTGGTACAGCCGGACTTCGCGGAAAGGTTGGAGCAGGAACAAACCGTATGAACTTCCTTACAGTAGGTAAGGCGTCTCAGGGGGTTGCTGATTATATTGTCTCCAAGGGAAAAGAGGCTTGTGAGAAGGGCGTTGTAATAGCTCATGATCCAAGACACTTTTCAAAAGAGTTTTCTCAGCTTGCTGCCGGTATTTTTGCAGCAAATGGAATCAAAGTATATACTTTCCCGGATCTTCGTCCTACTCCTGAACTTGCATTCATGGTAAGACGTCTTGGAACAGTATCAGGAATCAATATTACAGCTTCACACAACCCAAGAGAGTACAATGGCTACAAGGCATATTGGGATGATGGATGTCAGGTTTCATCAGATGTTGCTGATGGAATGACAGAGAAGATCAATGCTGTAGATATCTGGACAGGAATTAAGACATCAGACTTTGACGAGGGAGTAAAGTCAGGCAAGATAGTTGTTCTTGGTGCTGAATATGACAGAGAGTATCTTGATAAGATTGAGGGAATGGCTATTCATGAGGGAGATGAACTGGATCTTTCCATCCCTCTTGTGTACACACCACTTAACGGCTGCGGATCAATTCCATTCAGACAGATGCTTACAGACAGAGGGTTCTCTAACTGGAAGATAGTTCCTGAACAGGAAAATCCTGATCCTGATTTTACAACAGTTGGATATCCTAATCCGGAGGACCCTAAAGCGTTCAAGCTTTCAGAGCAGTATGGTAGAGAGTTTGGAGCAGAGCTTTTGATGGCTACAGATCCTGATTCTGACAGATTTGCCATAGAAATCAGAGATGACAATGGCAACTACATTCCTCTTAACGGTAACCAGACAGGATATCTTCTTGTCAACTACGTATTAGAGGGACGTAAGGATGCCGGTACACTTCCTGCCAAGGGAGCTATGGTTAAGTCTATTGTAACTTCAACTCTTTCTACTATTATGGCCAAAGCCTATGGTATAGAGATGTTTGAGACACTTACAGGCTTTAAGAATATCTGTGGTAAGATCCCATATCTTCACGAGAATGGTTATACCTATCTCTTTGGATATGAAGAGTCTGTTGGCTATGCTGTATGTGAAGATATCAGAGATAAGGACGGTATTTCCGCAGGTATGCTTGTTGCTGAGGCTGCAGCTTATTATCGTAAGCAGGGCAAGACTCTTTGGGATGTGCTTCAGGAAATCTATGCTAAATATGGCTTCTTTGCAGAGGATGAGCCTAATATGGTTCTGGAAGGAATACCTGGTGCTCAGCGTATTCAGCGTATGATGAAATGGTTTAGAGAGAATATCCCTACATCTGTAGCCGGTGCCAAGGTTGAGAAGGTTATTGACTATATCAATGGCTATGAAGATATTCCTGCTCAGAATGCTATAAGACTTTTCCTTGATAATGGTTCATGGTTTGCTATCAGACCTTCAGGAACAGAGCCTAAGATCAAGTTCTATTTCTACTCAAACAGAGATAGCAGAGAGAATGCACTTGAAACTAACAGGAAGATAAAAGAAGAAATCTTCGGACTTATTGATTCTGTGGAATAAAGCCTATGTCTACATACAGTAAAGAGGTATTTAGGAAAACATTACATGTAGTTGTGCTTTTCTTTACAATCTTCTGGTTTTATATGTATGAAGATTGGAAAAAGTCAGTACTTACCATTGCTGTAGTGCTCATTATTGTTTATCCGATCTTACTACTGCTTTCCAAGGTTCCTGGCATGACAAAACTTGTTAATGCCAGGAAAACCGGGGAGTTTGCCAACAGCTTTGCAGCCCTGATGATAATGTTCATTGTCGTTGCCAGTATCTGCTGGGGATGGCTGGGGGACAGGGCAATTGGCATAGCATCGATATTTGCCTGGGGGCCAGGTGATGCTGCTGCAGCTCTGATAGGCAAGAAATTCGGCTCTATCAAGATTGGAAGGAAACATAAAAAGTCACTTCAGGGATCTATAGCCATGTTTGTGTTTTCTTTTGCCTCGGTCATAGCAGTTTACATGGTATTTGGTAAATACAATGTGGGATTTACAGTTCTGGCAGCCTTATTAACTGCCTTTGTAAGCGCCACAGTTGAACTGCTGGTTGAAAATGGTTTTGATACATTTTATTGCCCTGTCAGCGCCATGGGAGTGCTGGTTTATTTGAGATGATTTGGAGACTTTAGTAGCAAATGACCGAAGAAAAACTTGATAAAAAAAGCGGATATAAAACCTTACTTTTGTCTGTGATACTAAGTTCTCCGGGACCATTAGTACTGGGAATCGGACTTACTATTGGACGAAGTTCAACCCAGATATCGGACTTTACCAGAAGAACCGCTGAATTACTCGCTATTATAGCTTCTTTTGTGGTCTATATCATGACTCACAAAGAGGGCATGGATGACTTTACAAAAAGAAAAATAGAGAAGATCAGTAATACATTTGTTGGAATTATCATGTGTATCAGTGGTATCAGCATGATCGTTCTGGCATTTGTTTCAGATGGCGGCAGCAAGGGAAATGTGTTGCCTGCCTTTGTAATAGCTCTTTTGGGAGCTATTACAAATACTCTTTTCTGGCGTAAGTACACTAAACTACATTCTCATAACGGAAATGCCATTTTGGGTGTGCAGGCAAGGTTGTATGGGGCTAAATCAATCGTAGATGTTTGTGTTACGCTTACCCTGTTTGTTGTGGCGACTATGCCGGATTCAAAGGTATCTTTTTATTTTGATTTGGTCGGTTCCATACTGGTTTCTCTATATATGCTCAGAAGCGGTATTAAGACCATAGTAGAGAATAGATTAAACAACTGATATCGATAATAACAAAAGCAGAGCGCAAGGCTCTGCTTTTGTTATTATTGATATTCATACAGACCAGGATCATTTTATTTACTGGATTCGGCACTGGAACTGTCGTAGTCATTTACTCCTGTTACAATCCAGGAGTCAGTTTCGTTGTTCTTCTCAAGATCAAGTACGATGGCATAAGTCATTTCCTGAGAATTCTGTATTTCATCCTCATAGATTCCAAGGATGATCTCGAGCATATCATTGTATATTTTGGCTTCTGCAACATCATTTCCCTCTTCATAGAGAGCTGCAATTTCATCAGCATGATCAGCATTGTAAACTTCTATAGCGTCGCTGATTTTGTTAGAAACACTTGCGCTTCCGATGATATCCATGGCAAAAGAAGTTTTGAAAGTGACAACTGCTGAAGCAGTGTGTGTGTCATCTTTTTTATCAAGCCTGATATCAGATACAGAGTAGGATTTGATCATGTCAGAAAAAAGTGAGGCAAAAGTGTCAAGTTCATTCTTGGAATCTTCTGTAAGCTCGTATTCGTCAATTCCATCTGAAAACTGTGAAACAAGAGTATCAGCATCAAAGAGCTGCACAAAATCACCATTTGCGACTTCTGAAGTGGCGTATTTATTGATATCCTCTTCTGAATCTGAGGCCACTATAGCCATGAAAGTTTGAGCTGTTTCTTGTACGGCGGTCTTGTCCTGTGAGGAACAACCTGAAATAGAGCATATTGATAGAATTACTGCGAGAGTTACTCCCAGTCTTTTAGATAATCTATACATAAAACCCCCAAGTTTTTGTTACTTATTTTGTAATATTTAATAAGTATAGCATAGTGAGTCAAAATAGCCAAAGAGTATCGCAATTTGGATAATAAAGTGATAAAATTATGTATATAATTATTATTACCAATTCAAGGAGGTTTATATGAGAGTTCTTTTCGGCGAGGGCGTTGTGAAAGAAGTTGAGTCTGTAGAGGTTAAGCCTTTGGACTTTGGGGATGGACAGATATCCGGAACACAGATAGATTTTTCTCTTTCAAGCGGAGATCAGATCAAGTACATTTACAGTCAGAATGTGCCGATCGAAGAGTCCGGCCAGCGAGCAATAGACTTCGTTAAAAAGCTCTATCAGGATGGATTTGGTGATTTTACACACGAACCTGTAGAAATGCTATAAAGATTAAATAATAAAGGCTCTATGCTTTATATGCATAGAGCCTTTAATTTTGCTGTTCGTCCATCGTATTCTCCATTTTTGAACAATAGATCATCTCTTGCCAAGACAACCCTGGTTTTTGAGTTCTATCAGTAAATCAAAAACAACCCCCAATGGTAATCCGGTGATATGGGCTACTTTCTCTGGATCTGGATAGTATTCATCTTCACAATCCTTTCTAATGCAGTCCATTACTTCCATTTTGGCATCCAATGTAGCTGTCATACACTTATTTCCTCCTTTCCTGAATAGTGTTAAAATTCAAGGTCAGTATTTATCTGACCTTTCTATTATTATATCGTATTTTTGCACGAAAAGTTAAGCTTTTTCGGAAAAAAATTATAAAAATTCCCTAAAATTTAAAGGCTTTGGAGAGTTGGTGCTCTCCAAAGCCATGTAGTTACTGATGTTTAAAATTGTAATAATTTTTGTATTATATAGCAATAATTTGAACGCTGGATCATTTTGTCTGCATATCTTTAAGTTTATTAGCCTGCTGGAAGATATCGCCGAGGATATTTTTGAAGTCATCAAACTTGGAAACAGCTGTCTCTGAAGCGGATGCTCCTTCGTTAGAAAGAGATGCAACTTCCTGGCTTGTAGCTGAGAGATTGGAAATACTGTCGTTTATTTCAGTGGTGGAAGCTGCAATTGACTTCATTCCTTCTCCGATTTCTGTGAAGCGTGAGAGCATCTCTGATACGTTGTCATTTATGCTGTCAAAGTTATCACCTACAGATTCGATCATTTCATTTTGCTCAGATACAGATGCTACCGTGTCATCAATGCTGGCCATAGCTTTCTGAACATCTTCATTAAGCTCGTTTATGATATTAGTGATCTCAGTAGAAGCGGTGTTTGTTTCTTCTGCAAGTTCTCTTACATCATTGGCAACAACAGCGAATCCTTTACCTGCTTCACCGGCTCTTGCAGCTTCTATGCTGGCATTTAAGGCCAGAAGATTGGTCTGTTTGGAAATTGACATGATGGATCCGACAATCTTGGTAACTTCAGCAACTTTATTGATAACTGCCTGAGTAGCTTCTACAGTTACTTGACTCTGCTGTGCTACGTTTTGTGATTTTTCCTTTAGCTCTTCAATGACTCTTACTCCTTCTCGTACGGCAGTCTGAGTACTTTCGGATGCTTTTGTCATATCTTTTCTGTGCTGTTCAGTTGTAGCTGTTTCTTCCTGAATCTGCTGAACTCTCTGAGCCTGTGAGGTAATAGCCTGAGCTGTGCTTTCCATGCTGCTTGCTATGTCCTGCATTCCTGAATGCTGTGATTCAATGATGTTCTGAAGATCTGTCATATTTTTCTGAGATTCATTGAACAGGTCAGTAATAGTGTTGGCAATTTCAGCCATTTCATTACCTGTTTTTAGTGTTTCTTCTGCGTTTTTGGTAATGGTTGCATTGTTTTCTTCGTTGAATTTGCATAGAAGAGAAACTGTAGCTATTGTAGCTATAAACGCAAGTGCAAGTGTTATGAAGGCCGGTACATGGATCATATCAAGAGTACCAGAAGAAACATATGCTTTAATACAGGTAATAGTAAAAGAAATAGTGATCGCGCTTATTCCAGCCTTACAAAGCCTTACATTTAAATAGATGATACTGCAGATCAGTATCGGCAGACCAAAAGCAAAGTATACTATATTGTCTTCAGCAACCAGCATGACAAAATAGAAAATAGTCGAGCCACCCATTATAAGGATAGAACCCATTTTTACGGTAGAAAACTTAAAATATCCTGCCGATGCCATGGCTGCTCCGATAATAGCTGAGGCAATGATTGCCGCATCAGCACCTTGAAATCCGCTTTGGAATATCTTTATAACGGTTAGTAATATTCCACATAAAAAAATAACTATACATACATTATAACTATTGGCATTAGCTCTGCGATATTGTTCAGCGTTCATAGACTGTGTTCCTTTCTGTTTTATTACCCATGTAATTAAGTATCATTAAAACAAATATACACAAGATGATTTTATCATGATGTAAAATCGAAATAAACTAAATTACGATATATAAAGTGTTAAAAAAACATTAAAAAGATGTGAATAAAAAATACCCTCAAAGAACATGCGCAAGTTTGCATTTGGCCTGCTTTTTAATTTATTTTTCAGCCATATTTATACTTTTTTTAGAACAAACAATATCGCGATATTGTAAAATGTTGTTAGGCGTATTTACGCAGATTATTTAGTTTGTATTTAATTTTTAGCGAAGGAGTAAAAGCAGATGAAAAAAATGAGTTTGAAAGCAAAGATGCTTCTGTGTATCCTGCCTGTAATGGGAATAGCTATGGCTATTTTGACGTATATTGCAGCTCAGGAATTAAGCAGTAATCTACAAACAGCTAATACTGACAGTATGTTCCAAAATGTTTCTGCAAATGCTGTTGGTGTTGATTCTAAACTGGAAATCATCAGGACTACTGCGATCAATATAGCTGAAATGGTATCAACTTCATATAAATTTGTTGATACAGATAACTATAAAGGAACATTTACGAAAATAATCATAGATAATGACTCTATCCTGGGTGTAGGAGTATGGTTTGAACCAAATGTATTTAAGGCTGAAGAAAAATATATTGGTCCATACTGGTATAGAGATGGCTCAGATATAGTTGAAACTTGGGATTATAGCAATGCTGAGTATGACTATTTTAATCAGGAATACTATACTAATGCGAAAGCTCTTCCTAATGGTCAGGCTAAGATTACAGACCCATACTATGATCCTTCATCAGGAATGGTTATGTCCAGCTGTTCAGCACCAATCTACGACAACGGACAGTTTGTAGGATGCGTTACGGTTGACATGGAGCTTACAAATGTTGCTGACCTTGTATCATCAATAAAGATTGGTACTACAGGAAGGGCTCTCCTTCTTTCGAATGATGGAACATATATTTACACCGATGATCCTGAAAAGGTTTCGAGCGGTGTTAAAATGCAGGAAGATCCAAATCCTAGTATTGCTGCCAAAGGAGCAGAAATACTTGCCAAGTCATCTGATACCCCTAGCATGGGAATCATGGTAGTTGACGGCAAGACTCGCCTTGTAACATATCGAGATGTTCCAAATGTAGGATGGAAGCTTGGAATAGTAATGGATCTTGATGAAATTGAAGGACCTGTACAAGCTGCAACAAGAACTCTTGTGATCATCTGCATAGTAGCACTTATTATCGGCGCAGCGATAATCATGATATTCGTTATGAGTATCGCCAAGAGCATTAATAGTGTTAAGGAATTTGCAAGTGTACTGGCAAGCGGAGACTTTACTGTTGATAAGATTGACAACAGAAGAGGCGACGAGCTGGGAGCAATGAGTGAGTCGCTTAATAACATGTTTGAGAGCAATAAGGATGTCATTTCCAAAATCTCTGACGGGTCAGTCAAGGTTAGTGAGACATCTAATGGACTTGCAAATATGGCTAATGAGTTGTCCAATCAGTTTAACGACATTCAGGGCAATATCTCAGGTGTAAATGATGCAATGATGTCATCAGGAGCTGCTACAGAGCAGGTTAACGCTTCTGTAGAAGAAGTAAATGCATCTGTACATCAGCTTGCTGCAGAAACTGAGAAGACAAGTGCGGATGCAGCAGATATCAAGGCAAGAGCTAAGGATATTGAAAAAGAAAGCCAGCAGGCTCATGATTATGCTATATCTATTGCTGAACAGAGAGAAGCAGATCTTGAGGAAGCAAATGAAAAAGCCAAGGTAGTTGATCAGATCGGAACACTTGCGGATACAATTGCTGAGATAGCGGATCAGATCAATCTTTTGTCACTTAATGCAAGTATCGAGGCAGCAAGAGCAGGAGATGCAGGTAAGGGCTTTGCAGTAGTTGCTTCTGAAATCAACAAGTTGGCAAGTAGTACTTCTGAAGCAGTTGAGCAGATCAGGGAGACAATCGATGGAGTGCAGGAAGCTTTTGGAACTCTTTCTTCATCTTCGGGAGAACTCCTTGGATTTATCAAAGAGACAGTTACACCTGACTATGACAAGTTCGTAGGACTTGCCAAGCAGTATGGAGACGATGCGGGAAGCTTTGGCGATTCCTCAGAGAATATTGCACAGATGGTTGAGAACATCAGGGCAGCTATGGAAGAAGTTAGTAAAGCTATTCAGAACATCGCAGAATCTACGCAGGATACAGCGGATCTTAGCAGCCGTGTAAATGACTCTGTTATGGCAGCGGCAGATGTTGTATCAAGTGTAAATGACATGACCAACAAGCAGGAAGAAGTAGCAGGAACTCTGGAAGAAATAGTAGGCAAATTCAAACTTTGATAATAAATGTTCAAGAGCCCGTGGATATTTATCTGCGGGTTCTTTTTTTATGCAGGGAAACAATAGATGTGTTATCATAAATATATAGATACTTGCGGGCTATTTCCAATTTTTTTCCGCAAGAAGTCATAAGTTTGTCAGTTTCTGAGGCTGGCAGACGGGGAAACTTCTTCATACATTTGTATGTCGATATTTATGATAGGGGGATTTGTGTATGGCGCATAATGAAATGCTTGCCATGATACTTGCAGGTGGGCGTGGTAGCAGACTTAAGGATCTTACCAATAAAGTTGCCAAGCCGGCTGTTTATTATGGAGGCAAATATCGAATCATTGATTTTCCACTTAGTAATTGTGCAAATAGCGGAATTGATACTGTAGGTGTACTTACTCAGTATGAGTCTGTACTTCTGAACAGTTATGTTGCTCAGGATGGTCGCTGGGGCCTCGACTCCAGGGACAGTGGTGTTTATGTCCTGACGCCAAGAGAAAAAGCTGATGAAGGGCTTGATGTTTACAGAGGCACAGCCGATGCTATTTCTCAGAATATCGATTTTATCGATAACTATAATCCTGAATATATTCTTGTTTTGTCAGGAGATCATATTTACAAGATGAATTATGCCAAAATGCTTGCTTATCACAAGGAGATGAAGGCGGATGCTACAATAGCTGTTCGACCTGTTCCTATGAAAGAGGCCAGCAGATTCGGCATTATGAATACTGACGGAAATGGCAGAATTGTAGAATTTGAGGAGAAACCTCAAAAACCAAAGAGTAATCTTGCCTCAATGGGTATTTATATTTTCAGCTGGAAGCTCATGCGCAAGATGTTGGTTGAGGATATGAATAATCCTGATTCAGACCATGACTTTGGTAAGGATATCATTCCAAGAATGCTTGGAGAAAAGAGAAATCTTTTTGCATATGAATTCAAGGGATACTGGAAGGATGTAGGAACTATAGATTCTCTCTGGGAAGCTAATATGGATCTGCTTGACCCCAAGAATGAGCTTAATCTTAATGATTCTTCCTGGCTTATCTATACAGAGGATGTTTCAATCCTTCCTCAGTATATTGGCAAGGATGCTAAGATCAAGAGAGCTTATATCACACAGGGTGTTCGCGTAGAAGGCTCAGTTACCAATTCAGTTCTTTTTACAGGCGCAGTTGTAGGAAAAGGGGCCAAGGTAGTTGATAGTGTACTGATGCCGGGCGCAGTTGTAGAAGAAGGCGCTACAGTAACAAGAGCTTTGGTGGCGGAAAATGTCCGTATCGGCAAGAAGGTGAAGATTGGTTCCAAGACCAGTGAAGAGATTGCACTAGTTGCAAAGAGCGTGAAAGGGGGTACAAAGTAATGGCAAATAAGGCTTTTGGAATAGTATCCTCTGCCGATAACAGTATTCATGTTGAAGGCCTTCATGATTACAGACCAATCGGTGCTTTTTCATTTATCGGAAGATTTCGTGTAATTGATTTTCCTATTTCCAATATGAGTAATAGTGGAATGGACAGAATTCAGGTTTATGTTCGATCCCGTCCAAGATCAATTGCAGAACATATCGGATCAGGAAGACATTATAATATCAACTCCAAACGTGGTAAGATACAGCTTCTTTTTTCCGAGGACAGCAATGTAAATTCAATTTACAACAACGATATATGCGCTTATAGTGAGAATCTTGATATCATTCAGAGAATGCATCAGGACTATGTTATCATTACTCCGAGCTATATGGTTTACAAGCAGGACTTTAGTGAACTCCTGCAGAGCCATATTAATTCAGGTGCAGATGTGACTCTTTTATACCACAAGGTTGATAATGCCAAGGAGTATTTCCAAAATTGTAAGATAGTTAATATCAACAAACAAAAGGGAATTTCTTCTCTTGAGAAGAACCTTGGAACAGCCAAGGAACGCAATATCTTCATGGATACATATTGCATGAGTAAGGAGACTTTTGTTGGCCTTATAAAGGCAGCCAAAGAGCTTTCTTCAATCTATACTCTTGCAGATATTGTTAATCTTAAGTGTAAAGATATGGATATCAGAGGCTATCAGCATAAGGGTTATTTTGCATCCCTTCTTAGCTTATCTGATTATTACAGAGCATCCCTCGAACTGCTTGATTATGATGTTGCAAGTGACCTGTTCAGACCTGAATGGCCTATTTATACCAGAACGACAGATTCCTGTCCTACACAGTATTTTGAAACAGCCAAGGTATCTAATTCCTTTATATCTAATGGCTGTCTCATAGAAGGTACAATAGAGAACTCTGTAGTTGGCCGTGGTGTTACTATCAAGAAAGGCGCAGTTATTAAGAACTCTATAATTCTGGCTCATGTAGTGATTGAAGAAGGAGTTCATATAGAAAATACGATCGTAGATAAATGGGCGCATATCATACACGTCAAGGATATACGCGGAACTGAAGAGCATCCTCAATATATTAAGAGGCGAGATACACTTTGATATGAACTGGGAGTGGTGAATAAAAGGATTCACCACTCCTTTTCTTAATATATAAAAACATGAGAAAATTTCTTGATCACAGATCGTCTTTTTTGGGCGTGCAACTGCGAAATGACATCAAAATCATGCACGGAATTTTATAAGAATTTAATTTGTTTAACTGTTTGTTTTTGCTACAATATATGTAAGTGGGAATATGTCTTTGTTGTGCAGAAAGGAGCACCAAATGCTAGCTACACTGATTCCGTTATTTGACGATAATATGTATGTTTGTGCATATTCTGTTTTTGCCAGAAAAGAAAACCACTTTTTGAACCCTAACTATGAAGGCGGGGCGAGGTATGATGGCGCCGGAACTGTGCACGAACTGGAAGTTGTCAGCAGCATGGGAGTTGGAACATTATCCGGAGGTAAAGAGGTATTTGTTCCAATCAATCAGTTCTCTATTTTTGCAGAAATTTCATTGCAGTGTACAGTGCCTGCAGGCAAAGTTGTGCTGTTGATGGATAATTCAATTGTTCCCACAGAGCAATATGTAAAGCGTGTCAAAGAGCTTAAGTCGCAGGGATATAAGCTTGCTATCAGAAAGCTTCAGATAGCGGATTTTGAGCCGTATAAAGAGATTATCAGTCAGTGCGACTATATTCTCCTTAACCATACAAAGATAGAGATTTCCAAAGCCAAGGTTTATTTTGGCAAGGTTTATCCTAATGTTAAACTTGTTGCGGTTAATGTTGATTCTCAGGAAGAATACGAAGAACTAAAAAAAGACGGCGGCTACGATCTTTATGAAGGTGGCTTTTTCAGAATGCCTGTCAAAGAGTCGGAGACAGAGGTTAGTCCTCTGAAGGTCAATTATATAGAGCTCCTTAATGTTATCAATGCGCAGGATTTCGACCTTCAGGAGGCTGCAGATGTTATAGGTAAAGACCCGGCGCTTGTAATTTCCCTTTTGGAAATGGTAAACAGAATGGCTCTTAATTCTGATATAACATCCATCCGGCATGCTGCGGCTATGCTTGGACAAAAAGAATTAAAGAGATGGATTAATACAGCTGTAACCAAAGAACTCTGTGCAGACAAGCCTTCGGAGATAACAAGGCTTGCAATGATCAGAGCCAAGTTTGCAGAGGGACTTGCGGGTCCTTTCGAGATGGGCATGGCTGCTCAGGAACTCTTTATCATGGGGCTTTTCTCTGCTATTGATATCATGCTGGATAAGCCTATGGAAGAAGCTCTTAATATGGTACAGGTTTCCAAGAATATCAGGGATGCACTTATTGATAACAAGGGAGATTTTGCTCCACTTCTTAATTTTATCAGAAGATATGAAGATGCAGACTGGACAGAGGTTTCCAGACTGATGGTAATTGATGATATAAATATGGATGAGGTATACGAGGCCTACCTTAATGCTCTTAAGTGGTATCGTGATCTTTTCCCTCAAAAATGATACGAGAGTAGTTTTTTCTCGTATCACGAGGTAACTATATGCTGGATATTCAGGGAATTGGCAGCATTACATTTAATCTGGCTGCCATTATCATCAGCATTACATGCGTATTTTATACGATAATTATGAAAGGCAAAAAGCGTCTTAGAAGCATGCTTTTTGTCTCTCTTTGCTCAATTGTGGCACTTGATGCACTCACAGCTGTTTTGGGAGAGCTTACCAAGGTCATTTTTTTTTCTGATGCTGTAAAGTATGCTCTTTTATATGTTTTCAATTTCTTATACTTTTTAACCCACTTTGCTACGGCGCCTATTTTCGCTCTTTATATTATCCTTGTGTGTGATGTGGGATTCAGATTTTCTCCAAAACGCCGATTCTGGCTCAGCATTCCTTTTCTTTTTATGGAACTTATGGTGCTCATCACACCGCTTACTAATTTTGTTTTTTACATTGATGAGAACACCCATTTTCACAGGAGAGTGGGAGTATATATTGCCTACGGTATTAGTGCTTTTTATGTTCTCTTTTCGATGGTGGCTTTATTTTTGTACTGGAATGATCTTAACAAGGCGAAAAGATCTGCAATTGTCTACTTTTCACTGCTGGTGGTAATAGGTACTGCAATACAGATGGTTTTCATCCAGATCAGAAGCGAGCTAATGTCTGAAGCTATAGGCTTTATGGGCCTTATGATGATGCTGGAAAATGATGATGACAGGATGGATGTATCTACGAGAGTTTATAATCGGAGTGCCTTTATACGCGATGCCAGAAGATACTTTAAATATAAAAGAAGCTTTTTTAACATTTGCGTCAGGATCACAAATGCTGATCTGTACAGGAAAATCATAGGCTACGAAGAGTTTGAGAGGATACTTAGAAGTTGTGCTGAGTATTTTGAAAACTTTGGCAAAACTTATGAAGTATACAGAATGGGGACGGATGCCTTTATCTTACTGTGCCCTGGAATAACCAGAATGGAAGCGGATGACATAGGAGATAAAATTCTTGAACGATTCAAACAGGAATGGGTGGTTGGTGAAAAAACTGTTCTGCTAAAGGCGCTTGTTCTTGAGGCCAGAGCTCCTGAACAGTTTGGAAGTGTTGACTATTTGCTGTTGTTATCAGACAGTACGATTGATAAAGAATATGACTATGTTCTATCCGGGGATAATCTTCATTTTCTGCTCAGAAAGGCTGATGTTGAAAAGGCTGTAAGAAGGGGCATAGAAAATGAAAACTTCAGAGTTTACTTCAACCCTATATACACAAAGAGTGATTTGCAGATCTGCGCAGCTGAAGCTTATCTGCAGCTAAGAGACAATGAGTTTGGCCATATTCACAGAGAAGAGTTTATTCCTGTTGCAGAGCAGACAGGAATGATAGAGGAACTTGGCTGGTTTGTACTTGAGCAGGTTTTCTATTTCCTTGGCGGTGGCATTGTCGATGAGATGGGACTTGAATTTATTAGTATAAATCTGTCTTCAGTCCAGATCGTCAAAACGGATTTTGTAGAAAAGGTGAAAGCTCTTTTGGAAAAATACGGAGCGTCTCCTTCTATGATAGTTTTTGATATTTCAGAGTCTGCAGCAGCTACCGATCAGTATATTTTGCATGAGACAATGAAAAAGTTAAGCCGGATAGGAATCAGATTTTTTATGGATGAATATGGAACCGGCTTTTTTAACATGCAATCTGCAACCTCAATGATTTTCGAAGGCGTCAAGATCGATGCAAGACTTATACAAAAAGCAGCAAGAACAAGCCAGAGCAGAATAATACTGGATAACAGGCTCAGAATGATTGGACAAATGGGCAAAAAGATCATTTTATCCAATGTCGACTATCAGGACTGCTATGACTTTATCAGTAATATCAAGGCTGATTATATCCAGGGAAGATACTTTACTCAGCCAGCCAGTAAGAATGAGTTTATCACAATACTCAGAGCTACAGAGACAGCCAGAATGGAAGAGAGAAGAGCCAGAGCTGCAAATGAGGCAAAGAGTAATTTCCTTGCCAATATGTCTCATGAAATACGAACGCCTATAAACGCAGTTCTTGGTATGAATGAGGTTATTCTAAGAGAATGCAAAGATGAAAAAATACTCGAATATGCCCAGAACATAGAGGGTGCCGGAAGAACTCTTTTGTCTCTGATAAATGATATCCTTGATTTTTCCAAGATAGAAGCCGGCAGTATGGAAATCACGGAAGCTGAGTATGATTTTAGTTCGGTACTTAATGATGTTTACAATATGGTCCATATTAAAGCAGAGCAGAAAATACTGGATCTTAAATTTGATATTGACGAGGACCTTCCGGATACGATGTATGGCGATGAGATGAGGCTCCGCCAGATAATAGTAAATGTGCTAAATAATGCTGTTAAGTATACCGAGGAAGGTGGCGTGACACTAGAAGCTACCGGAATAAGAGATTATGGCGATACGATCACGCTTAAGATCAAGATAACAGATACAGGAAAAGGGATTAAAAAAGAAGAACTTCCAACTCTTTTTGATAAGTTTAAAAGACTTGACGCTGAAAAGAACAGAACGATTGAAGGAAGCGGCCTGGGGCTTGCTATCACGCATTCTCTTTTGGAACTCATGGGCGGATCGATCATGGTTGACAGCGTGTATGGGAAAGGCTCTACTTTCACTATTGTACTTCCGCAGAAGGTTATTGGTGATAGCAAGATAGGTGATTTCAGGAGCAGGTTAAGTAATAGCATCAAAGACAGAAAGCCTTACAAAGAATCTTTTACCGCGCCGGATGCACAGGTGCTTGTGGTAGATGATACTCCTATGAACCATGTAGTTATCAGGGAACTGCTCAAACCTACGCTAATACAGCTGGATACAGCAAGAAGCGGAATGGAATGCCTTGATAAGCAGCACGTTAAAAAATATGATCTTATTTTCCTTGATTACAGAATGCCGGGAATGGATGGTACAGAAACCTTTAAAGCCATCAAGGAGGATAAGGAGAGTCCAAATGCTGATACTCCGATCGTTGTTCTCACAGCCAATGCTATTTCAGGCGCAAGGGATAATTTCCTGAAAGCCGGCTTTGATGACTATCTGAGTAAGCCTGTTGAGAGCAATAAACTTGAAGAAACACTGATAAAATATCTGCCTAAAGACAAGGTCAATATCACCAAAGTGGCACTTGATAGTGATGCTTATGGAGAAGCCGGAGGTAGTGCCCAGGCAGGATCAGATGATGATGTAAAGGTATCCTGGCTAGGGGAGCTTGAGAAGTTTGATGAGATAGATACAAGGCAGGGACTTAAGAACTGCGGAACAGCCGAAAGCTATCTTAGTATCATCAAGGTGTATTACGAGTCAATGGACAGTTCCAGAGGAAATGTTGTATCGGCATTTGACGATGAAAACTGGAAAGACTATACAAGCTATGTTCATTCGCTTAAAAGTACCAGCCGTACTATTGGAGCTATGGAACTTTCAAAGCTTGCAGAAAAGCTTGAAAATGCCGGAAATGCTAAAGATATAGATACTATAAGAGCTTATAATGATGAGCTTTTGAGCCGCTATGACGCTATTGAGAGTAGCCTTTCCAAGATACCGGAGGTTGCAGGAGTAGAGGAAAATGCGGCGGATAAAAAAGAAATAAGTGATGCCCAGATCATTGATGCTTACAGCAGTATTTTGGAAGTCAGTAAAGTGCTTGATTACGACACACTTATGTTTATTCTCGATTCGATTAAAGAGTATAGACTATCACCAGATGATGAGCAGCTTATGAGTAAGATATCCAAACTCGCCTATAAACTTAAATGGGACGAGATAACGGAACTTGTACAAAACAGATTGAACAGTTAGGAGCAATTATATGTTTAAAAAAATTCTGCTTGTTCGAAATGAAGAAACCTTCATGGTTAACGCTATTAAGAACTTACTGAAGAGCAAAAACTATATCGTGGAGGATTCGTCGTATTCTGTAGGAGAACTAAATAATAAAAAACAGGGTGTTAATCTTGCAATCCTGTATACTGACGAGGATATTGAGTCTCACAGAGATGCCATGGTTTTCTTCAAGGATATGAACATGGAGGAAAACTTCATAATCATCGTGATTGGAGATAAAGATGCCTTTGATCTGATCCACCACTACGTTCCAAAGGAGGACATAGCCTATGAAATAACAAGGCCTCTTGATATGGCTGACCTGATGGAAAAAGTGGCTATAGTTACCGATGATGAATACGAGCTGCAGAGAAGGAAATGCATTCTCATAGTGGATGATGACCCCACATTTATCCAGATGATAAGAGAATGGCTCAAAGACACCTACAGGGTAGGAATGGCTAACTCCGGAACTCAGGCAGTAGCGTGGCTTGCAAATAATAAGGCGGATCTTGTGCTGCTTGATTATGATATGCCTGTTCTTGACGGCCCTAAGGTGCTTCAGATGCTGCAAAGCGAAGCTTTTTCCAGTTCAATCCCTGTAATGTTCCTGACAGGTAAAAGCGATAGAAAGAGTGTAACAGATGTTCTTGCACTTAAGCCTGCAGATTACCTGCTTAAAACTATCAGCAGGGATAAACTCCTGAGCACACTTGATACATTTTTTAAACAGAGGAAGTAAGATAGATGTTAGATATTGCATTGCTTGACAGCACTACCTACAGGATAGCTGCTGCAATTATTTGCATAACGTGCCTTTTTTATTCGACTATGATGCGTAAAAGAAATCGCATCAGAAATCGTCTATTTTTGCTGCTTGTTTTATTTACGCTTATAGGCTGCTGCACAGAGCCTTTAAGCTATCTGGCTATCAGTACACCAATTCCCGACACGATCAAGTGGATCATAAGTTACGTCTGCCAGATGATCTATTATATTACGCATTATGCGATGGCACTTATTTTGTTTCTATATATAGTTTCTATCACCGGTACTGCATTTAAGTTTTCTAAAGGGCTTAGAAGGCTGATAGTTTTGCCTCTGATCCTTTTGGAAATCATGCTTCTGACAAACCCTTTTACGGAGCTGACTTTCAGAATTACAGGAAAGTTTACATACGGAAGAGGTGCGGGACTTTACCTTGCTTATGCAGCTTCAGTTGCATATTTTCTGGCCGGCTTCTTATTACTTGTTAAAAGCTGGTATGTAATAAATGGCATGAAAAGAGTTGCTATGATATATTTCATGGTTCTGGCTCTGACAGGCGCTTTGGTGCAGTTGTTCTTTCCGCAGGTCAAATGTGAGCTCTTGTGCGAAGCAATCGGACTTAGTGGAATCCTTATCATGATCGAAAAGGATGATGACAGGATGGACTCTCAGTCTGAAGCCTATAACAGAAGCGCATTTGTGCAGGATGTTACAGCCTTTTTTAAACTTGGAAGAGCATTTAAGGCTGTGTGCATCAGAATAGAAGACCTTGATAATTACAGAAAGCTTTTCGGATATGAGAGGATAGATAAACTTGTTGCTCAGATAGCTGATTTCCTGATGGATAACAAAAAAGAAACCTATGCCTATCGCACCGGAGTTGAAGTCTTTTACCTGTTATGTACTGATTATAGCGATGAGGACATCAGGGCTCTTGTAGACAGGATAACTGAAAGATTTGACAGAACCTGGGAATATGAGGGCAGCAGTATAAGGCTTGATACCAGGATTCTTGTTGCGGACTGTCCGGGACAGTTCTCAAGTATAAATGACATTTTTTTACTGGATTCTTCAAGCCTTGACGGAACTGAAAAGAAAATACTGATAGGCTCTGATCTTGATTTTCTGGTAAGGAAAATTGAAGTTGAAAAGGCTATAGGACGCGGTATCAGCGACAAAAAATTTAGTTATCTGTATACTCCTGTTTATTCCATGGATGGCCTTAAGATCAAGCTTGCACATATGACGCTTAAGCTCCAGGATGAAATTCTTGGCGTGATCCCAACAAGAGAATTTATGGAAGTTGCAGAAGGAACTGGATTTATAGATGAAATTCAGTATAAGATCATAGAAGAGGTCTGCAGATTTTTATCCTATGGTGTTGATAAATCCGATATGCAGATGGATTTTGTCTTTGTACCTATCATGTCTGCGACTGTTATAAAAAATGAGTTCGTCAAAAATGTCAAAAACATAGTTGATCATTATGGCATAGATCCTTCTCTTATTGCTTTTGTATTGAAAGAGTCGTATGCAATATATGCAAGGGAAGCTATGTCACAGATGATGAGCAGCTTTGTCAGCTATGGCATTAGAATGTACATAAGCGAATATGAAGCGGGATTTTTGGGACTTAATACGCTGGTAAATTATGAGTTTGAAGGAGTTATCCTTGATATCAGAAGCATTTATGAAACTGACAATGATAATATGGATAATGCTGATATTGTTCTGCAGAACAGGGTCAATATGATCATACAGCTCAAGAAAAATGTGGTCCTGTCAGGAATAGACAGCAGGTTATTATATGATAAAATGTTGAAAGTACCGATAAATTATGCTGAAGGTGATTTTTTGTCGCCTACGATAACCAAAAATGAATTACAGAATAGATTCTGGCATGGGGAACATCTTGTTATAACAAAAGATGGTGTGGAAAGACTTGAGGAAGATGAATAGTTGTAATTTTGTTCTGGGGATAGATGTTGATTTTTTACAGGACAAGGATAAATTTGATTACTGGTATAGCCAAATGCTGGGAGAGCGCAAGGCTAAGATAGACAAATTCAGGCCACTAAACAGTAAGCTCTTGTCACTTGGCGCAGGGATAGTCCTTAAAAGAGGCCTTGATATGCTTGGCTTTACCGATTCTGTTATATTGGAAGATCAGAATGAAAAACCATATTTACAAGGCGCTACAGGCTTGGAATTTAACCTTTCACATTCGGGTAAAATAGCTGTATGCGCTTTTTCTGATGCACCGGTAGGAATCGATGTTCAGGAGCCTGAAAGATTCAGCGGAAATTTGATGAATTTTGTTTACAAGGATGAGGAGATAAAGTATATTAAATATCGTTCGGAGAACCAGTCTGATATTGACCGTTTATGTACTAAAATGTGGACTATGAAAGAGAGCATTATGAAGTACTACGGCAAGGGACTATCAATGGATCCACGCAAGATATTCATAGATTTAGAGCATGGGGACAAGGCCTATTATGATGGCGATGCTCTTGAGAATATCTTTTTTACGGAATATGAGCATGAAGGATATTATATTACAGTATGTTCCAGATATGAGAGTTTTTCGGATGAAATCAGTTTTGTAATGGGAGAATGAAGATGGTTATGATTTATTTGGCTATATTGCCGGCAGCAGTACTAATGTACTTTATCTACAAGGCAGATAAAGTTGAGAAAGAGCCTGTAGAGCTTTTGGTTAAGATTTTTCTTTATGGCGTTGTTACAACGATCAGCGCAGTGATCCTTGAACTATTAGGGGATGATATTCTCGGGTTTTTCCTGTATGAGGACAGCTTACCTTTTATCTTTTTGGAAAATTTCTTTGTTGTAGCTCTTGCGGAAGAGCTTGGTAAATACGTTGTAGTTAAGAAAGTTGCCTGGAAACATCCCGCATTTAATTATACTTTTGATGCTGTAGTTTATGCGGTTTTTGCTTCACTTGGTTTTGCGGTTCTTGAGAACATTCTGTATCTTACGGATGCTTCTATAACAACTGCAGTTATGCGAGGCGTTCTTGCTGTTCCCGGCCATGCAATTGATGCAGTATTTATGGGAAGCTATTTTGGAGCTGCCAAGAGGTGCGAGGCACTTGGCGATAAGAACGGCATGAAAACAAACCTGCAAAAGGCACTTATCGTTCCTGTAGGTATTCACGGATTCTATGATTTCTGTCTTTCAGTTTCAGATTATTATCCTATAGCAATAGTAGTATTCTTCGTGTTTGAGATTTGTATTACTATATATGCGATCAGAAAAGTTAAAAAGCTCTCAGCTTCCGATACAGCTCTTTTTCCTACAGGGTATTATCCTGGAGCTACAATTGCAGCTCAGATGTACAATCAGAGAGCTATGGGCTTTGAGCCAATGCCGGTTCAGCCAGCGATGAACTTCGATCCTATGACAGGACAGCCACTTCAGCCAATAGCGCAGCCTGTTCAGCCAGCGATGAATTTTGATCCGATGACGGGCCAGCCGCTTCAGCCAGTGATGCAGCCTGTTCAGCCAGCAATGAATTTTGATCCTATGACGGGAAAACCACTTCATCCGGTAGAACAGCCAGTTCAGCCAGTAGTGCAGCCGGCGATGAACTTTGATCCAATGACAGGAAAACCACTACATCCTGCAGCACAGTCTGCAGTTCAGCCAGTGATGCAGCCGATACAGCCGGCAATGAACTTTGATCCAATGACAGGAGAACCACTACATCCTGTTGCACAGCCAGCTCAGTCGGCAGTTCAGCCATCTACACCTGCTGATAATGATGCACCTGCAGAACCTAAGGAATTTGTTCCTGTTACACCCATTCAGTATGATCCCGTAACTGGTCAGCCGGTTGTGATCACAGAATAATAGTCGCGGAGATTACGCTGCCCCTTTAATAAAAAGAGGGGCAGTTTTTTTGAGTTCTATAGTTATATATCATATATATCATATTTGTTTATTGTTTTTTAATTATCATTTTTGTTGATTTATAAAGTGTTACACTATATCATGGTATGAGCGCTGAAAGATAATGCAGGTGTATCATAGGTATCTACATATTCCTTTTGAGACCTACATCACTATATATTTGGAGAGAGTTTATGCAGAAAAAGGATCAGGCCTTATTATCCAAGTGTTTTTTATTTATGCTTGCTGGTTTTGCATGTTTCGCTTTTGCCAGCAGATCGTCTTTTTTGTATCCGCTTAATAATTGGGATGATGCCAATAGCTATTTTAGCGTAGGAAAGGGTATTTTTAATGGCAAAATGCCTTATAGGGATATATTTGACCAGAAGGGAATGTATCTGTATTTCTTTTACGGGCTGTGTTATCTGATTTCCCATACAAATTTTACCGGCGTATTTATAATGGAAATCCTCTTTGGAATTGCTGATCTTGTGTTTGCCTACAGGATCATCAGATTGTATGCAGGACAGAAAGCGTCACTTTCGCTGGCTATACTTGTCATGGGCGGAATGGTGAGTTCCAGAAGCTTTTGGTGGGGAGGATCTGCTGAGGAAATATGCCTTCCCTTTATGATGGCAGGCTTATATCTGTTTACTGATTATTTCAAAGGACAGTATCCTGAAAAAACTATGTCACTTAGAACCGTTTTTGCCGGTGGCGTGCTGGCGGGAATAATTGCCAATATCAAATTCACGGGCCTTGGATTTTTCTTTGCCTGGATGATGCTGGTGTTTATAGCCTATCTTGTTCTTGGTGATTTTCTGGGAGGAATCAGAGCCTGCCTTGTTTTTCTTGGAGGAATGTTTGTGCCGTTTATTCCATGGATCATTTATTTTGGTATCCAGGGCGGCTTATACGAATGGTACTGGGGATACATTCATGTCAATGTCTTTGTCTACAGCAAGGTAGGCGCAGAAGGCGCAGGCTTACTGCAGGCAATATGGTCAATGATCAAGATTTTTTACTTTCTTATCTGGAATAACTGGATGTATATGTTTCTGGTAATTGCAGGCCTTGTGGCTAGCGCATTGGATCCTAATGCAGCCTGGCTTGCCAGAATTAGTGTTGTTGTATTGTTTGCTTTTACTTTTGTTGGCATCTTTGGCGGGGGAAGAGAGCTTCCTTATTATTCGCTTCCGCTTAGCATTTTTGCAGTATTTGGAGGAGCTTTTATTGCCAACAGATTAAACGCTTTGGCTGAAATCGAATCGTCGGGCTTTGGGTTTATGGGCCTTCCTATTTTTGCTCTTATGATGGCTCTTATGCAGATAGCAACTTTTTCCATGAATGTTCCTTTTATGGCAGAGAAAAGAGAAGAATTCTTTTTGTACAGATTCAGAGATGAGGTCCTTGAAACAAACAACCCTACTCTTTTAAATGTGGGATGTCTGGACGCAGGACTTTACACACTTTGTGATATAGTACCAAGCTGCAGATGGTTCCAGACCCAGACTCTGGATATTGATGACCCTGCAAATAACCCATATATGGAGCAGGAGAGATATGTAAGAGAAGGGCTTATTGATTATGTTCTTGTCAGGGATTATATTCCGGAATCAATTGATGTTCACTATGATCTGATCGACCAGGAGGAATACGGCTGGGGAGATTATGATTTTATGTATTACCTGTATAAAAAGGTGAGATAAATAAAAATAAATTATTTGAGGAGTTTTATGAGTATATTAAATGTTGAACACTTAACCCATGGATTTGGAGACAGAGCCATTTTTGACGATGTTTCCTTCAGACTACTTAAGGGTGAACATATTGGACTTGTCGGAGCTAATGGCGAAGGCAAGTCCACATTTATGAATATTATTATTGGTAAACTTATGCCTGATGCGGGCAAAATTGAATGGGCCAAAAACATCAATGTAGGTTATCTTGACCAGCACGCAGTGCTTAAGCCGGGGATGACTATTCGTGACGTTCTTGCATCTGCTTATGAGCCTTTATATGCAATGGAGAGCAGAATGAATGAAATCTGTGATGCAATGGGCGAAGCTGATGAAGCTCAGCTTGAGGCATACATGGAGGAACTTGGAACAATCCAGGATCTTTTGACAAACAGGGATTTTTACCTGATAGATTCCAAGATAGAGGAAGTATCAAGAGCACTGGGCTTTCTTGATCTTGGCCTTGACAGGGATGTTACTGAGCTTTCCGGAGGACAGAGGACCAAGATTCTGCTTGCAAAGCTCCTTTTGGAAAAGCCGGATATCCTTCTCTTGGATGAGCCCACTAACTATCTTGATGCAGAGCATATTGTATGGCTCACACGATATCTTCAGGATTATGATAATGCCTTTATCCTGATATCTCATGACATACCATTTCTTAATAGTGTGGTTAATATCATTTATCATATGGATGGTCAGACTCACAGCCTGGACCGCTATGTTGGCGATTATGACAAATTCATGGAAGTTTATGAGATGAAGAAGGCACAGAGAGAAGCTGCCTATAACAGACAGCAGCAGGAAATTGCTGACCTCAAGGATTTTGTTGCAAGAAATAAGGCAAGAGTCGCTACCAGAAATATGGCTATGGCTCGTCAAAAGAAACTTGATAGCATGGACATTATCGAGAAAATACAGGAAAAACCCAAGCCTGAGTTTAATTTCAAGGTGGCCAGAACACCCGGAAAGGTACTCTTTGAGACCAAGGATCTTGTCATTGGATACGACGAGCCCCTTTCATCACCTCTTAACATCACAATGGAACGCGGCTCTAAGATAGTTCTCACAGGCGCAAACGGGATTGGTAAGACAACACTTCTTAAGAGTATTCTTGGCCTTATCCCTGCAATCAGTGGTTCCGTAGAACAGGGAGAAAATGTAGCTATCGGCTACTTTGAACAGGAGATGTCTCCTGATATTGAAACTACTTGTATGGAAGAAATCTGGAAAGAATTTCCCGGATTTTCTCAGTATGAGGTTCGTTCAGCCCTTGCTAAATGCGGTCTTACAACCAAGCATATTGAGAGCAAGTGCAAAGTCCTTTCAGGTGGAGAGCAGGCCAAGGTTCGTCTCTGCAAACTAATAAACAGAGAATCCAACCTTCTTGTTCTTGACGAGCCAACAAACCACCTGGATGTAGATGCCAAGGCAGAACTCCTAAGAGCTCTCAAAGATTACAAGGGCAGTATCCTCATGGTTTGCCACGAGCCAGACTTCTACGAGTCTCTTGCAACCCAGATAATTGACTGCACCAAGTGGACCACCCGCCTTTAAGCTTTAACCCCTCCTGAAGGGGTAAGGCTTAGATGTCCAGGCCGCCACGCCAGTCTTTCATGTTGAAACGGATAAAGGCTGTTACGCCTACGATTGTCCAGGTAATTCCGGTGGAAATCCAAAGTCCCCATGCTCCGATAAATGGTAAAGAGCAGAGGAGGGCAGGGAAGATGATTCGTCCGATCATTTCTGATGCACCGGAAATTGCCGGGAATTTGGCATCGCCTGCTCCGTTTAAGGTTCCGCGGCATACATATATCATTCCAAGTGGAAGATAGAAGTATGAGAGAATACGCATAGCTTTTGAGCCATAGGCAATAATATCTGTTTCTGAACTGTCTATGAATATCTTTACTAATACATCTCCAAATAATCCCATAACTATGATCATGACAACTGCATACAGGATCATCATCTTCATACCATTCTGGAAACCTTTTCTGACACGTTTACCCTGTTTGGCACCGATATTCTGACCTGTAAAGGTTGAAAGAGAATCCTGAAGGGCCTTGAACTGCATATTTACGAGGCTCTCAATTTTGCTGGTTGTAGTAAATGCTGCTACAACAACGGAATCAAAGGAGTTGATAACTCTCTGCAGTATTACGAAGGATAAGGCGACAAGCCCGCTCTGAAGCGCCATTGATCCGCCTATTTTATAGCATTTGATTATGATGTGCGGATCCATTTTCCAATCGGATTTATCAATTTTGAAAACAGGATTTTTGAAAAAGGCATAGGTTATTGAACATACAGCTGATAAAATCTGAGCTGTTATGGTTGCGATTGCAAGACCTGAAACTCCCATGCCAAAGGCAATGACAAAAACAAGATCCATTGCTACATTTAAAAAGCTTGAAATAATAAGGAAATAAAGCGGAGTTTTGGAGTCGCCTATTCCGCGCATAATGTACGATATGGTATTGTAGAGCGCTGTACCAAAAAAGCCTATGCAGGTAATTGACATATATGCTACGGCGTTCTCCAGGATATCTTCGGGTGTTTTCATGACGTAGGTAAGGACAGGCCTTGAAAATACAAAGCCTATAAGACCTACAAAAACAGAGGTTGCAGTTACTATTACAAGGGCATTTGTGATGACTTTTTTGACACCCTTCATGTTGCCGGCGCCAAAAAACTGAGACACAACGATGCCGATACCGGTTGCAAGTCCATTGCCGAGAGCAAAGAAAAGATTCGTGACATGACCGGTTGAGCCTACAGCTGCGAGAGCTTTTGCGTCAATGAATCTTCCTGCAATAATGGTATCAACTATATTGTAGAATTGCTGGAATATATTTCCCATCATCATGGGGAGCATGAAAGCAAGGATGAGCCTTGTGGGATCTCCTTGTGTCATGTCTTTAGCGTATTTATCTGCCATTGGGTTTGCCATTTTTACTCCTGTCATACCATAAACTGAATTCTTAATAATACAATAAACTTTTATGGTATTTAGATTGTTCTCAATTCGTTCGGAGTTAATCGTAACGCAGGAATGAATTAAAGGCAACACTTATCGGTAAAACATAAAGCTATCTCGGTTTTACTCGCTCAATCCTGGGTGAAATCTTGAGCTTCATATAAATGTCTGCATATTGTGATGGAGATAAGTCTTCTACAAAATTGGGCTGGAAGTTTTTCTTTATCCCATTTCTTGTAAGGATATCTGCGGCCTTGTTGTAAGCTATAGCAGCCTCTGCCTCGGAGTTGTACTTGCCTATGACATAATTGCTGCGAACATGGATCACGGCCTTATATCTGATAAAGCCTTTTTCTGCGAACTGCCTTACACCGCGATATCTGTTCAGTATTATAATATTTTCGTATCTAAAATCAGTTGGATCGTCATTGACGAACTGATAATCCCTTCCTTCAACAGCATAGCTTTGGATGCCGTATCTTTGGAGTACAGAGAGCTGGCTTCCGTAGTCAGCAACAAATAAGTGAGATCCTCTTTTCATGATCTTGTGCGAAGAGTAGTAAAAGAGATCTTCAATATCGAATTTCAGGGCGTAATCAGGCTCTAAGTGATATGTAAAATATGATTTTTCAAGATATATCGGATTTGGAATATACATTCCCTTGTCACGATAGTTTATAAGGCAGACATATTTGTCAAAGGGAATGAGCATAGTTTCTTTATATGAAGAAAGAGATATAGAACAGTCTTTGAGAATCCTGGAAGCTTCACGAAAAACCTTCGCGGCTTTCTTTTCGCTTTCAAAAGAACCAAGAGAGATGTGCTTGCCACCATAGGTAATAGAAGCTCTGTATGAAGGTGTTCCATCTTTTAAGGTTGTACAATAAACTCCGGTACTTTTTCTGCTCTTCAAGATAAATCCCCCACTATATTACAAAATAGGCAAAACGCATAACTTTAATAATTCAAAGTGCTAAAATATTGTGTAGATATATTAGATGGTATTATGGTATACTGTGTATTCAAAGAGGGATATTATCGCTACTCTTTATATTCTTTGTATCACTAATTGCATTTAGTGTCAGTATATCGTTAATACATATTTATTTTACCAATAAAAGAGGAGTAAAAGCAATGGCAAAGGAAGTTTTGTACAGTAGCACCAGAGGGGCTTTGGGCCAGATTAAGGCATCTGAAGCAATTTTAAGAGGACTTGCTCCAGACGGAGGTTTATATGTCCCTGATCATATTCCGCATTTGGAAAAAACTCTCAGAGAGATAGCACAGCTTGATTACAGAGAGACAGCTTATGAGGTAATGAAGCTTCTTTTGACCGATTATACTGAGGAAGAGCTCAAATACTGCATTTCTCATGCATATGATTCCAAGTTCGATACAGATGAGATTGCTCCAATTTCAGAGGCAGGAGGAGCATATTATCTTGAGCTGTATCACGGAGCTACGATTGCTTTTAAGGATATGGCCCTTTCAATTCTTCCATATCTTATGACTACAGCAGCCAAGAAGAATAATGTCAAGAATGAGATAGTTATTCTCACCGCAACAAGTGGAGACACAGGAAAGGCAGCACTTGCTGGTTTTGCTGATGTACCCGGCACAAGGATCATTGTTTTTTACCCTAAACATGGTGTAAGCCCTATTCAGGAACAGCAGATGGTTACTCAGAAGGGCGACAATACCTGCGTTATTGGAATCGAAGGAAACTTTGACGATGCGCAGACCGGAGTTAAGAAGATCTTTACAGACAAGGAACTTGCCAAGGAGCTTGATGCCAAGGGCTTCCAGTTCTCATCTGCAAATTCCATCAATATAGGAAGACTTGTACCACAGATTGTTTACTATGTTTATTCATATGCCAAACTTCTCAAAGAGGGAAGGATTGCTGACGGAGATTCTATAAACGTAGTAGTACCTACAGGTAACTTTGGTAATATTCTTGCTGCTTATTACGCCAAGAATATGGGAGTGCCAATTGCCAAGCTTATTTGCGCATCCAATTCCAACAAGGTATTGTTTGATTTCTTCCAGACAGGTGAATATGACAGAAATCGTGACTTTGTTTTGACTTCATCTCCTTCTATGGATATTCTGATCTCAAGTAACCTTGAGAGGCTTATTTATCATATTGCAGGAGATGATGCACAGAAGAATGCTAATCTGATGGCTCTTTTGTCTCAGGATGGTAAATATGAGATTACTGATAATATGAGAGAGCAGCTGGCAGATTTCTATGGCGGCTTTGCTACAGAAGACGAGACAGCAGCTACGATCAGAAAGGTATTTGAATCAAACGGATATCTTATGGATACACATACAGCAGTTGCAAGCTCTGTATACAGCAAGTATGTCCAGGAGACAGGAGATAAGACTGTAACTGTTATTGCATCAACAGCAAGCCCGTTCAAGTTTACCAGAAGCGTAATGAATGCACTTGGAAAGGGCGATGAGAGCAAGGATGACTTTGCACTTGCAGATGAACTTTCAGAGGTTTCAGGAGTTGCTATACCTGAGGCAGTTTCTTCTATCAGAACTGCAGAAATCAGACATAAGACAGTAGTTGATAAAGCTGATATGTTAAAAGCTGTTTGCGATTTTCTTAATGCCTGAAGAGTTTTATTATCATGATCAGTAATTTGTTTGGAACCGAGGAATGTAATGGATACCTTTAACAACATATTTGATCTGGCAATCATCATCGGTGGTGCCATGATCCTATACTATGCAGTTCAGATGAAGACTGTAGACAAGATCAAGGTGGGAGTTATGATCCCACCTGATGTAAATGTTCAGAAGATGAAGGACAGAGCAGGTTTTATTAACTATTCTTATCCTCGTCATGTGGCTCAGGGAATCGCTTTGGTGTTACTTGGAGTAACAGGTATTTTTTGTGACCTTATCGGCAGAGGGGATATTCATGTTATAATATATGGTATAGCATTGGTTGTCCTTCTCATTGGAAATCTTATGATCGACAAGGGCAAAAGAAAATTCTATTAATCTTAAGTGAGGTTGCGTAACACTCACATTTGATAAGAAATAATTCAAACTGAAATTGAATGTTTAATATAGGGGGTGCGTATGGATTTAGGCAAGGGATATTACTCGGAAAACACACCGGAAATTGTTGAACTGTCCAAGCTTTCAGAAGAAGCTGATCTTATCGAAAATGATCTTTTTATCAAATACGATGTCAAAAGAGGACTTCGTGATCTAAATGGTAAGGGTGTACTTACAGGTCTTACCAGAATATCAGAAATAATCGCCAAGAAAAATGTTGATGGCAAGGAAATACCGGCTGATGGTGAAATCTATTTTAGAGGCTACGATGTCCATCAGCTTATAGATGCTGCGGTCAAAGAGAACAGATTTGCATTCGAGGAATGTGCGTATCTGCTTCTTTTTGACAAGCTTCCAACAGGAAAAGAACTGTTTGAATTTGAAAAGCTTCTGGGAGTCTACAAGAGCCTTCCAACAAGCTTTGTTCGTGATGTTATCATGAAGGCTCCAAGTAGGGATATGATGAATACTCTTGCCCGAAGCGTGCTGACTCTTTATTCATATGATGATCATGCGGACGATGTTTCATTACCTAATGTACTCAGGCAATCCCTTCAGCTTATCAGCATGTTTCCTCTTTTATCAATATATGGATATCATGCATATAATCACTATCATGAGGGCAATTCGCTTATTATACATCCGCCAAAGGAAGAACTCTCTACAGCAGAGACTATTCTGTATCTGCTAAGGCCGGATAGTAAGTATACAGAGCTTGAAGCTAAACTTTTAGATATTTGCCTTGTTCTTCACATGGAACATGGTGGTGGTAATAATTCATCTTTTACAACTCATGTAGTCAGCTCATCAATGACGGATACCTATTCTGTTATAGCGGCTGCTATTGGCTCTCTTAAGGGGCCCAGACACGGCGGCGCCAACATCAAGGTTGTCCATATGTTTGATGATATTGAGGCTAATGTGAGCAACTGGGAGGATGAGGATGAAGTCAGGGCCTACCTGGATAAAATTCTCAATAAGGAGGCCTTTGACAAGGCAGGGCTAATCTATGGTATAGGTCATGCTATTTACTCCAAGTCAGATCCGAGAGCTGTAATACTGAAAGGCTTTGTAGAAAAACTTGCTGTTGAGAAAGGTAAGGAAAAAGAGCTTGCTCTTTATAAGATGGTTGAGAAGATTGCGCCTGAACTTATTGCCGGAGAAAGAACTATGTATAAGGGAGTCAGCGCGAATGTGGACTTCTACTCAGGCTTTGTTTACAGAATGCTCGAGCTTCCTGAAGAACTATATCCTACTATCTTTGCGATTGCGAGAATTGTTGGGTGGAGCGCGCACAGAATGGAAGAGCTTGCCAATAACGGTAAGATCATTAGACCAGCATATATGGCTATTGAACCAAGGAAAGAATACGTTGATATGACAGACAGAGACTGATCTGTATTTGTGCAGCAGAGCAAAACGTTTTGGACAGTGCAGATGCATCTGCTTATATGGAGGGAATCTATGGAAGCTGTATATCAGAGCGCAGAAAGTATACTTCGTTATGTTGTAGAGTTTTCGACACTTCTTCTTGAACTATTTGGAATCTGTATTCTTGTATTTACTGCTATTAAAAGCTTTATATACTGGCTCAAAAAGGATGAGTCAATAAGGCTTGGGCTCGCACAGGGGATAGCACTTGCTCTTGAATTCAAGCTTGGAGGCGAGGTGCTTAGAACAGTAGTGGTTCGTGACTGGGCAGAACTTGGAATTCTTGGCGCGATCATTACCTTGCGAGCTGCGCTTACTTTCCTTATCCACTGGGAAATCAAGAATGAGAAAAAGGCCCTGGAACCAAAGATATAAGTATAATAAAGCCCTTAAGCAAAAAAAGCTTAAGGGCTTGTTTTGTGTCATAGCATATTTTTTGAAATATCTATTACAGATCAAAGGTTATATTTTGCTGCGATGAGAGGAGCAACCTTTGATGAACCGATACGGCTGCATCCAGCCTCTGCATAAGCAAGTGCATCCTCGATTGTTCTGATACCGCCGGCAGCCTTGATCTTAACATCAGGACCGATGTGCTTTTTGAAAAGCTCGATGTCAGCAAGTGTAGCACCGGCTGAACCAAAGCCTGTAGATGTCTTGATGTAATCAGCCTTAACCTCTGTGACGATCTTGCAAAGCTCGATCTTTTCCTCTTCAGTGAGGTAGCAAGTCTCGATGATTACTTTAAGGAGCTTGTCACCGCAAGCTTCGCGGATCATCTTAAGCTCTTTTCTTACTTCATCATATCTGTGATTCTTGACATCACTGATATTAACTACTGTGTCAATCTCTTCAGCACCGTCAGCGATTGAATCCTGAGCTTCAACTACCTTGGAGTGAGCTGAGTTATATCCAAGAGGGAAACCAATAACTGTGCAAAGTTTTAAGTTATCGCCATACTTGTCGTGAACTCTCTTTAAGTAAGCCTGAGGAATACAAACTGTAGCTGTGCCATATTTAACAGCCTCGTCGCAAAGAGAAACTATATCTTCCCATGTAGCATTAGCCTGGAGCTGTGTGTGATCAATAAGTTTTAAAATATCCTTTTCTTCCATTTTCGGATCTCCTTCATATAAATTTGCATATGTCAGGTTAACATTGCTTCATTTAAATCTAGAACATTATAGCACATAAAATGTCAATCATCATAATAGTAAGATACTTTTTCGTTGCAAGATAGTTTCTCTGTGATACAATTTGTGATAGATTGTTTGACACACTTTTTTGTGTCTTTAGACAAAATAGATTTTGTAAAGGAGACTAATAAGCAATGTCTAGTGAGAATGTTGTTATAAAAGACAGACTATCTAAGCTTCGTGCGAAGATGGCTGAATACGGTATTGATTATTACATGATGCCTACATCTGATTTCCACAATTCAGAGTATTCTGCAGACTTTTTTAAGGTAAGAGAGTATTTCTGCGGATTTGACGGATCAAACGGAACACTTGTTGTCGGTCAGGATTTTGCCGGCATGTGGACAGATGGAAGATACTTTATCCAGGCTGAGAACCAGATGAAGGGCACAGGGGTAGAACTCTATAAGATGATGAATCCCGGTGTTCCTACAATTGAAGAGTATCTTTTCCAGAATATGAAAGAGGGACAGACTCTTGGCTTTGACGGAAGAGTTGTTTCAACAAGTATTGGAGAGAAGCTGGAGAAAAAACTATCTGCCAAGAAGATCAGTCTCAAGATAGATAAGGATCTTGCTGAAGAAGTATGGACAGACAGACCTGCACTTCCATGTCATGACATGTATGTTCTTCCGGATGAACTTTGCGGAAAGAGCTTTGGAGAGAAGCTTTCAGATGTCAGAGAGGCCATGAAGAAGGTTAATGCCAAGGCACATCTTTTGTCAAAACTTGATGATATCTGCTGGCTTACAAATATTCGTGGTAATGATGTGGAGTGCAACCCTGTAATCCTTGCTTATGCATATATTACTATGGATAAGTTTATTCTCTTTGTTCAGGATAAAGAGGTAACAGATGAAGCGAGAGCTTATTGCGATAAGGTGGGCATCGAACTTAAGGATTACCATGAGATCATGAGCTTTATTTCAGGTGCTTCTTTTGATGGAGATGTTCTCTACGATAAGAGAAACACAAACTTCCTTACCTATAAGACTTTGTCTGCCAAGGCTGATGAGCTTAAGGTAGCGCTTGTTAACAAGAAAGATCCTACTGAGCTTATGAAGGCTGTCAAGAATGACACTGAGCTTAAGAATATCAGGGAAGTATATCTTAGAGACAGTGCTAAGCTTACTGAGTTTATCTATTGGGTTAAACATAACGTTGGCAAGGTAGAGATGACTGAGTATACAGCAGCAGAGAAGCTTGATTCAATGAGAGCTGAACTTCCGGGCTTTATTGAGCTTTCTTTCCCTACTATCAGTGCATATAATGCCAACGCAGCTATGGCTCATTATGAAGCTACCAAGGATAATGCGGCAGAAGTTAAGGCTCAGGGAATGCTCCTTGTAGATTCAGGCGGAACATACATGGGCGGAACAACTGATGTTACCAGAACTATTGTAGTTGGAGAGATTTCCGATGAGATCAAGAAGCACTATACAGCTACTGTAGCCGGAATGCTTCAGATGGCTGATGCTCTTTTCCTTGAAGGTTGCACTGGCAGAAACCTTGATGTTTATGCGAGAAGACCACTTTGGGATATAGGAATTGATTACAACCACGGAACAGGACATGGCATCGGTTATATTCTTAATGTACATGAGGGACCTCACAGCCTCAGATGGAGATATGCAGAAGGCGTTTCAGAAGCAGTCCTTGAGCCCGGTATGATTGTATCTGATGAGCCTGGTGTTTACATCGAGGGCAGTCATGGTATCCGTATTGAGAATATCATTGAGGTTGTTGAGCGCTCAGAGAATGAGTATGGCAAGTTCCTTGGATTTGACCATCTTACATACGCTCCAATTGATCTTGAGGCTATTGACACCCGCTATATGAAGCCTGAACATGTTGAGCTTTTGAATAAGTACCACAAGATGGTTTATGATAAGGTAAGTCCTCTTATTCAGGATGAAGCTGTTAAGGAATGGCTCAAGGAAGCTACCAGAGCAATTTGATAATATTTTAAACATTAATATTTTCAGCATTGTTTAGCAAAATAAAATTAGTGTGAAATATGGCCTGAGCCCCTTGAAAAATAGGAGACTATGGCTATAATAAAGGTATAAAAGAACTACAGGTTAGTTCTCCTGGGATGTCCGACAACTCCTGTGTAATTTGAACCTACATTACTTTAAACGGGACTCCTACATCATCATTTTTGATGTCACACCTTCGGCCCTGCGCATGCGCAGACCAGCTATGGGAGAGGAAGGCAGAGATTATGGTTGCGGTAACCCACCTGGCGTCAGCTAGGAGTCAAATAACAGGAACCGGCATTTTGGGAATTCTTTTGGAAAATAAAGCAGTCATGTAAATGGCTGCTTTTTCCATGTGAGGAGAAAATATGAACATTAAGACTGCGCTTTTTGCTCTTGCAAGAGACTTTTCAGTCAGAATGCAAAAAAAGAATATGCAATCTTATGCCAGTAGTACGGCGTTTTTTCTTATTGTGTCTCTTATTCCTATGCTGATTCTTTTATCATCAGTACTCCCTTACACATCACTTACAGAAGAGGATCTTGTACGTGTAATGGTGGAACTGACTCCGGATTTTGCCGATGATATTATGGTCAGGATCGTCGGGGAGGCCTATGAACAGTCAGTTGCAGTTTTTTCAATTTCGGCTGTGGCTTCTATCTGGACAGGGGCGCTTGGAATGCTGGCACTTATCAGAGGGCTTAATATTATTTACGATGTAGATGAGCGTCGTAATTATTTTTACCTGAGACTGATAGCAGCCTTTTATACAATCGCCATGATAGTTATCGTTCTTATAATGCTTGTGATAATGGTCTTTGGCGATTTCGTCAAACAACTGATCATGAACGCATATCCCCACGTATGGACGGCCATATCATTCTTTGTGAATTTCAAGTTTATAATGGTCATTGGAATAGCAACATTTGCTTTTGCTATGATCTATACCTTTATTCCAAGTGCCAGAATGAAATTTATATATCAGCTTCCGGGAGCTCTTTTTTCAGCTATTGTCTGGTATGTCTTTTCATGGCTTTTTTCTTTATATGTGAGCCTTCCTGATACCTATTCGATATACGGAAGTCTTGCGACACCTGTTATTATGATGTTCTGGCTGTATTTTTGTATTTATATTTTCCTGATTGGGGCTTTTATAAACAGATTTTTCCATCCGGCTGTTAAGGTGCTATACGATGATCACCACAAAAACAGAGTAAGGAAAAATGCCAAGAAAAAGAGTACAAAGGTAATCAGGAAGCATAAAGATAATTATGAATTTAGATAATCTGTAAAAATGCGTTATAATATGATGTAGGTGTCAAAAGATTTTTAGGCACCATAATATATGGATCTACTCATGATGAGATGGAGGTACATATGAAAATCGGTAAGAATCTGCCCAAAAAGAAATGGGTATCGTATACAATAGCTACATGTTCAGCTGTTATTCTGTATATGATACTATCTAACTTTTCGAGCATAACTGAAGGATTTGGATCACTTTATGGCTACATCAAGCCTGTTGTGAGCGGTATGATAGTGGCTTATATTTTCAATCCGCTTTCCAAGGTTTTTAATGATAAAGTGTTCAGAAAAATGAAAAATGAGAGTGCCAAGTGGAAGCTTTCTGTTTGCTGTACGATCATTGTGATCGTTCTTGCCGTTGTTTTACTCTTTGTTGCACTTATTCCTCAGCTTGCAGACAGTATCAGTACATTTGTGAGTAATGTGGACGGATATGTAGCCACTACTCAGGGAGTACTAAGAGACCTTGAGAAGAATGATACTACAGGTTTGTTTAGCGGAGAACTTGGCGCGTTGGCATCATTTACCGACAAGATCCTGGATAAGATTGGCGAATATTTCTCTAATAATGTCGGAAATGTTGTAACTACCTCAGCCAGCATAGGTAAGAGTGTGTTTGACGCTGTGATTGCTTTTATTCTTGCGATTTATCTTTTACTCGATAAGACGAGACTTAAAAATGGATTTGCCAGATTTACCAGACTTATCATGAAGCCTGAGAACCATGAGAATGTAGCAATCTTTTTAGACAGATGTAATAGCATTATTATCAGATATATCAGCTTTGATATCGTAGAGGGAATAATTGTAGGAGCAGTGAATCTGATATTTATGCTGATTGCAGGAATGCCTTATTCAGTACTTATTTCTGTAATAGTAGGAGTAACTAACCTCGCACCGACTTTTGGACCTATTGTTGGATGCGTTATCGGAGCGTTTATCCTTGTTCTGGTCAACCCATGGTATGCGGTTGCATTTATAGCATTTACAATAGTTCTTCAGACTATAGATGGCTATATCCTTAAGCCAAGACTATTTGGTGAAAGTCTTGGAGTTTCTCCTCTGATGATACTGATAGCAATTGTTGTAGGAGGAAGGCTGTTTGGCGTTGTGGGAATTCTTTTGGCTATTCCTTTTGCGGCTATCATTGATTTCGTTTGGAGGGATTATGTCCTAAAAAAACTTGAGGAAAGACACGCAAAGGTTTATCATAATAAGTAGGGTTACATAACACTCTTTATGGGGGTAATAGAATTATGGATTTTGTTAAAGTAGTTGATACTGCTGTTGGTTTTTGCAAGGATCAGATAAACAAGGCCATGGACTTATGGGACAGCTTTGATGAAGATCAGAAGAAGCTGCTAATTGGTTGCGCAGTTTGTGTAGTAGCAGTAATTGCTGTTGCAGGAATTGCTTATGGACTTGGGAAGGCTCAAGGGAAGAGGATTGCCCTTGAGGAAGAAGATTTCTAGGATTATATAGAGTGGCATCTGCACTGAGTGCAGATGCCCTTTTGCGTCTATGGAGCTGCATTATGTAACTGATAATTAATTGTTAAGAGGATTATTATGAAGAAAATACTGAAAATACTTGGAGCCGTTTTACTTGTTGCAGTTTTTGTTGTCGTAACGCTTGTAGCTTATCTGACAATAGATGAGTACAAGCCCGAAGCTGTAGAACAGGTCGAAATCATAGGAACAGCAGGAAATCCGACTGTTACCGGCAAGGAGTATACTTTTGCGACATGGAATATAGGCTATGGAGCCCTTGGAGATAATGCTGACTTCTTCATGGACGGCGGCAAAATGGTATATAGCGCAGATGAATCAAGGGTCAGGGAAAATTTGTCAGAAATTGCCAAACGTGTTGACGCTATAAATCCTGATTTCCTTGTGATGCAGGAGCTGGACAGGAATTCTTCCAGATCATATTTTATTGATGAACTTGAGAGATTAAAGAGTGAGGGTGAATCTGATGTATTTAAGTATCAGAGCAGCTTTGCTCCAAACTTTAATGTTTCTTTTGTTCCTCTTCCTGTGCCTCCAATCGGACGTGTTCTTGCAGGAGAGACTACCTACTCTTCTCATGAAACAAGCCTTGCTGAGAGGGTTGCACTACCATGTCCCTTCAAGTGGCCGCTAAGGACCTTTAATCTTAAGAGATGTCTTCTTGTGACAAGATATCCTGTTGAAGAATCGGACAGAGAGCTTGTAATTATTAACCTTCATCTTGAAGCCTATGACTCCGGAGAAGGTAAGATTGCACAGACTAACATGTTAAAAGAACTTATGGATAATGAAGTTGCAAAGGGAAACTACATAATTGTAGCAGGCGACTTTAACCAGACATTTTCTAATATAGATTTATCAAAATATCCTGTGCTTGAAGGAAAATGGGAAGCCGGAATAATCAATACAGAAGATTTTAGCAGTACATTCAGTTTTCTGTATGATGATACTTATCCTACGTGCAGATCTCTTGACAGAGTGCTTATAGATGCAGAGGATAAGAGCCCTGAGAGTTTTCAGTACTACATGCTCGATGGATGTATAGTTTCCGACAATATTCAGGTTAATCATGTTGAAACAATTAATACTGAATTTAAGTGTTCAGATCATAATCCTGTTGTAGTAAAATTTGTTCTGAAAAGTGAGTAAAATTGTATATGAAAACGTTTAAGTTTTGATTGAGCTTAGACGATTTTTCACATATACTAAATATAAGGTATTTTTATTACTTGAAAGGGGACAGGAGTTAATGGTACAGAAAAAGAAACGTAATGTTATTGTTGGACAGTCGGGAGGTCCTACAGCAGCTATCAACTCATCTCTTGCGGGAGTTTATAGGACTGCGATCGATCGTGGATACCAGAAGGTATATGGTATGATCCATGGTGTTCAAGGCCTTATGGAAGGAAGATATGTAGACCTTTCTGATCATATTCAGAGTGGACTTGATATCGAACTCTTGAAGAGAACACCATCTGCATATTTGGGGTCATGCAGATATAAGCTTCCTGAGATTTTCGAGAGTAAAGAGATATACGAGAAGATATTCGAAATCCTCGTTAAGTTGGAAATCGATTGCTTCATTTACATCGGTGGTAACGACTCTATGGATACCATCAAGAAACTTTCCGACTATGCTATCATCACAGGATCTGACATTAGATTTGTTGGATGTCCTAAGACAATTGATAATGATCTGGCTCTGACAGATCATACTCCCGGATATGGCTCAGCAGCCAAGTATATCGGAACATCAGTTAAGGAGATCATCAGAGATAGCTGGTCACTGGAAACAACTAGCGGCCAGGTAATTATTGTAGAGGTAATGGGTAGAAACGCAGGCTGGTTAACAGGTGCGACAGCTCTTGCCAAGGGCGAGGACTGTGACGGACCTGATGCAATCTATCTTCCTGAGCTTCCATTCGATATGGATGCATTTATCAAGAAGATCAAGTCTTTGCTTAAGAACAAAGCTTCAGTTGTTGTTGCGGTTTCTGAGGGTATCAGAACCAAGGATGGCAAATATGTCAGTGAGCTTGGCAACAGCATAGAATATGTAGATGCTTTTGGACACAAGCAGCTAACCGGAACAGCCAGATATCTTTGCGAAGTTGTTTCTCAGGAATGCGGTTGTAAGACTCGTGCCATTGAGCTTTCAACTCTTCAGAGAGCAGCAAGCCATTGTGCAAGCCGTGTAGATATCCTCGAAGCTTATGAAGTTGGCGGTGCTGCCATGAAGGCTGCAGATGAGGGCGACAGCGGCAAGATGGTAGTTATTGAGAGACTATCCGATGATCCTTATCAGGCAGGAACTGAGGTTAAGGATGTTCATAAGATTGCTAATGACGAGCGTACAGTTCCGAGAGATTGGATCAACAAGGATGGTACATATGTTACTAACGAATTTATCACCTACGTAAGACCTCTTATTCAGGGTGATGTTGGACCTATCATGGTTGATGGTATTCCAAGACATTTGTACAGACCTGGTTTCCAGGATCTTCTTTGATATTGAATTAGCAAGTGACCATGGGCTACCAGTTTAAGGTAGTCCATGGTTTTTTCATATGATATTAAAACGCTCCGTTGAGGATGCGTACTTGCGTGCGACATTCTTTTATATTGAGGCAATAATAATATGAGCAGATACGGAATTGGTACTGTAACAATAGACACAAATTTGAATATAGCAAACATTGGTGAAGAAAACTCTGATAAGTTAGTGGTTGACCTTAATAAAAATTTTTTAGAGATGATACTTCCGGATGATCGTCATCTGATCTATGAGATGATTGAAAAAATCACAGAAAAAGAGCCTTATTCATTCTGCTTTAGATTTATGGGAGATAAGGGAGAAGAGAACTGGGTAATTGCTCTGTGCTATAAAAAAGAAATTTCCGGAAATGATTATTACCAGATAACGATGCAGGATATTTCTGAATTGGAAGAAAAGATATCCATGGACAGCCTGGATTTTGGGACAGGGCTTTGGGATAAAAAGACGATTGTTGAATATGCAAAGTTTAGATGTGCGCATCCGTCCGGTGTTTTTAACCTTTGCATACTTGATATAGATAACTTTAAGAATATCAACGATACTAAGGGACATTCTTTTGGTGATAAAGTTCTTAAGGATGTTAGTACAACCATCAGAAATATTCTTGGTAGCCACGGTAAGGCAGGAAGAATAGGAGGCGATGAAATGATGCTTATTATTGATGATGCACCTGATAACCCATCGCTTCGTACATTTTTAAAACCTATCCGTGAGAGCATACAGAACTTATACAGGGATCAGAATGGCAATCCGCTTATAACAGTTTCAGTTGGTTCAGCCAGGTTTCCAACTGACCTTTCTGAGTACGACGCTTTGTTTGATCTTGCTGATAAGATGTTGTATAGAGCCAAGAGCAGGGGCAAGAACAGATATGTCATGTACAATCCTGATATTCATGGGAAGATTGTCGATGGCTTATACAGGGAAGAAAATAAAACTATCAAGGATGCAGCGCCTGTCGATAAGATAAGGCTTGTGCTTGATACTATTGAAGACTTACTTGAAGCTGAAGGGGCAGTTTCAGAACAGCTTCTTAAGATAATAGGCACATACGAGCTTGATCATGTCTATGTATTTTATGGAGATGTGTCTAATAGCTTTTGTGGTTTTAAAATGCTTGAGAGTACAGAAACTTCAACGGAGAAAGGAATTAAGCGTATAGTAGAAGTAACAGCCGATATATCTTTTGTTAAAGATGAAGATTTTGACCAGCATTTTAATTCCAATGGTGTATTTGTGATAGATAGTCCTGAAAAACAGCTTGGGTCAGGCACAAGAGCCGACAGCTATTTTGCATCTCATGATATTAAACATGCCTTCATATATAAGATGAAGGATGTGTTTAATGGGGGCTATGTATTCTTTTATAATACGAACGAATTATCGAGAAAATTCCCACAACCGGATATAACTGACTTTACTTATCTGGGTAAAATGATAGAAATTGCTCTCAAAAGCAGGTAAAACAAGGAAAAATTATAAAAAATTTAGATTTTCGTGTATTTTTCGGCATTTATAGCTTGTTTGCGGTACAAAATAGTGGTAGAATGGGCAATGTAGTAAAATATTTCTTTTTGGAGGGAAAATTTAATGAACAAGACAGAACTTATCGATGCAATCGCTAAGGAAGCAGGACTTTCAAAGAAGGACGCTGCTGCAGCACTCAACGCTTTCACAGACACAGTAACAAAGGAGCTTAAGAAAAAGGGAAAGGTTCAGCTTGTTGGTTTCGGTACATTCGAGACAACAAAGAGAGCTGCTAGAACAGGTAAGAATCCTCAGACTGGCGCTGCTATCAAGATTCCTGCATCTGTAGCACCTAAGTTCAAAGCTGGTAAGGCTCTTAAGGATCTTGTAAACAAGAAATAATTTTATACGAATGATTGAAGCTGCGTCTTATGACGCAGCTTTTTTCGTACTATAGGAAGTAGTCTGTTAGTATACGGCATGAAAAACTCCAAAGATACATCTAATATCGTTGAAAAGAACTTGATATTTTCGTACAATAATAATATATGACACTGCTGACAATTTTTTTCAGTGAGGTTAACTCATGACATTCGAAAGAAGCTTCATGAACTTTGTTCAAATATTGTCTGAAGAGGAGATTACACCCGAAATATCGCCAAGTGCGCTTGCCGATGTTTCCAAGGAGTATTCGCTTCGCTCAATAGTTGCCATTATTTCTAATCTAAGAGAATCAGAGCAGGCTGGTGAAGCTGATGTTATCGTGCCTTTATTTGGGCCTGTTCCGGAAAATGAGGCACCGTCCTATTTGTTTAAACATACTCTTGCGGGGCGTAAGACAGTGACGTTTCACATATATACCCGCGATAATAAATCATGGAATGAAGAAGAATATCAGTCATTTGCAATCATTGTAGATATTCTTATGATGCATACAGAAAGATTTCTTTTGGGTAAATTTGTCAAAGACAGTGCGCTTACCCAGTATCTTACAGGACTTCCGAATTCCGGTGGTTTCATTGCGTATGCGACCAGACTATGTGAGAGCAGAGAGATAATGAACTATGATTCTTTCTTCTTTAATCTTAAGAGTTTTGGGCTTATCAGCAGGCGTTATGGACTTACTGAAGGTGATGAGATCATGAAGAGGTATTCTCAGAAACTTCGAGAATTTTGCGAGCCGGATGAAATGATCGCACATTTTGGCGGTGACAATTACACCGCGCTGATCAAAAAAGAGAGAACTCAGAAATTCCTTGATTATATAGCTTCCATTCCTGTTTATGGTATGAAGAATGGCAAGCAGGAGGAAATAAAGGTTGCGGCTGTTACAGGTGTTTACGCGGTAGATGAATCACTTAAGGAGCCGGGACAGCTTATTTCAAGATCTGCCATGGCGCTTAATTATGCCAAGAATGTTGCCAATAAGCCTTATGTATTTGTTAATAAGGCTATGAGCACCAGGATATACAGGCAGAAACAGATTGAAGACAGATATGAAGAAGCGCTAGCCAATGACGAATTCAGGATATATCTGCAACCAAAGGTAGACATTTTTACCGGAGAGATAATAGGAGCCGAGTCTTTGGCCAGATGGTTTTGCAATGGTGTTGTACTATACCCTACGGAATTTGTACCTATTCTTGAACAGGAGGGAATGGTTGCATCACTTGATCTCTATGTCCTTAAAAAGACCTGTGAGTTTATTCTGGGCTGGATGAAAGCCGGAATAGAACCTGTTCCGGTGTCTGTCAATTTCTCAAGAAGAGATCTCAACTACAAGCATTTGGCAAGAGAAATAGTACAGATAATTGATGATGCCGGAATAAAGAGAAACATGATACAGATAGAGGTAACAGAGACAGCCAATGAAGATGAGCGTATACTCATGACCAATTTCCTCAAAAATCTCAAGGAAAAGGGTATAGATACCGCAATTGATGATTTTGGTACCGGTTATTCTTCCTTGTCCAATCTTAGAGATTTTCCGGTTACTATGATCAAAATAGACAGATCATTTATATGTAATGAGGCTGTGAATGACAACGATGAAATTGTTTTGAGAAATATTATCCATATGGCAGAGGATCTTGGAATAAAGGTTCTGACAGAGGGAGTTGAAAGGCAGGATCAGGTAGAACTTCTCAAGAGCGTGGGTTGTCATTATGTTCAGGGGTTCTTGTACGACAATCCTATGCCGGAAGGGGATTTTCAGAAACGATTAATCAAACGCAATTATTCGTAATAGCCTATTGTAAGCGGTTTCACGGAAACTTCTTTTTTAATTTTTATAAATTTTATAATTTTCCTGTTAACATTATTGTTATATAGTGTTAATATAATCTCTGTCGCCGGTAGTAACCTGCGGTTTTTGAGAGAGGGAAAAAATATGAGAAAAGAAGTAAAGGTATCGTTGGGATGCAAATCCCAGATCATCCAGTTCATTAACATGAACTCGAAGTCTTCTTGTGAAATTGATGTTCAGGATGGTCACAGTTTTATCGACGGAAAGTCAATTGTAGGGCTTCTGTCACTGAATCTATTCAAACCACTTGATGTTACAGTAATAGGAGAGGACAGTAAGATTACTGATCTTATCCACAGCTACGGTACGCATCAGTTGCTTATAAGCTAATAGGTTTATATGCATTAAAAAAAGAGATTCGCGGTTGCGAATCTCTTTTTTATTGCATAGTTCTGATAAGATCAGTCGACTCTCTGGCTTCCCCAGAAGAAGAGTGCTACAGTTCCGGGACCTGTATGGCTTCCGATAGTAGTTCCGATGCTGTATATCTTAACTTTTCCCTTCATCTTAGGGAATTTTTCTTCAATAAGATCTGCAACTGCTCTTGCATCTTCATAACAATCTGAATTTGAAATATAGCAGTCACCGTCATAGTCCAGACCATTTGTGGCAAGCTGTACCATTTTCTCAACTTGAGCCTTTATAACAGCGCTCTTACCACGAACCTTGGCTCTTACAATAAGTCTTCCCTGATAATCGACATTCATAAGAGGACAGATATTTAATACACTTCCTATTGCACCGGCAACCTTGGAAACACGACCGCCTCTGATCAGATATTTAAGATCTGATACAAAGAACCAGTGCTGACATTCAAGTCTGTGGTCAATTGTCCACTGATAAAGATCATCAATGCCCATTCCCTGATCCCTGAGATCTGCAAGCTTATTCATAAGAAGTCCATAGCCTGCTGATGCCGCAAGAGAATCAACTACATATATTTTTCTGTCAGGATATTTATCCTTGAGCTGATCTCTGGCGATAGTGGCTGAGTTAAGAGTACCGGAAATTCCGGAACTAAGGGTTGCATGAAGAATATCTTTACCATCCTTGAGGAATGATTCAAAGTATTCTGTGTATTCACCGACGCTTACCTGTGATGTCTTGGTCATTGCGCCCTTAGCCATACTGTCATAAAAATCCTTAAAAGATATTGATTTACCAAGATCATCCGGATAATCCTTGTCATTCAATTGAAAATGAAAGCAAATATACTTGATATCACGTTCGTTAAGATGCTGCTCATCAAGATCTGCAGTAGAGCAACAGCTAAGAATATAATTACTCATGATTTTCCTCTTTTCATATAAAATTCATTTACCTATAATCCATTAAAATAATACCTTATTAAGGGCTTTGTAGCAAATATTTATTTGCCAGTGGAATTGTCTGCGCATAAATGCTGGAATTGTTTGAATTGTCTGAATATATAAACAATTAATTAGAGATGCTTGACAAATATATTGGCGGATGGTATATTATATATACAATCACATTGAAGATAAAACCTAAGCAGTCCAAGTGGCATAAGCTTCACAGAAGACGAGCACAGGTTATCGGGACGGCGGACATTTACAGCGAGGGTGGCGATGCTTCATCGGAGCCAGGGAATGTCGAGATGCCGTTTAGGTAATGTGATTTATATAAATAAGGGTAGCTTACAAAGCTACAGAAAGACGAGGATTAGTCCCTTGGAAAACAACTCATGAAAACGGGTGTTCATTGATACAATGGATGCCCGTTTTTATTGCTGATAATTTGCCATTACTATTTTCCATTCGTATATATAGATATAAGGATGACGCATAATTGTATCTTGAGTAAGGAGGATGTTACTATGGAGAACAAGGAAATGATGTCACTAAACGATGATGAGTTGGAAGCAGTAACAGGTGGCGTAAACAAGACAAACAAAAAAGCAGGAACTCTTTTAATGAAAGGCTCAGCAGGAAAAGCTTCAAGTGCAGTTTTTAAGGGCGACAAGAAGACAGCCGGCGACCTGGTAGACAGAGAAAGCTCTATTGACGGCAAGCTGATCCTTGGTGATTTTAATGATAAAGGAACATACTGCTGACAGGATATAAAATTTAATAAAAAATGTGTATGTAATTAGCTGTAATATGGTATCATGTATTCAAAAATTTATCCCTTTAGTGAGGTAAAGAAGACATGACGATATTACAGCTAAAATACATTATAGCGATTGATGAAGAATGCTCCATGCGAAGAGCTGCTGACAGATTGTACGTCTCACAGCCGGGATTATCCAGCGCTGTAAGAGACCTTGAAAGTGAACTCGGAATTCAGATATTTGAAAGAGTTCACAACGGTGTTGTCACTACTCCTGCCGGAGCTTCTTTTATTGCATATGCAAGGAGTGCTGTTGAGCAGTTTGAAAAAGTTGAGGAAAAATACTTAAATGCAGGAAATCATAAGCCGACTTTTTCTGTATCCATGCAGCATTATACAATAGCAGTCAATGCCTTTATTGATACAGTTAAAGAATTTGATCTTAAAGAGTATCAGTTCTATATCAGAGAGACCCAGACCAGCGAAGTGATTGAAGATGTCAAGACATTAAAGAGCGAAGTGGGAGTCATTGCTCTTAGTGACTTTAATAAGAATACGTTTAAAAAGATATTTGCTGATGCGTCTTTGGAATTTCATGAACTGTTTACCAGAAATACTTATCTGTACCTGAGCTCTCACCATCCGCTCGCTGACAGAGAGGTGATTTCTCTTGATGAGCTTGAGGATTATCCATGTATGGTTTTTGATCAGGGGGACAATACTTCTTTTTACTATAGAGAAGAGGCTCTTGCAACCTATGATTACAAGAAGATAATCAGCACCAATGAAAGAGCAACTTCTATTGAACTTATGCTTGGACTGAACGGATATGCTGTAGGTGCGGCTATGCTCGGGGATAGCCTTAATTCCTCTGAGATCAAGGCTATTAAGCTCAAAGAAGAGGAGAACCTCACCTTTGGATATATAGTCAGAAAGGGCACGCAGCTCAGCGAAATGGCGCAGGTTTTTGTCAATAAACTCCAGGGATAAAAGTGTTATAATATCAATATAGCGAATGAATAATTGCATGATTTAGTTAAATGGGTGAAAGAATATGTTATCAATGATTCTTAAGATGTCAGCAATTTCAGCTCTCTATATTGTGCTCACAGTCTTTTTGTGGAAATACCTTAGAAACAAAAAGATTTCTTTTACAGGGAAAATCCTGATAGGTCTTATTTATGGCATGTGTTCGGTATTATCGACTCATTTTGGGGTTGATTTCGGAGATATGCTTCTTAATTTGCGAGATGTGGCGCCGCTGGCAGCCGGACTTTTCTTTCATCCGCTCTCGGGTGTTATTGCCGGCCTTATAGGCGGAATAGAGAGATACATTGTAGGTACATATTTTGGAATAGGCTCTTATACCAGAATAGCCTGCAGTGTATCTACATGCCTTGCCGGATTTGTTGCACTTTTGATGAATCTTAAGGTCTTTAGGGGCAAGAAACCTTCTCCTATGTATGCTTTCTTTATGGGGGCTGTCATGGAGGTTTTCCATATGTATGCTGTATTTATTTCCCACAGAGCTGATATGAGAATGGCTTTTGTGGTAGTAAGGGCATGCTCTATACCCATGATCATCTTCTCGGGTATTGCACTTGCTGTAATGTCTATTATCCTGGAAGTAATTGCAGGCGAATGGAAGAATCCCTTTAAAAGAGCTAAAGGAGAAGACATTTCGGTTTCTCAGACTTTTCAGCGGTGGCTTTTTGTGGTTACCGTATCTGTTATCTTTATCAATTTTATCTTTTCTTTTATTCTGCAGACGCAATCAGCTTATCAAAATGGTTACAGCTCTATAATCCAGACTTCAAGCGATATTAAAAACAGGTTTAAAGCAGGCCTTAAATACTGTGTTCCAGGAGCTTCTGAGTATTTCGAGATCATTAAAAGCGACGGAACTATCATTGCAGGTAAGAATATTGGCTCTGAGTTATCTGAAACTGTAATGGATGACATTACGGGAAGCATCGATAAACCCATATTTAAAGCTGATTACATGGGAGAGGATGCGCTTAATAAGGTTGATATGCTCTCGTCGGAACTGATACTTCTGACCTATATGCCTCATGACGAGCTATTCTGGAACCGCAATGCACAGGCCTATGAGACTGCATTTGCAGATATTCTGCTGTTCACCGTTATATATGTTCTGATTGCTTTCCTGGTCAGACAGATTGTTGTCAAAAATATTGACCTTATAAATGAATCTCTTGATAAGATCACGAACGGAAATCTAAATGAAATTGTTACTGTCAGAAACTCCTCTGAGTTTGCTTCGCTGTCAGATGATATCAATCAGACGGTTGATACTCTTAAGGGATATATTGAGGCAGCGGAAAATAGGATAGAACAGGAACTTGTTTTTGCAAGGACAATTCAGGAATCGTCTCTTCCTCGGAACTTCGAATTTCCCGGAAGAAATGATGAGTTTGAGATATATGCATCAATGAAGGCTGCAAAAGAGGTAGGGGGAGACTTTTACGATTTCTTTTTTGTGGACAGGAATAAGATTGCACTTGTAATAGCTGATGTTTCCGGAAAGGGAATACCGGCAGCTCTTTTCATGATGAGGAGCAAAACTGCTATAAGAAGTTTTGCTGAGACAGGGGGATCACCTTCAGAGATCCTTGAAAGGGCCAACAACACTCTTTGTGAGGGAAATGATGCAGAGATGTTTGTGACTGCCTGGATTGGAATCGTAGACCTTGAAACCGGACTTATGAAATGCGCCAATGCAGGACATGAATATCCGCTTATAAAGCGGGTTAACGGTGAATTTGAAATTATAAAAGACAAGCACAGCCTTGCACTTGCTGCTGTGGAAGGAATTAAGCCCAAGGAATATGATATTGAACTTCATCCCGGCGACAAGGTATTTGTTTACACTGACGGAATTCCGGAAGCAATCAATGAAGAGGTTATTCAGTATGGATCAAAGCGCCTTGTTGATGTTATCAATAAGGTTAAAGACAAATCTTTTACGGAAATATTACCTTTTATGTCTGACAGTGTTGCGGCGTTCAGAGGAAGTGCAGATCAGTTCGATGATATTACAATGCTTGGCTTTGAACTTAAAAAACTCGTCAGATAAAAATGTTGACTTTTGTTATTATGACAAATAGAATATTAAAGTAATTAAAAAGAAATAAATGTATTGATGGTGTTGGGGATACCCACAGATGTTATATTATCCATTCAAGAGAGAGAGGTCACTGGCTGAGAGCCTCTTATGGCAATGATATATACGGAAATTTCGCACCGGAGCAGTCAGGGTGAAGGCTGAGATCAGCTTGTAGTCTTGAACGTATATCCACGTTACGGATGAAGTGGAACAGTTTGGTCATGAACTGAATTGTGAAAACTAAGTGCATACTTTGTGATACGGAGTATGAACATGGGTGGTACCGCGGTTAATCTCGTCCCATAGCATTTTATATGCTATGGGATTTTTTGTTGCACAAGACCGGCAAGCGAATGGATGCTTGCATACAAATTCATTTGCCGGTCGTAAGGACATGGAGCACAAAGTGCGGAATGTCTGTGTGCAGAATCGAGTAGGAATCAGCCTACTCGATCGTAGAAGTTACATTATTGTTAGCAGGAGGAAGGATAATTGGAAAACAGCGTATTACGTCAGAAAATTGAAGCAATCCGTGAAGAGATCAAGGCTAATTCTGAAAAACTTGACAGCTCCAAGCTTGTCTATGAGATGAAGAAGAGCTTCATGGACAACAAGACCGGCAAGATCAGTGCACTTATGAAGGAAATGAAGAATATTGCAGCTGAGGATCGTGCTGAGTACGGTAAGAATGTTAATGAACTTAAACAGTGGGCTCTTGAGCATTTTGAAGAGCTTGACAGGAAGATGAAGGAAAAAGAGCTTTTGCTCAGATATGAGAGCGAGAAGCAGGATGTAACAATGCCTGCCAAGATTCGCTACACTGGAAACCTCCATCCTGTTACACAGATGAGAGAAACTCTTATTGACATTTTTGCCGGAATGGGCTTTGAAATCTATGAGGGTACAGAGATTGAGAATGATTACTACAATTTCACAGCTCTTAATACTCCCAAGGATCACCCTGCCAGAGATATGCAGGATACTTTTTACTTAAGCCCTGAGTTCCTTCTTAGAACACAGACTTCATCAGGACAGATACATGTAATGGAGAAATCCAAGCCACCTATTAAGATATTATCTCCAGGTAAGGTATTCCGTTCAGATGATGATGCAACTCATTCACCTATGTTCTCACAGATGGAAGGTCTTGTAGTTGATAAGAACATTACACTTTGTGACCTTAAGGGATCTCTTGAGCTTTTTGCTCAGAAAATATTTGGCGAAGGTACAACAACAAGACTTCGCCCTTCATACTTCCCATTCACAGAACCTTCTGTAGAAGTTGACTGCAGCTGTTTTGCATGCGGCGGTAAGGGATGTAATCTCTGTAAGGGAACCGGTTGGATTGAGGTACTTGGTGCCGGTGTTGTTAACAAGAAGGTTTTGGAGAACTGCGGAATTGACTCAGAAGAGTACAGCGGCTTTGCCTTTGGTATCGGAATTGAGCGTGCGACTATGCTTAAGTATGGCATCAACAATATCAAGCTTTTGTATGAATCTGATATTGATGTTCTTAAGCAGATCGATCACTACGAATAATCTGTAAGATTCTAATACTATAGGAGGAATATAAAATGTTAGTACCTTTAAGTTGGCTTAAAGATTTTGTTGATATAGATATTGAACCCAAGGAGCTTGAGAAAAAGCTTTTTGATTGCGGTTTTGAAGTAGAAGAGTGTTGGGAAGTAGGAAAAGATGTATCCAAGGTTGTAGTCGGTGAAGTCCTGACTTGTGAAGCAATTCCTGATACACATCTTCATGTATGTACAGTTAATGCCGGTGAGCACGGCACATTCCAGGTATGCTGTGGCGCGGACAATGTTCAGGCAGGTGGCAAGTATCCTCTTGCCCTTGTAGGTGCTACTGTTATAGAGACAGCCAAGGACCATGTTACTGTTGTAGGCGTTGCTACTATCAAAAAGGGTAAGCTCCGCGGCTATGACTCAGAAGGTATGCTCTGCTCAGGCGTTGAACTTGGTGTATCTGAGGATATGTACCCGGGCGCCGGTTATAATGGACTTTTGGTTTTCCCTGAAGATACAGAGGTCGGTATTGATGTTAAGCCTCTTTTAGGGCTTGATGACTGGATCTTTGATGTTTCAATCACTGCAAACAGACCAGACTGTCAGAGCATCTATGGTCTTGCAAGAGAAGTAGCAGCAGCTCTTGACAAGCCATTAAAAGAGATTGATCTTAGCTACACAGAAACTGATGTTACAAATGACGGATTTAGCGTAACAGTAGAAGATCCTGATCTTTGCCCAAGATATATCGGACATTATGTTTATGATGTCAAGCTTGCAGAAAGTCCTCTTTGGATGAAGAGAAGACTTGCTATGGTTGGAAATAACTCTATCAACAATATCGTTGATATCACCAACTATATTATGAGAGAGCTTGGTCAGCCTATGCATGCTTTTGACGGCAATTTCCTTGAGGATAACAAGATTGTTGTAAGACGTGCAAAAGCGGGTGAAAAGATCGTTACTCTTGATGAGAACGAGTTCGAGCTTACTACAGATAATCTCGTAATATGCGATGGCAAGAAGCCTGTTGCCCTTGCAGGTATCATGGGAGGCCTTAATTCAGAAATCCGTGATACAACAACTACAGTTACATTTGAAGCTGCTAAATTCATGCGTGACAACATTCGTAAGAGCTCAAGAGCACTTGGACAGTCATCTGACTCATCAGCTGCTTTTTCTAAGGGCGTTTACGAATATACTACTGTTATTGCAATGAAGAGAGCACTTCACCTTATAGAACAGCTTGGAGCAGGTAAGGTTTCCAAGACTCACGTTGATATCAATACAGGCAATAGCCTTGAGAAAAAAGAGATGAAGGCTTCTATCAAAAAGGTTAACGGTGTTCTTGGTATAGAAGTTCCTGAGGATGAGATCAAGAGAATCCTTACAAACCTTAATTTTGAGCCTGCTATCAATGGAGATGAGCTTACAATCAAGATTCCTGCATATCGTGAGGACATGGAAGACTATCCTGATATTGCAGAAGAGCTTATCCGTATGTACGGTTATGATCATGTAAAGCCTACATTCCTTAAGGATGCGGGTGTAACAATGGGAGGCAGAAACCTTCGTCAGAAAACTGAGCTTAAGCTTAAGAGAGCTCTTTGCGCTCAGGGAGCTTTTGAATGTATGCATTATTCATTCTTCTCACCAAGTGACCTTGACCTTCTTAGATTTGCAGAGGATGCAGATGAGAGAACAGCAATAAAGATCCTCAATCCTATCAATGAAGATCTTTCACTTATGAGAACAACTCTTGCAGCTCAGATGATCCATGCTATTGCAAGGAACCAGAAGAAGGGAACTCTTGAGGGAAGATTGTTCGAGCTTGGTAACAGATTTATTCCTAAGTCACTTCCACTTACAGATTATCCTGATGAGAAGGCTACACTTTGCATCGGTATTTTCGGTGAAGGAGAAGATATCTTTACATTGAAGGGACTTGCTGAAAATGTTGCTACAGCTCTTCATGTAAGCTTTAAGTATGAGCCAACGACCAAGACTTTCCTTCATCCATACAGAGCTGCCAAGATTTCCTGTGAAGGTGAAGAAGTTGGATATCTTGGACAGATCACATATGAGATCCAGGATGATACAGATATGAGAATTCCTGCATATATTTGTGAGATCGATCTGTCAGTACTTGAAAAGTGGTATGGTAAGACTCCTTCATTTGAGCCACTTCCTAAGTTCGCTGTTGTTAAGCGAGATCTTGCTCTTATCATGGACAAGACAGTTACATGCGGAGAAGTGGAAGAAGCCATTTATGGTTCATGCAAATATGTAACAGATGTTAAACTCTTTGATGTTTATGAGGGACTTCCAATTCCTCCTACCAAGAAGAGTATGGCATTTACTATTACCTTCACTCCTAAGGATGAAGAACTTACATTTGAAGCAGTCAACGGTTACGTTGATAAGATGCTCAGAAAATTGTCATTCACAATGGGAATAGAAATCCGTAGCTAAATTTGATTGTAATCAAAACAAATGATATAATAGCCATTGCTAACAAAAGTAATGGCTATTTTATTGCACCTAACTGATAGTTCATATGTCAGTAGATGCTTATTATTAAGAAAGAAGGTAAGTATTTATGAACAGAAAAAATGTTTGGACTACTTATAATGCAACACAGCTTAAAGCTGTAGACAAGTTCGGTGAGGACTACAAGAACTTCCTGGATAATTCCAAGACTGAGCGTGAGGCTATCGACTCAATCGTTAATGAGATTGAGGAAGCCGGCTACAAGGAGCTTAATACACTCATTGGCAGCAAGACCAAGCTTAAGAAGGGTGACAAGGTTTATAGCGTATGGATGAACAAGTCTATTGTTATGTTCCAGCTTGGTTCAGAACCTTTGGAGCAGGGACTTAATATTCTGGGAGCACACATTGATTCACCTAGAATCGATGTTAAGCAGAATCCACTTTACGAGGATGGCGGATTTGCTTATCTCGATACCCACTATTATGGAGGTATCAAGAAGTATCAGTTTGTTGCTATGCCACTTGCAATCCACGGTGTTGTTTGCAAGAAGGATGGCACAACTGTACAGCTTAACGTTGGTGAGGATGAGGATGATCCAGTATTCTTCATTTCTGACCTCCTTATCCATCTTTCAGCTGATCAGATGTCCAAGACAGCAGCTAAGGTTATCGAGGGCGAGGCTCTTGATCTTATAATCGGCCACAGACCTTTTGTAGTAGAGAGTAAGGAAAAAGAGAAGGCTGAGAAGGTTGATCCTAAACTCACAGCAGGTCAGAAGTATGCGCTTGCAGCGGAAAAGGCTGAAAAGGCAGAGAGCGGCAAAATTTCAGGTGCTGTTCGCAGAGGCGTTCTTGCTCTTTTAAATGATCTTTATGGTATTGAAGAAGAAGACTTTATCTCAGCTGAGCTTGAGATAGTTCCAGCAGGAAAATCAAGAGATGCAGGCTTTGACAGATCTATGATCCTGGGTTATGGCCATGATGACAGAGTATGTGCTTATCCTTCAATGCGAGCTATTCTTGCTGCCAAGAACCTTAAGAGAACAGGATGCTGCATCCTTGTTGATAAAGAGGAGATTGGTAGCGTAGGTGCTACAGGTATGCAGAGTAAGTTCTTCGAGAAGGCTGTAGCAGAGCTTATGAACCTTACCAAGGAAGGATATAACGATCTTTCCCTTAAGAGATGTCTTGCAAATTCATGCATGCTCTCATCAGACGTAAGTGCCGGCTTTGATCCTACTTATGCATCTGCATTTGAAAAGAAAAATGCGGCATTCCTCGGAGAAGGTCTTGTATTCAACAAGTTTACTGGTTCAAGAGGTAAGTCAGGATCTAACGATGCAAACGCAGAGTACATTGCTGAGATCAGAAAGGCCTTTGAGAAGGACGGTATCGTATACCAGACAGCTGAGCTTGGTAAGGTAGATGTTGGCGGCGGCGGAACAATTGCTTACATCCTTGCACTTTATGGAATGAACGTAATTGATTCAGGAGTTGCGGTTCTTAATATGCATGCACCATGGGAAGTTATTGATAAGGCTGACCTTTACGAGGCGTATAGAGGATATGTATCATTCCTTCAGAACATTGATTTTAGAAATGAGTAATTGATATTTTTAGATGATCAACCCAAAGGGAGTTATCACAGAAACTGTGATAGCTTCCTTTTTTTCGTGAAAAGATTTCTTTATATCCACCTATAAGAATTGCTTCATTTACAGAATGCCAGTGTTCTAGCATAATCACTAATAACATAAAACCTGCCGGTGGCGCCGGGGTGCAATATAGAGTGTCGCTTTTGCGATAGAAAGATAAATGAAGAATCAGCTTAGCATCTGTATAGATAAATGAACAAAAGAATAATAGAAATGATAGGCAAATAATTCCAGAGAGATAATATGATATACGAATTATGACTTTTGATACATATATCATGATATGGATTTATAGAAAAAAGTGATAAGCTGCGCGCAATAGTTAGGTAGAGTCTTATAAGCTAAGTCATTATCCTTATATATGGTGAAATAACCAATAAACTTATGCAGAGGATAGATTTACTATGGGAAATACTGATGAATTGCACGCAGTTTGTTTATTTGACGGAATCAGAGTTTTAGATATAGTCATAGAAAGCAAGGCTTACAGTGGCGTTAAGAAAATTGGAGAGACTATCTGTGAGGATATATGTCTTGTCACAGGTAAAATGCCTGCTATTATTGACAGCCTGGATAAATCAGCGGGAAATGCACTCGTACTGGTAGCTACAGACGGAAAGAGCGCTCTTTTGGATGAGTTAGATCAGAAGGGACTTATTGACCTTGATCTTATTCGCGGAAAAAGAGAAGTCTTCATGATGAGTGTTGTGAAATACTCAGAAATTGAAGAAGATATTTTAGGTGCTTCATTAAATGGTTTTGCAGCTAATTCTGCGGATAATTCTACAGAGGATTATGAAGAAAGAAGAATTCTCGTAATTGCAGGAAGTGATAAGAGAGGAACTATTTATGGAATGTTCCACTTATCAAGGCTTTGCGGAGTATCACCGCTTGTATATTTTGGTGATGCGATTCCTGAAAAGAGAGATAAGCTTTATGTAAATATCAGTGAAGGAATATATGTTTCCAAGGAGCCTTCAGTATACTACCGCGGCTTTTTCATAAATGATGAGTGGCCGGCATTTGGTAACTGGGCTTATGAGAAATTTGGCGGAGTCAATGCCAAGTGCTACCGCAAGGTATTTGAACTTCTGCTTAGACTAAATGGCAACTATATGTGGCCTGCCATGTGGAATTCCAACTTCTCTGAGGATGGCCCTGGAATTGAGAATGCAAGGCTTGCTGATGAACTTGGAGTAATAATGGGAACTTCTCATCACGAGCCATTATTTAGAGCCGGCAATGAATGGCAACAGCAGTATCGTGAGTATGGAGAGGACAATTCATGGAGCTTTTTGTCCAATGAAAAGGCAATTACAAAATTCTGGGAAAACGGTGTACTCAGAAACAAGGATTTTGAGAGCGTTATCACAATCGGCATGAGAGGAGAGGCAGACAGTAAGCTTCTTCCTGAAGATGCAACCATGAAGGATAACATTGAGGTTGTCAAAAAAGCTATCCTTGCCCAGGATGGTATTCTTAAGAAGCATATTTCTGAAGACTTAAAAGAAGTGCCGAGAATGCTTGCTATTTATAAAGAAGTTGAGGATTACTACTACGGAGATGAGACATGTGAAGGTCTCAAGGATTGGGAAGAACTTAAGGATGCTATTTTCCTTCTAAGTGATGATAATCATGGCAATTTAAGAAATCTCCCTACCGAAGCCGAGAGGAAGCATCCGGGCGGATATGGTATGTATTATCATTTTGACTATCACGGTGCCCCTATAAGCTATGAGTGGACTAACTGTAACAGGCTCACTAAGACCTGGGAGCAGATGACTACAGCTTATGAAGCCGGAGTTACCAAGATGTGGATAGTAAATGTAGGCGACCTTAAGGAGATGGAGTATCCCCTTAGCTTTTTCATGGAGCTTGCCTATGACTACGAAACCTGGGGATTAAATGGCCTTAATAAGACTAAAGAATTTGCCTATAAGTGGATTGACCAGCAATTTGGCAGCCGCATTAGTAAAGAACAGAGAAATGATATCTTCAAGGTGCTTGAGGGTTACACAAGACTCAATGCCATGAGAACCCCTGAAACCATGAATGAACATATATACCACCCTGTTCATTTAGGTGAAGGTGAAAGAATACTTGCAATGGCCAGAGACATTTTAGCTACTGCGGATAAATTAAAAGATGAGCTTACAGGGGAAGCTCTTTTAACCTATGAAAGTATTATTTACTACGCGGCAGCAGCTTCTATTAATCTTGTCATTGCTTGGATACTGACAGGTATGAATCATGACCTGGCAAGAAAAGGAAGTCTTTATGCTAATACTTATATTGATGAGATAGAAGCTAGGATCGCCCTTGATAAAAAGCTTGTAGATGAGTTCCACCACATAGCAAATGGCAAATGGAATCATTGCCTTAGTTCGGCGCATACAGGCTTTAGAAGCTGGGATGACAGAGAGTGGTCGTATCCTGTTGCTCACAAGGTTTCTCCACTGACTGTTGCTAAAGCACTGGTTTCCTTCAGAGGGCAGGACAGATATCATCTTGGAGCATATTGGCAGGATATGGCGCCGCTTGTATGTGATGATCTAGCTACGTTTGTCGGAGCAAAAGTTGATAGAACAGAAGCGGACAGAACAAAGGCTGGGATTGGACAGAGAGCGATTCTTGATATTGATACGAGAGGTGAAATTGGTTTTGAGTACAAGATTACTCTTGATTCTGCTGCTATTATCTGCGACAAGAAGGAAGGAAGAGTTGGATTTTTAGCGGAACAATTAAATAATCCACAGATTAGCTTAGCAGATAAATATAAAACCTGCAGAGATACAGTTGCCTTTAGCTTTAGTGGGTCTACAGTTAATGTATCAGAGGTTAAGGGGCGTGTTGACATCTCTTTTGACAATGGACAAAAAACCTACGTGGATCTGTTATTCAGATTGGGAGAAAGTTGCCCTGATGCTGACAGAAATGTGATCAGTAAATTAAAGCCATACTGCTGCATAAATGCTGCAGATATTGAGGATAATAATAAAGTTGATGGATGCGGCTTTGAAGTAGTTGAATTCCTTGGAAGAGAAGCCTCAGCAATAAAGGCATTTCCTCCAATGAAGAACTATGAAGTTGTCTGCGACAATAATATAGCCACAGAAGCTACAGTTACAGGAGATACCGTCAGCGAAGCTTCATGTGATAACGTTCCTCACGTAAGCTATAAGGTTTATTCAGATGAAGATATAAAGGCCGATATAATCTTTTACCTGATGACAAGGAATCCTTCAGTAAAGGGCGGCAGGATGAGATTTTATGTTGCTGCAAATGATGACAAGCCTCAGACAGTTTATTCTGTATCAGACCATTACTATACAGAATGGCAGGATGACGACTGGGCTCAGGGCGTATTAACAGCAGGCAGACAGGTCAGCATAAGTGTAAGCCTCAAGGCAGGAGCTAACACTATCAGAGTTTATGCCGGTGATCCCGGAGTTATAATAGAGAAGCTTGTGATCAAGCGTAGTGGATATGAACTTCCTGCATCCTATCTGGGGCCAGTAAAATAAGAATACTAAAGCTGCCTATCCTGTCTGTACACAGGATAGGCAGTTACTCTGTAGATGCGCACTACTGTGTATGGACATTTCACTAGGCTCGAAAAAACCTCGCCAAGTGATCTGCACATCGCGCGATAGGTATATGTTGCATAAATGCAACCGCGCTCGGCGCGAGAATGTCGCTCGCGACATTCTTTTTTTCTTGCTGAACATGAAATCATACCAACAGAGAAGAAAATCGCCATTTGTTATTACGAATTGTAATAACACAATAACTAAAAGAGTGATCATGGTATTAAAAACAGGTCAAAATCTAGCTAACCATCGAAAAAAAGTAATAACAGATGTCTATAATAATATGGCTTGGTATTATTTCCAAAATCATGATAATACCATTAGAGAAGAAAAGAGTGATTTGTTATTACAGGAATTGCGTACGGCAATTCTCACTTTACACACTTCTGGAGGAGATAAATGTATTTGCCTCCTCGACTACAGCACAGATATACATAGCTTGTATATGAAATAATCGAGTGATACATCTACAGCTTTGGTGTTAGAATATTTTTTTGCCACAGTAATAATTTGATTCGTATAAGTAATTGTCACAAACAAAAACACAAAAACTTTTTAATATACGAGGAGAATTTATTATGAAGAAGAATTTAATGGCAAAGACAATTTCAGCATTAACAGCAGCAGTATTTATGATGGGAGCTCTTGCAGGTTGTGGCAAGGCTGCAGAAGAACAGGAAGCCAGTATTTTTGAAAAGGTAATTGAGGAAGAAGCTGTTGCCAAGGCAGGACCTGAAGTATTCGATGTAGCATTTGGTGAGCAGCAGGCAGATTCAAATTATCAGAAATACACTGATCCTAAAGGCTGGTCAGTGACCTATGATCCTGCATATATCAATGTTATGTCTCAGGATGATGAAGTATTCTTTGTATATACAGGAGATTGTGCTGGATCAAACGTGATCGAGGCTTATTATGAACCGGTATTTAGTGCTAAGGACTTAGTTGACGCTACAGTTAAGAGCTGGGGAAATGCAAGTGCTATCCAGACAGAGAGCACATTTCCCGGAACGGAAGATGTAACAGGACACCTTGCAATGCTTCCTCCTACAGAAGAGGGTTCTGGATTATACGAAGCAATTATTGCAAGAGATTACAAGGGCGGCTGCCTTGTATTTGAAACAACAGGCCATAACTCTGGCGATGATGAGATGGATATGTTAGTAAGTGACAACCTCTCAATGGTCATTGATTCTATCACATTCTGCTGAGCATGACTTTCCGAACGATAACAAGGAGAGGTTGCTTTTATTATCTGCTTTTTATATAGATTCCAGTTTTTCTGAAGAAAGACAGAAATCTATAGACGGTTTATTAGTTTATTGATCCAGGCCCATGCAAGATCAGTCCAAAGACCTACATCTTCCTTGAGGCTTAAATCAATGCCGGTTGCGGGTTGCTCCTTGCCACTAAAGAATTGCTGTGTAAGTTCTTCCCTTCTTTTTTCGGAGACATTTACTCCTTTTCCTTCCTTTACGGCGAAAGCTGCGCGCATTGTCTGCTCCATAGAGTATTCACCGCCTGACCAGCCTGAGAAGAATTCATCATTGGCTACTGTAAGTCCGTGGAAACCTCTTGGAAATACGTAGTGGGCAAAAGGAATTTTCTTTTCTCTGAGAGCCTTGGCAAATAGGTAGCTATTTTCTACAGGAACTACGCTGTCCTCCTCGGTCTGCCAGATAAAGCAGGGTGGAGTATTATCTTTAACCTGCTTCTCAAGTGAGAAGTATGTAAGCTCTTCATCTGTAGGATTAGCTCCTAAAAGTGTTCTGACAGAGTCAGCGTGAGTATACTCACCTGTTGTTATAACAGGATAGGAGAGTATGACACCGTCTGGCCTGTTTGAAATATCAGCATATTCAGGATTATTTTCTATAACGTCATCAAAATGGACAGCAAGACTTCCACATACGTGAGAACCTGCAGAAAAGCCCATGATAACGAGCTTTTTGCCATCTATATTGTATTTGGAAGCATTCTTTCTGATAAATCTTACTGCTCTTGATATATCTTCAAGAGGTTGTTTATGAAGTGGGACAGACATAGTGATATCTGTAGTGTAGCTCAGTACAAAGGCATTCATTCCGCGGTTGTAGAATTCCATAGCTGCAAGCTCGCCCTCGTGAGAGCAGCACATGCAATAGCCACCTCCTGGTATGACCAGCATACAATCACGCTTGACGTCATCATTGTGAAGATAAGCAAAAACATTAGGAATAAAACCATAGGAAGCTTCGTAGTTATATTCATTTTCTTGCCAGATGTTCTCTCTAAAGCGCTTTATATCAGGCGTCGGCATTCCCTGAAGCTTATAATCTTCCTCGCTATAATCAGGAACCCATTTGTCAATTGAATCATCTGATACAGCAGCTTTAAGAACTGTGTAGTAAGCTTCTTTGGCTTCGCATTTCCTCTTAAATACAAGTGGGTAGCTCGTTTCACGTCTAAAGCCTGAGAGCCAGCTGTTCTCATCAAGGAGATTCCAGAAGGTTACACTTGTGATATTAGCTTTGCCTGATTTTTTGGCATCAAGGTATGTTTGGAAAAATTCCTGATACCTTGTCGCTAAAGCGTGCATTGATTCTTCACTTGGATCAGCGTTGTGCATATCAAGCTCTGTTATGTGAATCTGAAGTCCGGTTGCTCCGTACATTTCGAGTGCTGTACGATACTCATTGATATCAGGATGATCCATGAGAAGATGAGACTGCATTCCCATTCCATCCACAAGTCCTTTATCCATAAGAGGTTTAAGGACATTGGCAATTATGTAATCTCTTTTCCAGGGCTGGGCTGTTTCATAGTCGTTGTAGAAAAGAGATACTTCCGGAGCTGCATATTTTCTGGCAAATTCAAAGGCCTTGATAAAGAAATCCTCGCCAACAGTTTCTGTCCAAATGGATTTTCTGAAAGCGCCTTCATCAACTATTTCGTTTACAACATCCCAGGCATAAATGATTCCCGGGTAATTTGTCTGTACGAAATCAAGGACTCCGTGAATATAGCTTTCAAGTCTTGCAAGGATAGTCTCCCGATCAGCCATGGGAAAGTTCTCGTTATATCTTTCGCAGAAAAACCACTTTGGAGTCTGGTTGTGCCAAACCAGAGTGTGTCCTCTCATGGCAATTTTATTATCTTTGGCAAATTCAAGATAGGGAATGGCGTTTTCAAAGGTAAGAGCCGGAGAAAGGTTATATTTCTCGGGATCTTTTTTGTTAGCATCCTTGTCCAGGTAGTACATAGGCTTCATGTCGTTTTCACAGGTGAAGCTGTTAAACTGCGCAGTCAAGAGCTTGGTATGAGCCGGTGTATGCAGATTCCATCTGGAAATAGCAGCACCCATTTTAAAATATGGTTCGTAAGCTGTTTTAAGATTCATATTGCCTCCAAGGCTTTTTTATCGTTAGATGTAGGCATTTAAATTGCCTTATGTTACCATATGATATACGAACCGGTGAAAAGATAATACTTAATAGTTGCGCATTTCTGCTTGAATATTGACTAAAGCCATTTGAAGGCCATCAAAGCGCTCTGTTAAGCGCAAATACCTATATAAATGAAAGGCAAAAGAATGTTTGAAGTACATGTAAAAAAGGAAAATGGAGATTATTCAACAATAACTGAGGCAATTCAGGCAGTTCCTTACGAGGAGAAAGCTATAATATACATTGGTGAAGGAACCTATCATGAGAAGCTCTTTTGCGAAAAGAGCGATATCACCTTTGTAGGAGCCGGCATAGATAAGACTATCATCGAATATGATGATGGCGCCTTTGATCAAATGGAGGATGGCTCTAAGATGGGAACTTTCCGCTCTTATACAGCCTTTTTTGGCGGCAAAAGAGTTACTGTCAGGAATATGACTATTGCTAATACAGTTGGAGATGGCTCTTTACACGGACAGGCCCTTGCAGTTTATGCAGATGCAAACATTTGTTTCTTTGAAAATGTGAAGATGACAGGCCATCAGGATACACTTTTCTGCGCGCCGCTTCCTCTTACAGAGAGGCAAAAGAATGGATTTATGGGGCCAAGAGTACTAAATCCCAGAAAGAAAACCGCTCAGCTTTACAGAAACTGTGAGATTTACGGTGATGTAGATTTTATCTTTGGCGGAGCAGATGCTGTGTTTGAGGATTGTCTGATTGTTTGCAATAACAGGCAAAAAAATGTGGCTGCAGGTGAGAGTCAGGACGGAAGATTTATAAATGGTTATATTACAGCAGCCTGCGGAAGCAGGGATGATCTTGGCTTTGTATTTAGAAACTGCACTGTCAGGGGTGAAGAAGGTTGTATAGAGGGCTCTGTATTTTTAGGCAGGCCTTGGAGAGATGAAGCCAGAACTGTATTTTTGGACTGCAAAATGGATAATTCTATAGCACCTGAGAGGTTTTCAGGGTGGGGAGCTGTTGATAAGGATCAGCCTGATACCTACTATGGAGAATATAGAAGCCTTGATATTATAGATTCAAGTGTGATCGTAGCAGACGCAAAGAATGCCTTTGTAAAAGATATTACAGAAAAAGACTACAAGAATCTAAGTGATAGAGCTGATGAGCTTAAGAAAAAAGTAACTGAATAAAAGGTCATCCTTTTTTAACTTAAAATTTATCGATATTTTAGCATATTCGCCACTATTAAATGTAGAATTACTTTATGGAACTTATTATGTTTTGTTATAGATGAGTAGTTAGAAAGGGGCGAAAATATGAGCAGAGTTTCAGAGGTTACATCACTTCAGAATCAGCGGATCAAGGAGATGAAGGAGAGATTCAAAAAAGAAGATTTGTCAGATGAGCTCAAGATGCAGCTTATGGTTCAGAATATGACTCAGACACTTAACGATATTTCCCAAACTTTGGCTATTATTGCTGATAGAAAATGATGCCAAAATTTGCAATAACTATATCAAACTGTTATACTCTTTTTCGCACTAAAAAGAGTATAACAGTTTTTCTTATGTCTTTTTGCTGACATAGGAGCATAGGAATAGGAAGTAAGATAATGAGTGAAAATAGAGAAATAGGTCTTTCAACAGCTGATTATTATTTTGATCTGCCTCAGGAGCTTATAGCACAGGATCCGATGGAGAAAAGGGATGAGTGTAAGCTCCTTGTTATGGATAAAGAGACAGGAAATGTAGAACACCATGTTTTTAATGAGGTAATTAACTATCTGCAGCCCGGAGACTGCCTTGTTCTTAATAATACCAAGGTTATTCCTGCAAGACTTTTAGGAGTTAAGGAGGAGACCGGTGCAGCAGTAGAGATACTTCTTCTTAAGAGAAAAGAAGCTGATGTGTGGGAGACACTTGTTAAGCCCGGTAAGAAGCTTCGTCCCGGAGCAAAAGTTTCATTCGGAGACGGAATTTTAAAGGCTGAGATCATGGATATTGTAGATGAAGGAAACCGTCTGGTTAAGTTTTATTATGACGGTATCTGGGAAGAGGTTTTGGACAGACTTGGTGAAATGCCGCTTCCACCATATATCACACATAAGCTTCAGGATAAGAACATGTACCAGACTGTATATGCCAAGTATGAGGGCTCTGCAGCCGCACCTACAGCCGGTCTTCATTTTACGGATGAACTTCTTGATAAGATCAGGGAAAAAGGAGTAGATATTGCTTTTGTTACACTTCATGTTGGACTTGGAACCTTCAGGCCGGTTAAAGTAACCAATGTTAAAGAGCATCATATGCACACAGAATGGTATCAGGTGACTCAGGAAGCTGCTGACAAGATCAATAAGGCTAAAGAGTCAGGCCACAGAGTAATATGCGTAGGAACAACAAGCTGCAGAACAATTGAAAGTGCAGCAGGTGAAGACGGCACATTGTCAGCTGCAAGCGGAGATACATCAATCTTCATATATCCGGGATACAAGTTCAAGCTGATGGATGGTCTTATTACTAACTTCCACCTTCCTGAATCAACACTTGTAATGCTTGTTTCTGCTTTCGCCGGAAGAGAACATGTACTTAACGCATACGAGACAGCTATCAAGGAAAAATACAGATTCTTCTCATTTGGAGATGCCTGTTTGTTTATATAATATGATCAGTAAAGGTGTTGTCGCACTTTAAAAGCGATAACACCTTTTTGGTATATTATTGCTCCATTTTAATCGATGGTTAAAGGTTAACTATGCAAATCTTACAAAAACGTTTCCGGAAATTATAAAACTTTCAACAATTGACGGTAATAGTGCCGAAAACTATAATTTAGTTATCAAGCAGTTAATCGGTTAACGCTAATATGTTTATTAGCAAAAGATGTAACTATTGTCAGGCAGCCTACAAGCTGCCAAATTCAGTTCCACACTAGATTTGGAGGTTGTATGAAAAGGGGAAAATTGTGGGGCAGATTAGTATCTGCGGCAGGCCTTAGCTTGTCTATTTTTTTGAGTTCGATTGGAAACGTTTCCACTGCATACGCGATGGAAAGTAATGATGCATTGGTCCTTGATGAGACCAAAGAGAACACTGAAAGTGCTACTGATGCATCATCTAATGAAGCGTCAGATGCAGAAGCAGATAATGACACAGATGAAGCGATAACAGATGCTTCAAGCAAGGAACTTTCAGCTGAAAATGATGGAGCTTCAGAATCAGACAGTTCTTTTGATGAATATGATCATACTGCTTTGCCAGAAACTGATGAGATAACAGTAACTGCGGCTGGAGAACTTTCTACTGCAAAGGCTGAGCTTTATACACTGGCACCAAGAGAGGCCAGGGAAGCAGATAACAGCCTTGTTACAAGAGATAGTATTCATGATGGAGCAATCCTTCATGCATTTTGCTGGAGCTTTAATACTATAGCTGATAATATGGCAGATATTGCAGATGCCGGATATACAGCTGTTCAGACATCTCCGATCAATGAATGTCTTTCAACTAATCCCGGTATGAATCTGCATGGCCCTGATGGAATGTGGTATTACCACTATCAGCCAACAGACTGGGTTATTGGTAACTATCAGCTCGGAAGCCGTGATGAATTCAAGCACATGTGCGATGTTGCCGATGAGTATGGAGTTGCTGTTATTGTAGATATCCTTCCAAACCATACAACTCCATCTACAGGTAATATTGCCAAAGCTCTTAAGGAAGCTGCAGGCGGAAGCGAGGCTCTTTACCACACAACAGGTAAGATAGGCGGTGGATATACAGACAGATTAGAGCTTACTTACTATTCTATGGGCGGACTTCCTGACGTGGATACAGAGAATACAGGATTCCAACAGTACTTCTATGAATTCCTTAAAGACTGCGTATATCTCGGCGCAGATGGATTCAGAATTGATACTGCCAAGCACATTTCACTTCCTGATGATCCTGTTCCTTCTGATTATTCAGACGCTGGCAGAAACACTTTTTATCCAAACATGAGAGAGGCTCTTAATGATTACTCAGAAGAAGTAGGAACAAAGAGCTACGATGAACTCTTTGTCTATGGAGAAGTGCTTCAGGGAACAAATGACAGACTTGCAGCATATCAGCAGTATATTGGCGGAACAACTGCCAGCAACTATGGCTCAAGCCTTAGATCTGCTCTTTCAAGCGGAAATCTTTCTGTAAACAGACTTTTGGATTATCAGATTTATGATGATACAGCTTATGGGTCAACTTATACTGCAGATACAGAAAAGCTTGTTACCTGGGTTGAGTCTCATGACAACTACATGAACGATTCTGAGAGCTGCTGGAAGTCTATTGATGACGATATGGTCATCATGGGCTGGTCAATTATCGCAGCAAGAGATGCAGGAACACCTTTGTTCTTTAGCAGACCTAACAACAGCTCTGCAGAAAATCCATATGGCGATAACCTTATTGGTGCAGCAGGAAGCCCTATCTATAAGGCACCTGAAGTCAAGGCGGTTAATCTTTTCCGTGAAAAGATGGGCGAAGCTGATGAATATCTTTCAAATCCGGGCGGCAATATACAGACACTTATGATTGAAAGATATAACGATACAGTTCAGGGAGCTGTAATCGTAAATGCAGCACAGACCAGAACAACTATCAGCACAGAGACACACTTATCAGATGGCATCTATCCTGATCAGGTTGAAGGAAGCAACGCAGTATTTCTTGTAAAGGATGGTGTGCTCAGCGGATCTGTTGAGGGCGAGGGAGTAGTAGTTCTGTCTGAAAAAATAGATGGAACAGGTAAGGTTATTTCTTTCTACAACAATAAGAACTGGAATGGTGTTGTAGCAAGAGTTGATAATGCAGAAGAAACACTTGATACAATTGATGAAAATGATGGATGGTTCCAGGTAACTGTTCTTGATGATGAGTTCACCATAAGATTTGAGAGCGCAGATGGAAAAGAGGTTTCTCCAGAGTTTCAGATTACAGCAGAAAGCGGAACATTTGCTACTCCTGACAGCTCAGAGCTTTACTATTCTAAGGCTGAAACTGAAGAAGGACTTGGAATTCATACATATCCTGTATATTTCTTTAACACTGAAAACTGGGGCAGCGTATATACATACGGATGGCTTGACGGAGGAGCACAGCTCTTTGGCGGATGGCCGGGAACAGTTGCTGTAAATGAAGGTTCAGGCTGGTATAGAGCAGATGTTAAGACTACCGGTGAGATTACAGCATTTAATCTTATCTTTAATAATGGAAACGGTATTCAGACTGTAAATGTAGAGGGCATAACACCGGATAGCAAGGATATTTATCTTGCGGTAGATGCAGAAAAATCAAATGGTCAGCTTATTGTAAACAGATATGAAGATAAGGAATCTGCAGAGAAGGCACTTGGGGTATCCGGATCATATACAACAGCTTATTTCTATAACACAGAAGGCTGGGACAAAGTTTGCGCATATACCTGGGGAGCAACAGCTCTTGGAGACTGGCCGGGTAAAGAACTGACTCAGGATGAGGATGGCTGGTACAGCGTAGTTCTTCCTGCAGGCCCAAGCGAAGACCTTAACATCATCTTTAACAACGGCAACAATGGCAAACAGACAAATGACATGAAGATTTCTGATATGAAATACAGATTTATCCTGAATAATGGTATTTCCTATCAGAAATATGGCTCCAAAAAGGATGCTATGGAAGCTATTGCCGGTGCTGGCGATGTTACATATGAGACAGTATACTTCTACAACGAAAAAGCTGATGATGCAAACTGGAAGAATGTATATCTTTATGTATTTGGCGGAACAGATGGCGAATACAATAATCTTGTAGGCACATGGCCTGGTAAGCTCATGGAAAAGGAAGAGGACAGCAACTGGTTAAGAGCAGAGGTTCCTTCCAAAGCTCTTGAAAGCGGAACTCTTACATATATCTTTAACAATGGAAATGGTACGCAGCTTGATGATAACAAGAATATCACAAGCACAAAGAACTATTTCACATTTAGTAGCAGAGACAGCTTTGCAAGTAAGGAAGAGGTTTATTCATTCCTTGGTATATCTACAGATGATCCTTCTGCTCCGGAAGAGCCTCAGGAGCCTGAAGCTACTCTTACCAAGAAGTATAGCAAATACTATCTTGTAACAGAAGATGGTGAGAAGCTTACAGGATTCCACGAAGTTGACGGTATTCTCAGATACTTTGCTGAAAATACTGGTGTAATGGCTATAAACAAGTGGGTTACTGTAGAAGATAAAAAGTACAGAGCTCTTGATGAAGGCAGGATCGCAAGTAATGAAATAATCAGAGAATACGGCTCAGATTATTATCTTGGCGAAGATGGAGTGCTTGTGACAGGTCTTTTCGATTACAATGGTGATAAGTACTATGCAAAGTCTAATGGTAAGATTGTAAAGAGCGGACTTCTGGAAATAGACGGAGAATACTATATTCCTGATTCAGATGGAAGGCTCATGCATGACGTTAAGACTGCAATATACTTCTCAGAGTATATCTTAGGTTCTGATTGCAAGGCTGTTAAGGGCTTTACAACCTATGAGGGACAGAGATATTACGGCAAAGCTAACGGAAGAGTTGCCAAGGATTATATGTTCACAGTAGACGGTGATACATATTATGCCAAGAATGATGGAACACTTGCTGTATCTGAGACAATTACAAGATTCTTCAAGAAATACACATTTGATGAAAACGGCAAGCTTATTAGCGTAGGAAAATAATAAGCGACATGTACCCTCTTTGCAGAGTTTCTGCAAAGAGGGTATTTTTTTACATTATTTAATTGTAAAAAAATAAATAGTTTACATGGTTTTAATAAATCTTTTGTATACTGATTTTGTGGCTTTATATCACTCATTAATATTTTAAATATAGTTAATTGAAGGAGGGCATCATGGGCGCAAAATCAGCTGGTACAAAAAATGGATCACCAAAGGCACTGAGTGCAAGGCTTTCGCTTCTTTTTGTTGTTATGCTTCTGGTAAGCATTTTAGTTGCAGAGGGCGTAACATTTTCACTTGGCTATGGAATGATCAAAGATCTCATTTATTCATCGCTTGAAAATCATGTTTCTGTAGATGCAGGCTCTGTCAACAGAGAGCTTAATGCAACATTCTATTATCTGAATGGTGTTGCAGATGCAATTGAGCAAAATGAATATGATAATGATCAGGAAATCATGAATTACATGGCTGGAACTCTTGGAAGGTATGCAATGATACCTACAGGAGCATATCTTATGCTCAATGATGAAACATTCATATATCCTAATGCACCGGACTACAAGATAGAAAAAGTTACGGAAAATGTAATGTATAAGGAAGCAATGACTTATACAAACAGCTGGTTCTACTTCTATGATGTTCCTTATTTTGATACAGTTACTGGTGATCTTTGCGCTTCAGTTATGCGTAAGGTTCATTTGAAAGATGGAAGAGAAGGCTGCTTTGCAGCAGATCTTATGATGTCTAATACACAGGAAAAATTAAATGAAGTTAAGCTTTATGAAACCGGCGGCGCTACGATGGTTACCAGTCAGGGACTCATACTTTCATATAAAGAAGACCCATCTTTGTGTGGCTCTAACATTGCAGATTTACAGGATAATCCTTTCCTTACTGCTATTGGAGAATTTGCAGCTTCTGAAGCAGGAAAAGAGGTTCATGAAGTAACACCGGTTAAAGTAGGAAATGTCAATTACTATTTTGCAGCATCAGGAGTAAGTGGTACCGACTGGAGCGTAATAGTTTATGCCAAGCAGAGTGAAGTGCTTGCAACAATGCGTAATATAGTAATTGTCCTGTTATTTGTTGTGGTCATTTCTGTTGTAGCAGTTATTGTTATCATGAATATTGTTCTTCGAAAGCTGATCAAGCATCCGGTTAGTGCACTGACTGACAATATAGAGAAGATATCAGGTGGTGACTTTACTGTAAATATTTCTTCTAATGGTGATGATGAGATTGCATATATGAATAATGCGATGGGCGATTTCGTAAGCGGAATGAGATCGTCTCTTAGTGAAATCAAGGATGTTTCCGGAAAACTTATGGGAGATGCCCAGACATCCAAGGATACTGCGGAAGATCTGGAAGGCGCTGCTAATGAACAGTCAGCCAGCATGACTCAGATACGAGAGAACATTGAAAACATGGCTAAGGCTGTTAATGAAGTCGCTGAAAATGCCACTGTCCTTGCACAGACTGTTGCAAGCGTAACAGAGCAGGAGCAGGATATTGAGAAGACAATGAATGAACTCGTATCCAAGGCAGATTCCGGACAGCATGATATGGCAAATGTTGCCGGAGGAATGAATGATATTGTAGATTCCATGAAAGATATGGCAGATGCAGTTGCAAGTGTCGATGAAGCTGCGGACAAGATCAATCAGATTGTAGACCTTATCAACTCCATTTCTTCACAGACAAATCTCTTGTCACTTAATGCCAGCATTGAGGCTGCAAGAGCTGGAGAAGCAGGAAAAGGATTTGCTGTTGTAGCTCAGGAGATTGGACAGCTTGCACAGAACTCCGCAGATGCTACCAAACAGATTGCTGATATCATTAAGGAAATGTCAGCGAGAGTACAGCAGCTTTCACAGAAATCAGAATCTAATACTCAGCTTATAAACGCAAGTGCAGAGTCCGTTAATACAGCGGCAACTACATTTGAAGAGATTACAAGGCAGTTGTCAGATGCAAACGAAACTCTTGCTGCTATGGCTGAGCAGATGGAGAAGGTTAATGATGTAGCTACCAATATGGCATCTGTTTCAGAAGAACAGTCAGCATCCACTCAGGAAATTGCTGATAACGTTGACAGGGTAACAGAGGCTGCAAAGGGCGTTGCAACGTCATCAGAACTTGTTGCAAGCGCAGCAAATTCTGTATCAGAAGCTGTTGATACGATCAATGATAACCTGGAAAGGTTTACAATTCAGTAATAAATATTCATGAATCATTGGTTCAAGAGTATATAGGTAAAAGAAGGCTCACTGCGCTGGTCCGCGGTGGGCTTTCTTTTTGAATTTAAGGTTATGCCTTACTGTCGCTGGGATTTAAACTAAGGTTATACCTTGCTATAAGGTTTGGTTAATTTTACTTGCGACTTTGCTGTGGTATATTTTAAACATCAAAACAAACAAGAGCTAAACAAGTACTTACAAAAATTTAATCACAATAAAATATAAATGGAGGAAATGACAATGGCAGACATCAAACAGAGCGCACTTGAACTTATCGGGGGAACACCAATTCTTAAACTTAACGGATATAGTAAAGCTGCAGGAGTGGAAAATGCAAATATTCTTGCAAAGCTTGAGTATCTTAATCCGGCTGGTTCAGTCAAGGATAGAGTAGCGCTTAGCATGATAGAAGATGCTGAGAAGAGTGGCAAGCTTAAGCCGGGCGCAACAATAATTGAGCCCACAAGTGGAAATACAGGAATCGGACTTGCAGCAGTTGCAGCAGCAAAGGGATACAGAGCAATCCTTACTCTTCCTGATACAATGAGTGTTGAGAGAAGAAACCTTTTAAAGGCTTATGGCGCTGAGATAGTTCTCACAGAGGGAGCTAAAGGTATGAAGGGCGCAATCGCCAAGGCTGAAGAGCTTGAAAAGGAAATTGAAGGATCTATAATCCTTGGTCAGTTTGTTAATCCAGCAAACCCTGAGGTTCATAGAAAGACTACAGGCCCTGAAATCTGGAAGCAGACTGACGGACAGGTTGATATCTTTGTAGCAGGTGTTGGTACAGGCGGAACAATTACAGGTGTTGGAGAATTCCTTAAAGAGGTTAATCCTGATGTCAAGATTGTTGCTGTTGAGCCGGCAAGCAGTCCTGTCCTGTCTAAAGGCGAGGCTGGTGCTCACAAGATACAGGGAATTGGTGCAGGATTTGTTCCTGAGACTCTTAACACCAAGATTTATGATGAAGTTATCGCTATAGATAATGATGATGCTTTTGCAGAAGGCAAGAAGTTTGCTGTTTCTGAGGGTATCCTTGTAGGAATTTCTTCAGGTGCAGCACTTAAGGCAGCAACAATTCTTGCACAGAGAGAGGAGAACAAGGGTAAGAATATTGTAGTTCTTTTACCTGATTCAGGTGACAGATACCTTTCTACACCATTGTTCGCTAATTGATAAACAAGTACTCGGCAAAAGGAATTTCTCATTTGAAATTCTTTATATAGAAACCTACCGGTGCCAAAACAGTTTGACCCGGGACTATATAGCACTCCGCAGCTCATTTGCTACGGAGTGCTTTTATGGTGTGCATTTTCTTTTTTTCAGGCAGTTTCTTCTGCGGTTTCTTCTTTTGTCTTTAATTCTCTTTCATGGAGCTGCTGAATATCATCAATTGCTGAGAGCATAGGCTTAACGTCCTGACCAAGGATCTTTCTCTGAACGTAGTTGTGAGTAATTTTCATAACTGTTCCGCTAAGGGTGACAACACCGATAAGGTTGGGAATTGCCATCATACCGTTGAAGGTATCTGAAAGATCCCAGGCAAGAGTCAAATCCATGGTAGCACCGACTACGATGAAGGCTACGAAGATCACATGGTAAAACTTGATTGTTTTTCTTCCGAAGAGATATTCAAAGGCTTTGCTGCCGTACTGACTCCAGCCAAGAACAGTAGAGAAAGCAAACAGCAGGATCGCAACAGCAATGAAAGCTGAGCCAAATTTACCAAATACTGAGGAGAAGGCTTCAGCTACAAGAGCTGTAGAAACCTGCTCTGAAATAACTGCGCCGGTTTCAAGATCAACGAGACCACTAGAAAGAACTGCGAAGGCTGTGATTGAGCATACGATTATGGTGTCGGCAAAAACTTCGAAGATTCCCCACATGCCCTGAACTACTGGCTCTCTTACGTTTGAACTTGAGTGAACCATTACAGAAGAACCAAGACCGGCTTCGTTAGAGAAAACGCCACGCTTCATACCAAACTGAACAGCCATGGCAACGCCGCTGCCTACAATACCGCCGCCAACTGCGCGCATGCCGAAAGCTCCTTTTATAATAGATGTGAATACGGCACCAAACTGATCAATGTGAACCACGCAAACCACAAGGGCAAAGAAAACATATAAAACAGCCATGAAAGGAACGAGCTTTTCAGTAACGGAGGCAATTCTCTTTAAACCACCTACAATAACAAGGCCAGCAACTACCATAAGGAAAAGGCCGGTTATAATTGTAGGAATACCAAACACTGTGTTCATATTTACGGCAATTGAGTTAATCTGGCCCATGTTCCCGATACCGAAGGATGCAAAGATACAAAAAATAGAGAATAAAACAGCAAGTGCAGAGCCAATTTGCCTGCAACCCTTCTTGGAGCCTAAACCGTCACTAAGATAATACATAGCGCCGCCGCACCATTCATTTTTCTCATTTCTTCTACGATAGAAGATACCAAGGACATTTTCTGAGAAGTTTGTCATCATGCCAAAGAAAGCAACGATCCACATCCAGAAGATGGCGCCGGGACCACCGGAAGCAATAGCTACGGCTACTCCTGCGATATTACCGGTACCGATTGTTGCAGCCAAAGCTGTACAAAGGCTCTGGAACTGGGAAATCTGTGTATCCTCTTTTTCTGTATGTGCTGTTACGTGGGAATCCTTGAAGATACCGCCGATGGTATTGGAAAGCCAGTGCTTAATGTGAGAAATCTGAAAGAATCTGGTAAGGCAGGTCATTAAGATACCTGTTCCTACCAAAAGAATCAGCATTGGTAGACCCCATACGAAGCTGTTGATAGCGTTGTTGACATTTTCTACTGTAGACAAAAATCCTTCCATATATTACCTCCGCAAACAGTTTAACGATTTAAATTATTGACAGTTTAGCACATTGAATTGTTGAAGTCTATATATAAGTAATAAAAAAGTGTATATATTGAGAGGTGTGCTTTGGTTGTTTTATGTTAGAGATTGCGGTATTATGAATATATATGGCGAAATATAGTTAATTTTTTTCGGTAACTGATAACTTTATGTGATCAGATGGGGGTATTATGGAAGATAAGAGAAAAAACAAAAGGCTTGAACTTTCAGGAGAAATCATACTTAAGGAGCTGGGCGGTACAGGCGATGGAGAGGCTGCTGAGATTGAAATTCATGACTGTTCAAGGGACGGTATAGGATTTACTACAGATAAGGCACTTCTCATTGGCAGCAACTATGAAGCTAATCTTACACTTTGGAACAAAGATAAGATTCATGTCTTTATCCAGATAGCCAGAGCTGATAAAGAAGGCGATATATTCCGCTATGGTGGAATATTTATCGGAATGCCTGATGCAGACCGCATGAGAATACAGGTTTATGAGACAGTAGAAGATGAGCTTTCTCATCAAAAGTAAATAGAATTGGACAATTGATAAATGCTAACTAGAAGTCAGTACAGGTGTAGTTTTAAGCTAATTGATAAGAATGTTCCTATTGATGGAATAATTGACAGGTGTAAAGAAAACTTTGAAAAGCTCATAAAAGAGGGAAAAATATGCAATGCTTCCTTTTACCGCTATGAGAATATGGGTTTTTTGTACCTGGAAGAGACGTCAGATACTTCTGTCGATGCAGATCAGGTAATGAGTGATTTAAAGCCGTATTTAAAGCCCTGGCCTGAAGAAAACGGTGACAGATACTTTGTGCGGATGATAAATGTCTACTATCATCATATTCCTGAAAGTGACCTTGAGGAGTGGGAAAAAGAGAGAACAACTTCTGTCAAGCAGCGCATAGGCAGGGTGGCTTTCGTGTATCCGGATAAGCTTCCGTCTTATGTAAGGTATCATAGCGCTATTGTTTCTGAGGGACTTCTAAAAGGCGATAAATACGCCTATATTTCTATGCATGAGAACTTACTGTTTTCATATTATGAAGAACCAAGAAGCAATGTGAATATCAGGGGAATAGATAAGGAGTCGGTTGCAATTCAAGACTGGATGGCTGCTGATCCTGAATCTCATTTTGACAGAGTTAAGGCAAAGGGCAGTAATTTTCTGGTTATTCCCTGCTTGTTTTCTGTAGACAGAGTAGATATGTAGTTATAGTTAAATATTTTAAAGCCTTGTTTTAGTGCTAAATTGCGCTGAAACAAGGCTTTTGTTCTGATATGAGAAATTACTATATCAATATATTCTGTTACAGGAGTCTTTGTAAATCTGTAAAGAAGGTTGGGTAGGATATTCCAACACAGGCATCATCTAAAATACGGGTAATTCCATCAGCGGAAAGAGCGGCAATTGCAAAACACATGGCCAGACGATGGTCGTTGTGAGTGTTGATATCAGCTCCGTGGAGCGGTTTGCCGCCATGGATTATCATGCCGTCATCTGTAGCTTCGATATCTGCACCCATAGCGGTAAGGTTTTCTACGACAGTAGCAATTCTGTCTGATTCCTTAACCTTTAGCTCAGCGGCATCCTTGATGATAGTGTCGCAATTTGCTGTAGCTGCAAGGACAGCGACCATAGGAAGTTCGTCTATCATTGTCGGAATATCTTTTCCTCCAATTTCAAATTTGTTGTTCTGATTGCCGTGAAGTTCGCTGTATTTGACTAAAATATCAGCGCGAGGTTCGCCTGATTCGTTCATATTAAGAAGAGTGATATCTGCGCCCATTTGCTTGAGCACAGTTAAGATACCGCTTCTTGTCTTGTTGACTCCTACGTTTCTGATAAGAAGCTCAGATCCGGGAACCATAAGTGCCGCAGCAATAAAGTAAGCGGCAGATGAGATGTCTCCTGGAACGTTTATCTTGATGCCGTGAAGTGGCATTCCCGGATGGAGGATAGCAGCAGCGCTTCCATCTCTTGCTATTTCGTTATGTACATCTGCTCCAAAAGATGCAAGCATTATCTCTGAATGATTTCTTGATAGAGCTGGTTCATAGACTACAGTTTCTCCATCTGCATAGAGGCCGGCAAGAAGTATCGCTGATTTTACCTGAGCGGAAGCAATAGGATTTCTGTAGTTGATGCCTCTAAGCTTACAACCACCGCCTATATGAAGGGGAGCGCAGTCGTTCCCCATAACTGATGAAATATCTGCTCCCATTTGAGAAAGAGGCTTAATAATGCGGCTCATAGGCCTTTTTTCTATTGAGCTGTCACCTGTAATATTGGAATCAAATGGCTGGGCTACGAGGATGCCGGACATAAGCCTTGTGGTAGTTCCGCTGTTTCCGGTATAAAGAGTTGAAGCAGAGGCTTTAAGCCCATGCAGACCTCTTCCGTGAACAGTAATCTTAGGAACACCATTAGTAGGTTTCACTGTGTGGTCGATAATAATACCAAGCTTTTTGAAACAATCAATTGTTGAAAGACAGTCTGCGCTCTCAAGAAAACCTGTGATTTCAGTAGTGCCTTCAGCAAGGGCTCCAAACATTATGCTCCTGTGAGAAATGGATTTATCTCCGGGAACAAATACATCTCCTTTTAATGGGTGTGATGGTTTTTCAAGTGATATCATTGTATAGTCTCCAAAAATTCAAATAAAATGAGTTTATAGATCTTACAGAAGCTGTCAGCCTTGTGCAAGAATAACCGTATATTCACTTGCTGTGAGAAGTGAGGTTGCCTGTTCAAGGTCTCTTCCATTATGGAATTCTATGCGGAGCGTTCCGCGCTCGTATTCTCTGTTGTGAACAATACCTATATTTTTGATATTCACGTTGTGATCGGATAAAAGAACTGCCACAGCAGCCAAGCGTCCGGGCTGGTCATTGATCTCAACATGAAGAACATAAGTCTTGGGAATAGGTCCACTGGCAAAATCCGTAAAGGATTCCCTGTAGGTTCTTGCTGAGGTAAAAAAGTCCAGAAGCTTGTCATTATCATGCTCATCAACAGCAAGTTTTATATCTATAAGTGAATCAATGAGACTTTCCAAAAGCCCTGAAATATTATCGGAATTAGTATTACATATCTGCTGCCACATAACAGGAGAGGATGAGGATATTCTGGTAATATCCTTAAAACCTCCGGCGGCGATCGTTTTCATAAGATGATCTTCGTTGTCGCTATCTTTAACCAGATTTACAAGAGCTGCAGACAGGACATGAGGTACATGACTTATAGCAGCTGTTGCATAGTCATGCTGAAGATACGGAACAACTAAAGGGATTGCTCCCATTTTCCGTACTAGATTGTAGTAATCTTCAAGCCTTTCCTCATCGCAATTATCAGTTTTGGTCAGAATATAGTAAGCATTTTCTAAAAGTGTTGCCTTGGAATTCTGATAACCGATGCGCTCTGTTCCGGCCATAGGATGGCCGCCGATAAACTGCTTCTCAAGGCCAAGCTCTTGAACCTTCTCATGTATGCTGTTCTTGACACTCCCTATATCCGTCAGAGTTGTCCTGGGACTAAGATATGGGAGTAGCAGCTCCATGTTGTCATTATTTATCTCGACAGGAGCACAGAGAAAAATATAATCACAAGCTGTAAATTCAGGCCCAATCCTGTCAAGTGCGACGTCTATTGTTCCTTCGCTTTTGGCAGCTTCTACTGTTGATCTGTGAGGTGTATATGCGATGATCTTGCAATCCGGCTCGGCATTTTTAATTGCTCTTGCCATGGAACCGCCGATAAGTCCAAGGCCGACAAAACCGTATATTTTACTATCCATAAAGGTCAAAATCCCCTCAACAATGCGTATTTGTGCAATAACAACTATAACACTGTAACGTGCGAAAGTCAACGCATTATATAAGGTTTTGTACTAAATAAATATTTAATATATAAATAATAATTTATCGCAATATAGCATGTTAAAATGATATATGGGTGAAAGTATGCATGGGAGTACAAGATGCAAGATAGTAAAAAGCGTTTAACTACAAATCAAATAATGAGCATAGTATATGCTGTAATAGTGATTTCGCTTTTAATAGCTTCGCTATTTTTTTCTGATGCTTTCAGTCGGGACTATTTACCGGAAATGACTGATTACAATGGCTACTGGCACGATGAGGATGGAGATGTCTGGCAGATAACAGATATTAATGTTCGTGATCTGGGCGGAAGTATTATTCTGACCAAGACGCTCCCATACTATATATTCGATGGCGATTGCATCTGCTTTGAATCAAAGAATGTTAATATAAAAGTCTCTGTAGGTAAGAGAAGAGTATATGATTTTAATGCACAGGAAAATATTACAGGAAAGGGCTATGGAGTGGCTTTTCACGCTGTAGGACTTTCAAGAGAAGATGCAGGCAATGTCATTACTCTTCAATTTGATACTCTGGTAGATAAAAATATATCCGGTCAATTATACAGAGTCTATCTTGGTAAACCGGAGGATTATATTCGAAGGTTTATCTATGACAGATCTCTTTTAGTTCTTACTTCGACTATGATCATATTCTTTGGGCTGCTACTTATGATATTATGGCTCGGTATTCCTGATAAATCCAAGGAACCATACAATGTTTTTGCCCTTGGAACTGCTGCTTTTATCTTAGGCCTTTGGTGCCTTATAAACACCAATATATTGCAGCTTTTATCAGGTCATTATTATTTCTGGCGAATCTTAGGAACCCTCATGATTCCTATGATAGGCTATCCTTTTGTTGTCTTTTGCAATTCCCTTACCAAACTGAAAAAGAGTATATACAATGTTTTGGCCTTTGCTGTATCTTCTGTGTCAGTTATTGCTATGCTTCTCCTGCGATATCTGGCAGGAATAGACATGATGAATTCATTAGTGCCCTTTACACTGGCAGGTGCCCTTTGTGACCTTATCATATTGATAATTATGGCCGTTGAGAATCATATTCAATGCAAAAAGCTTGATATACCATCAGGTTTTAGGGTGTTTAAGATTGGCGCTGTCATCCTTATAGCTTTGTCGGTTGTAGATGTGATCCTGTATAGATTCTTTGACAAACTAAATGACTCTTATGGCGTATTTATGCGCTTTGGAATAGTTGTATTTATCATTGTCATGATATTTCAGTTTGTCAGTTGGTGGACGAGTGATCAGGTTGCTATCGATAGAGACAGATTTATCAACCGTTCACTTCAATTTGCGGCTACTTCGAGAAATCCTGTAGAGGGTATCAAACTGCTCCTTGAATATCTTGGTAAAGAGCTGCTTGCCAAGAGAACCTATATCTTTGAAGCGAGTGATAATGGGATAATGCATGGCACCTACGAATGGTTCAGAGATGGGCTTACGCCTATGGAAAAAGAAATAGATGCAATGCCGACTGAAAAAGAAATGGAAAAGCTACATCAGAAGATCATGGCAGCCGAAAATAACTGCTTTGTAATAAGGCATCCTGATGACATCAAAGAATTGTCTCCTTTTATGTATGAAATGATGCAAAAGGGTAATTTTTCTAATGCAGTATTTAGCCCAATCAAATCAGGAGATATCCCGATTGGCTTTATTGGAATCAGTGATATTCCTGCGGATAACATAAACAATGTCTATGAGATCATGGGAATCCTTCCATACTTTTTTGCCCAGTTTATCAATCAGCGCAAAGAGCAGGACAGGATTATTTACTACAGCTATCATGATTCTCTTTCAGGAGCAAGAAACCGTACGGCCTTAAAAGAGTTTGTCAAAGAAAAACTCGATATGTCCCAGACCTTTGGCTATGTATTGTGCGAGATAGATGACCTTAAATCAGTAAATACAAGACTTGGACACGATGCAGGTGATGCTATGGTCATCAACACTGCAAAGAGCATGATCGAGGCCTTTGGAGAAGAAAATGTATACAGATTGTCAGGTGAATCATTTGTAGCCTTTGGATTTGAAAGTGATGAGACTTATTTTGACAATGATGTGCAGAGAGCCAAGAGGCTTTTAAGTGAAAAAGAGTGTGAAACAACAGTCGCAGCAGTTTTTTGTTCTAATGGTGCAACGGATATAAATGTTGTTATCAAGTATACCTTTGAACTTCTGGAAAAAGAGAAAGAGGGATAAATTTGGAAGAGAGCAGACAGGAGAAAAACAGGCTCCATAGCATGGTTGTCCTTATAATTTCGGCTTTATGTCTGGGTGCAATTATTGAGAATATAACCATGGGGTGGGAATTCTGGATGCCACCTCTTATTGGCGTTGGAATTCTTGCAATGTGGTGGATGCACATTGTTCAGTACAACAGGACTTCTTATAGAGAGAATTTCTATCTGATTTTTTCCATGGTTGTTACCTTCTACCATGGCGTTCACAGTTCAAGCTTTTTTGATGTTGTAATTGTATGTTCACTATTAATGGGAGCGGCTGCACTCCTGGGCCGAAAGACTATTTTAAGACTTGTTCTCATAGAGTTTTACGCTGTGATGGCTGTGCAGCTTTCTCTTGCAATCAGATATTCGTATTATCAGTTTAATGGACTTGTTGTTTCAAGGCTTATCCTTCATCTTGTGGCTGCATATTTTATATATCTTATGCTCAGTAAGCTTGTTGAACAAAATCAGGAGAACCGGGCAGAAATAGATGAGCTATGTAAAGAAAAAGCAAACAATGATATAGACATGGAAGACTTTCTGGTTAACATTTCACATGAACTTAGAACACCGTTAAACGTAATAAACGGACTTACAGATCTTATCCTCAGGAAAGAACCCAAAGAAAAAATAATCCAGATCAGAAATGCAGGACTTAGAATGGCTGGACAGATTGAAGATATTCAGGATTACAGTGAAATCAGGCAGAACAATCTGACACTTGAAAACAGCAGATACATGGTGACTTCAATCGTTCATGATATTCTTGCAAATTATAATGCCATGCATGTTAAGCCACACCTGGAATTTATAGTTGATATTGACCCGACGGTACCTGCGGCATTAAAAGGTGATATAAGAAAGATACATAAGATAATTGCACATCTTCTTGACAATGCTTTTAAATTTACGAATGAGGGTGGTGCATACCTCAGACTGTCAGCTCTAAAGAAAGAATACGGAGTAAATCTGATCATAGAAGTAACTGATACCGGCATAGGAATGACGGAGAAAGATATTGAAAGCGTGCAAAAGGGTGTGTATCAGGCAAACAAGACAAGAACCAGAAGTACAGGAGGCATAGGTCTTGGCCTTTCTATCGTTTATGGTGTAGTAAGGGCAATGAATGGTTTTGTCAGAATAGAGAGCCAGCGCGGTAAGGGAACAACTGTCAGGGTGAGTATCTATCAGGAAGTAATAGATCCATCGCCTTGCCTTGGCATTAGTACTGATAAGTTTATCAACATAGTTTTCTATGATTGCGGAGACAAACAGAGAGCTCCGGAAATTGATGAAATGTACAGAAATATGGGCAAAAACCTCGCTGCAGGTCTTCGCGTAAACCTATATTTTGCCTCATCGCTTGATGATCTTAAAAAACTTGTATCCAGGGGGAAGATCACTCATATTTTCATGGAATACAGAGATTATGCCAGAGATAAGTCTTATATAAGAAATCTTGCTGATGGAAAGATAACAGTAACAATGATCTGCGATAATGAATCGCAATATGTTACAGGTTCAAATATTGTATGTACAACCAAGCCATTCCATGCACTTACTATTGTGCAAATACTAAATGGCAATATAGAGGGTGCGGCTGATGTATTTACCAAAGAATTCAAGAAGCCGGAACTTAGCGGTATAAAGGCTCTTGTTGTAGATGATGAGCAAATGAACCTTGTGGTTGCAAGAGGTTTATTTGGTGAATACAAGATGAGCGTAGATACGGCAGAAAGCGGAAAAGAAGCAATTGAAATGTATAGCAGGGGAGATTATGACGTTGTTTTCATGGATCATATGATGCCCGGAATGGATGGAATAGAGGCTATGAAGCTTCTTAGAGGTATGGCTGAACGTGATAACAGAAAGCTCAGGGTAATAGCTCTTACAGCCAATGCTGTCAGCGGAGCAAAAGAGATGTTTATCAGAGAAGGATTTGACGGCTTTATTGCAAAGCCGATAAATATAGGTGAATTTGAAAGAGTAATGAATCGTGTAATGGCTGATAAAAAAGGTCAGCTGTGATGGAGGTAGACTTTGATTCGAAAACTGCTGACAAAAGCAATTGAAAGAATAAAAGATCCATCAAGGTCTCTTAGAGAAAGAGTTTTTCTCGTGCTCACTCTTTTGACTGATGTAGTGGTGGTACTGGCGCTTATAAGCAATCTGATCGTAGGTGAAAATATAGTAGAAAACATCACGCTTGCGATTGCTTTAGTAGCTGTGCCGGTTATTACCATTGTTGCAGTCAGAAAAAACAAGCTTCAGATGGCAGTCAGAATGATTGTACTGGGACTTGCAGGGATAATTTTGCCTATTTTGTTCTACTTTGGCGGTGGCCTGACAGGTGGAGGATATCTTTGGATCATTTTCACCTACCTCTATTCTGGTCTTGTTCTTAGTGATAAATGGAGACCCCTTATGCTGGTAGTTATCACGATAGAATCAGGTCTTATGTTTTTTGATGCCTATATTCATCCTGAGAAGGTGATAGAGCACGAAAGGCAGATTTTTTATATTGATGCTCTTGTATCAGTAGTGATGGTGGGTATTATCTGCTGTATTATGGTCTGGTTTGTTGAATGGATGTTTATTGAAGAAAATAAGAGAGCCAAAGAAGAGACCAGAAAATTTGAAGAGCTAAATAAATCGCAGAATAGATTCTTTTCCAGCATGAGCCATGAAATCAGGACTCCTATAAATTCTATTCTGGGACTTAACGAGATAATACTTCGTCAGGAGGACGCCTCTGACGAGATCAAAAAAGATGCCGGCAATATTCAGGGAGCCGGAAGAATGCTCCTTGCTCTGGTAAATGACATTCTTGATATTTCTAAGATTGAAGCCGGCAAAATGGATATCATTCCTGTCAATTACAGTGTGTCATCTCTTATTTCTGAAGTAGTCAATATGATGTGGCTGAGGGCGGAACAAAAAGGGCTTACTCTTAATGTTGAGATTGATCCTACTTTGCCACAGGAATTATTTGGCGATGAAGTAAGGATCAAGCAGATCCTGGTCAATCTTTTGAACAACGCAGTCAAATACACCAATGAGGGAACAGTTACCCTTCACATAGAAAAAGAGGATATCAAAGAAGAAAAGGTGCGCATTATCTTTTCTGTTTCCGATACAGGAATGGGAATTAAAGAGGATTCGATTCCATATCTTTTTGATGCTTTTCAGAGAATTGATGAAGAAAAGAATACCAAAATCGAGGGTACAGGACTTGGTCTTTCTATAGTCAAACAGCTTGTTGAGCTGATGGACGGGGAGATTTCTGTTAATAGTGTCTATGCTCAGGGGTCTAATTTTACTGTTTCTCTGTGGCAGAAAGTAAGTAATCCGGCAGCAGTTGGCAATATCAGTATTACCAGCTATGGAAGTGTCAGAGATGAAAAGAAATATGAGGCAAGCTTTACAGCTCCTGATGCTCGGATACTTATAGTTGATGATAACGAGATGAACCTGGAAGTTGAAAAGAAACTCCTTGCCGGAACGCAGATAAGGGTAGATACAGCTGACAGCGGAGCAAGTGCTCTTGCTCTTACTGTTGCTACCAGATACGACATTATCTTTATGGATCATCTCATGCCTGTCATGAATGGCATTGAATGTCTGCAGGCAATCAGAAAGCAGCCTGGCGGATATAACAATCATGTTCCGGTTATAGTTCTGACAGCCAATGCGGGCAGCGAAAACAGAGCACTTTACTCATCAAGCGGTTTTGACGGATATTTGGTAAAGCCTGTATCCGGAGCACAGTTCGAAGAAATGCTCCTTGACCACCTACCTGAATCCAAGGTTGTGATCAGCAGAGCTGCTGATCTTAGTAAATCCAAGCTAAATACAGCAAAAGGCTATAACAAAAAGGTTCCGCTTATTATCACGACAAACAGTATGTGTGATCTTCCTGCGAGAACTCTAAAAGAGCTTCAGATTGATACTATTCCTTTTAAGGTACATGTTGATGGCAAAGAATACTACGATGGTCTTGAGGCGGATACTGATGAGATTGTCAGATATATGAAGGCAGGCAAAGAGTTTACGTCTGAGCCTCCAACAGTTCAGGAATTTGAACAGTTTTTTGCCAAGGAGCTTAAAAAGGCTCATCAGCTCATCTACATTTCTCTGGCACCCGGAATCAGTGAAGAGTACGAAAGAGCAAGGCAGGCTGCTAAGGCATACGGAAATGTATTTGTTTTTAATTCAGGTTTTAACTCAAGTTCTATGGGCATGCTTGCGCTTTTGGCATATAACATGTCTAATCAGGGAATGAGCCCCGGAAATATAATAAATGAGCTTTCCAAATATAAAGATAAGGTCAGATGCAGCTTTGTAGCTAGTGACCCTATGGTTTTGCTTAAGAGGGGAATTATAGGAAAAAGACTTTGTGAGCTTATGGTCTCAATTGGCCTTAGGCCTTTTGTAGTAGTTAAAAATGATACCTTCAAGGTGGATAAGCTCCTTATAGGAAATAAGAAAAAGAGCTATGACAGGTATATTAATTATGCAGTTCCAAGAAGATCTGATCATGACCTTGATGTGGCTATAGTCACATATTCTGATGTTTCTGAGGATGTACTTGCAAGGATAAGAGAACGTATTTTAGCTAATGCGCCTTTTAAGAATATTATTTTCCAGAAGGCATCCGCGGCTCTTTCTGTAAGCTGTGGTCCCGGTGCCTTCGGAATAATGTATATGGAAAAAACAGATCATCCCTATAACCTTGAAAAGCTATTGGTTTTCCCTGAAATTGAAGAAAATAAGCCTCTGTCAAAGGCAGGAAATGCTGCTTATGGTATTGACCTGGAGGATGATAAGGATTTATCAGCGGACGAAAAATGGTATGACAGGATTGAAGGAATAGATTCCAAGGTTGCCCTTGAAAACAGCGGTTCTGAGGAGTCTTTTAAGAGTGTTCTTAAGATCTTTTTGGATTCTATTGACAATAAGGCAGGAGAGATTACCGGATTCTACAATGCTGAGGATTATGAGAATTATACGATAAAAGTTCATGCCCTTAAGAGCTCTGCAAGACTTATTGGAGCTATTGGATTATCCCAAAAAGCAGAAGCTCTTGAAATGGCCGGGAAAGAAGGAAATATAGAATATATAAGGAAGCATAATGATGAAGCCATAGATGAGCTTTTGAGTTATAAAGACAGCCTCTCTGCCTTGTTTGAGGATGAGGACAAAAAGACCATGGAAAAAACAGGTGGGTCAGACAAATCAGATAAAGAAGAAAAAGAGAGTGGTAGCAAGCCTAAAGCAGTTGATTATAACGATTTTTTGATAAAGAGTATGTATGAAGCGTTGACCGAAGGCATTAAGCAGAAAAACGAAGGCTACATCAGTAATCTTTTTAAAGAAATGGAAGACTATGATCTTGGGGAACACAAGGATAGATTTGGCAGGCTTCGTGAACTTTTTGAAGTAAAAGACTATGACGGAATGCAAAAAATATTGCAGGAAGTTAAGTGATGGCCTCTGCGGCCTTTTTGCGCGCTTGTGCAAAAAGCCGAAAATACTTGTGCTTAAACACTATATTTAGTAAAATATTCTTATGAGAATTGTTTGGGGCGAGTTTCTGTATTGTTAATTTAGCATATAATTGGCGGCAAATGTCTTTTGCGGCTGTATATGCGTCTATTGTCCCTTGTATTTCTCAAAATACCCAAATTATTGCAACTGGAGGACACCAATATGAACGTTTATACGACTGACAAAATTAGAAACGTAGTGCTGCTGGGCCATGGCGGAGCAGGTAAGACAAGTCTCTCTGAGGCAATGGCTTATTTAGCAGGTATTACATCAAGAATGGGAAAAGTTGAAGATGGAAATACTCTTAGCGATTTCGATAAAGAAGAGCAGAAGAGACATATTTCAATCAGCACATCAACTATTCCGCTTGAATGGGATGGACACAAGATAAACCTTCTTGATACTCCCGGTTTCTTTGATTTTGTCGGTGAAGTTGAGGAAGCTATGAGTGTTGCTGATGCAGCAATCATTGTTGTATCAGGTAAGGCAGGTATCGAAGTTGGTACCGAGAGAGCATGGGAATTATGTGAGAAATACAAACTGCCGCGAATGGTATTTGTTGCAGACATGGATATAGACGATGTTTCCTATAGACAGGTTGTGCAGGATATGACTGATAAATATGGCAAGAAGATGGCGCCATTTAACCTTCCTATCCGTGAAAACGAGAAATTTGTCGGTTATGTCAACGTTATTCAGGAAAAGGGCTTTAGATGGGAAGGCAAAGAGGTTGTTGAGTGTGAAGTTCCTGAGTACAACCAGGCTAACTTAAAGCTTTGCAGAGACACTCTTATAGAGTCTGTAGCTGAGACCTCTGAAGAGTTCATGGACAGATATTTTAACGGAGATACCTTCTCAGAGGCAGAAATCAGAGCTGCTGTACGTTCTAACGTATGTGACGGAACTATTGTACCTATCGAGATGGGTTCAAGTACTCTTTGTCAGGGTATTTATACACTTCTTGATGATATCGTCAAGTATATGCCTAGCCCTGAGAACCGCAAGATGGCCGGTATCAATACAAGTACTAACGAGATTTTTGAAGCTGACTTTGACTTCTCCAAGCCAAAGACTGCTTTTGTATTTAAAACTATGATCGATCCATTTATCGGTAAGTATTCACTTATCAAGGTTAGATCAGGTGTCATCAAACCCGATGATGTTATGTATATTGCCAATAAGGAAACTGAGGTTAAAATCGGCAAGCTCTATGTTCTTCAGGGTAATAAGGCGACAGAGGTGCCTGAGCTTCACGCCGGTGATCTTGGAGCTCTGCAGAAGCTTGATATCTCCACAGGAGATACTCTTTCAACCAAGGCTAACCCTGTTCAGTATGCTAAGATGGATATCTCTACACCATATACATATATGAGATATCATGCACAGAATAAGAGCGATATCGACAAGATCGCTCAGTCTCTTGCCAAGCTTGCTGCTGAAGATCAGACACTTAAGGTTGTCAATGATGCTGAGAACCGCCAGACACTCCTGTATGGAATGGGCGATATGCATCTTGAAGTTATTCAGAGTAAGCTTCTCAATGTATATAAGGTTGCTATTGATCTAACCAAGCCTAAGGTTGCATTTAGAGAAACTATTCGTAAGAATTCGGATGTTGAGTACAAGTACAAGAAGCAGACAGGCGGACATGGACAGTATGGACATGTTAAGATGCGTTTTGCTCCTCTTGGTGATGTTACCAAGTCCTATGAATTTGATCAGGAAGTTGTAGGCGGAGCAGTTCCCAAGAACTTCTTCCCTGCAGTAGAAAAAGGTATTGCTGAATCGGTCCTTAGAGGACCTCTTGCAGCTTATCCTGTAGTAGGTGTTAAGGCTACTCTTTATGATGGTTCTTACCACCCTGTAGATTCATCTGAAATGGCCTTCAAGGTAGCTGCATCTAATGCATTTAAGAAAGGCTTTATGGATGCAACTCCTGTTCTTCTTGAACCAATTGTATCCCTCAAGGTTACTGTTCCGGATACCTACACCGGTGACGTAATGGGAGATCTTAACAAGAGAAGAGGGCGTGTACTTGGAATGAATCCTTCACTTACCGGCAAACAGGTTATCGAAGCTGAGGTTCCTATGATGGAGCTCTTTGGATATTGTACACAGCTTCGTTCCATGACAGGTGGAAGCGGTGATTTTGAGTATGAATTCAACAGATATGAGCAGGCTCCTTCAGACGTTCAGGCCAAAGAAGTAGAGGCAAGAGCAGATAAGGTTGCAGCCGCAAATTCAGAAGAATAATAATTATTATTACAAAGGGCTCTGCGTATCAGCGCAGAGCCTTTTATATTCATTATTTATAGTTATTTAATATTAAATTATCGGTTTTGTGATAATATGAAAATATGGATGAGAATATGTTTATTTCATATAACTATATAGGTGAGATTGCGGGCCTCATTATGGCAGGCCTTATCTTGATGCTGTTTTTGTACACCAAGCCCAAGAAGACATATGTTTTTAAGTATATTTTTGGGGGAATAATTATTTCTATTGCTGCAATACTGATCCAGATTTCTATAGTTCATGTAGCAAATAATCCTGACCTGTATTTTAATCGCTATCTTTTTATGGGACAGCTTCTGATATTCCTGATCTTATATAATGGAATACTGTACTGCATCTTTTCATATGTGAATATGATGTCGATCGTCAGGAGAGCGCAGCGTAAAGAGTTTATCATGATGTATGCGCTTTTATCAGTGGTGTATATTGCTGGCGTGATAATCGAGATTGCAGCCAGACACTTTTATTCATTTGAGGTTGATGGAATCGATATATCGCATTTTGTTAAGTACTATAGCGGAGCAGGTATTGTTTGCGCAGTCATTTGCTTTAATGCAACTCTCAGCAACAGATTAAATGTTGCAAGGGTCATATGGCATGCAGTAATCGTCTGTGTTCCTATAGAAATATGTTTTTTACTGTTCCAAATGCTGTCGATTGACAGATTTCATTCTATATTTATGGCAATGAGTTATGTGCCTGTATTTGCTCTCGGATATGTCCTGTTCCATTCAAATCCGTATGATGACCTGACCGGAAGCCAAAATGAATATGGTCTTATGTCTTATGTGGACAAATACATAGGAAAAAGAAAATTCTATGTTAGCTATATTGATCTAAAATATCCTAATGTAGAAAGCTTTGGAAATAATGTCGATGATATATTTATGAAAGCTGTTTCTATATGCAGAGCAGTGGAAGCTATAAAGCCAAGGGTTACTCTGTTCAGGGTAGCGGAGAACAGATTTATAGCTGTTATCAGAGTAGATGACTACCAGAAATTCTTAAGTGTCATCAACAATATTAGAGGTGTTCTTGACGGTGCCAGGGCAGATATGAGCGTCCCTATCAACTATGTCATGATTTCAGGAGAAGCCTATCCGGAACTTGAGACATCCACCAAATGCAGACAGTACTTCCAATACATTTCCAGACGCTTCAAAAATCAGAACAGCAGCCATTTCTATGTTACAAAACCTAGTGACTTTGATGAGTTTATTGAAGAATATGATATTGCTGTCACTCTAGAAGATATACGTAACAGACTAGATCTCGACGATGAAAGGGTTGTAGTGTATGCCCAGCCTATATACAGCGTAGAAACCGGAAATTTCAAGGCGGCGGAGGCTCTTACAAGACTTAGGCTTGGAGAGAAGCTTATTAGTCCTGACAGATTTATACCTATAGCAGAAGAAAGCGGAACAATCCATGCTATCACCTGTATAGTTCTCAATAAGGTGTGCAAAGCCATAGTTGAGTTTGATGAGTTTTATGATTTTGATGCTATTTCCATAAATGTTTCTTCAAGAGAAATTTCTCACAAGAACGCTTATTATGACCTTATGGAAATCATTGAAAGATATGATTTTAATGTATCCAGGATCAGATTTGAGATAACAGAATCTGCAATGTTTGAGAACTATGAAATGGCTAACGAGAATATGAATTCTCTTACCAAGGCAGGAATTCATTTTTATCTGGATGATTTTGGAACGGGATATTCTTCATTTGAAAGAGTAATGAATTGCCCTGTAAAGACTATCAAGTTTGATAAGACATTATTATATAAGTCGATTGATGATGAGAGAATGGATGATATCATGACTTATATGATAGAGGTATTTAAGAAAAATGGTTTCATTACCCTGGTAGAAGGTGTTGAGGATGAGGCTCAAAGCCAGTATTCGATGGAGAGGGGCTTTGACTATATTCAAGGGTATCTATACGCTAAGCCTGAACCTCTTGAAGAAATGAAGAAGTATTTTGACAGGAAAAACAAATTCTAACCAAAGGCGGTTTGCAAGCAAAATGATATGATTCCTCCTAAGTAGATAGGTTAAATAACCAAAAATCTACTTAGGAGGTTTTTTCTATTTACAGTCTAATACAAAATGGTGAAAAAAAGTCAATTAACTGCATAACTTTACCACGTTGACATGAATAGTATGATTGTATACAATTATACCCAACGAACAATTTTTTCGATATTACGGGGAAAATATTATGCAGGATAATAACACATTCCAAAATCGACCTGTCACTATGAATGACAAGAATAATCTGCTCCAGATTGAAGAGCATATGTATATTCTTGACGATGTTGAGAGGCCAAATGTATTCAGAAATATGTTTCCATATGAGGAAGTACCAAAGATTCCTTTTAACGACAGAATCGTTCCTCACAATATGCCCAAGGAGATTTGGATAACTGATACCACTTTCAGAGATGGTCAGCAGTCCAGAGCCCCCTATACAACTGATCAGATTGTTCATATCTATGATATGTTTCATGAACTTGGCGGTCCTAATGGTATGATCCGCCAGAGTGAGTTCTTTTTATATAGTAAGAGCGATCGTGATGCTGCGTATAAATGTATGGAAAGAGGTTATGAGTTCCCGGAAGTAACCAGCTGGATAAGAGCCAGTGAGGAGGATTTCAAACTGGTTAAATCTATGGGAATGAAAGAAACCGGAATTCTGGTATCCTGTTCAGATTATCATATCTTCCTGAAACTCAAGATGACAAGAAGGCAGGCTCTCGACCATTACCTTAGTATTGTTCGTTCGTGTCTTGAGGCGGGTATCAGTCCCAGATGCCACCTGGAAGATATTACAAGAGCAGATATTTTCGGATTTGTTGTTCCTTTCTGTCTCGAGCTTATGAAACTCAAGGATGAATACAAGATTCCTATTAAAGTAAGAGCTTGTGACACAATGGGATATGGTGTAAACTTCTCTGGTGCGGTTATTCCACGAAGCGTACAGGGAATCATATATGCGATCAACACAAACGCCGGTGTTCCAAGTGAGCTTATTGAGTGGCATGGACATAATGACTTCTACAAGGCGGTAACTAATTCAACAACTGCCTGGATTTATGGTTGCTCCTCTGTTAATACTTCATTATTTGGAATCGGTGAGAGAACAGGTAATACACCACTTGAAGCTATGGTATTTGAGTATGCACAGCTCAAGGGTACTCTTAATGGCATGAATACTCAGGTGATAACAGATCTGGCTGAGTATTATGAAAAAGAAATCGGATTTACTGTTCCTGCTAATACGCCTTTTGTTGGTAAGAACTTTAATGTTACAAGAGCAGGAATCCATGCAGATGGACTACTCAAAAATGAAGAGATTTATAATATCTTTGATACAGAGAAGTTCCTCAGAAGGCCACCTGTAAGCGCAGTTTCTAACACGTCCGGACTCGCAGGAATTGCTCATTGGATAAATGTTCACTATAAACTAAGGGATGAGCATGTACTGTCCAAGACATCACCACTTGTTACCAGGATAAAAGAGTGGGTTGACGCAGAATATGCCGGTGGACGAGTAACCGTTATGACAGACAATGAACTTGTCAGAGAGATAGATAAAGTCAGCGAAGAACTTGGCATCATTGTCAGAGAGGGAGAAATAGTAAGTCGCAAGACTACAGAGGACTAATATGGGAAATAGCGATCTAAAAGAAGAAGTAACTGACAAATACTCACTGCGTGGCAGAGTATTTCACAGAATAAGAGAAGATATCTTAAATGGTAAATACAAGGATCATGAAGAACTTAAGGAGGTTGCTATCGGCCAGGAACTTGGCGTTAGCAGAACTCCTGTAAGAGAAGCCTTCAGACAGCTCGAACTTGAAGGGCTCATTCAGATCATCCCTAATAAGGGAGCCTATGTTACCGGTATCAAGGTCAAGGATATCAGGGATATCTATATGATCAGGTCCAAACTTGAGGGATTATGTGCAAGATGGGCCTGTGAGAACATTACCAAGGAACAGCTGGAAGAGATGGAAGAAGTCATCTATCTGGCTGAGTTTCACGCTGCAAGAGGCCATATGGAACAGATGGCGGAGCTTGATAACAGATTCCATACTATTTTGTATGAAGCATGTAATTCCAAGATGCTTGAGCATCTTCTTAAGGATTATCACAGCTATGTGCTCAGAGTCAGACAGAAGACTCTTTCAAGCAGCAGAGGAGCAGTATCCAATGTTGAGCATAAGTTCATCATGGAGGCTATCAAGGAGAATAACCCTGACAAGGCAGAAGAGCTTGCCAATCAGCATATGATAAATGCATATGAGAATATGTTGGACAAGGGACTGCTTGAAATGTACGAGTAATAAGAATTATAAACGGACGGCATCGGATAATCGCATATGTCTATTCAATCCTCCGATGATGCAAGCATCAAATCGGATTGACAGACATATGCTTATTATCAGATACCTGTTTGTGTATAAAGATATTTATCGATATTTGCGCAGAAATGTTTACAGGAGGATGGAATGGGAAAAATTCAGATGACAACCCCGATCGTTGAGATGGACGGGGATGAGATGACAAGAGTTCTGTGGCAGCTCATCAAGGATAAGCTGATCCTGCCTTATGTGGATCTTAAGAGCGAATACTATGATCTTGGCCTTAAACACAGAGATGAGACTGATGATCAGGTAACTGTTGACAGTGCCAATGCTACCCTTAAATACGGTGTTGCAGTTAAGTGCGCAACAATTACTCCAAACGATGAGAGAGTCAAGGAATATAGCCTTAAAAAGATGTATAAGAGCCCTAATGGAACTATTAGAGCCATCCTTGATGGAACAGTTTTCCGTACACCTATAATGGTAAAGGGAATTGAACCTAATGTAAGAACATGGGAGAGCCCTATCACTCTTGCAAGACATGCTTATGGTGACGTGTACAAGAATGTTGAGATCAGAGTCCCTGGCCCGGGCAAGGCCGAGCTTGTATTTACCGGTGCCGACGGAACAGAGATAAGAGAGACTATTCATGAGTTCACAGAGCCTGGTATTATCCAGGGCATGCATAATAAGGATGCTTCCATAGAGAGCTTTGCAAGAGCATGCTTTAAATATGCTCTTTCTGAGAAAAAAGAGCTGTGGCTTGGAACAAAGGACACTATCAGTAAGACATACGATAGAAGATTTCGCGATATCTTTGATGAGATTTATGAGAAGGAATTTAAGGAAGATTTCGAGAAAGCAGGAATCACTTATTTCTATACACTTATCGATGATGCTGTAGCTCGAGTAATGAAGTCTAAAGGCGGATTTATCTGGGCCTGCAAGAACTATGATGGCGATGTAATGAGCGATATGGTTTCCTCAGCCTTTGGATCTCTTGCAATGATGACTTCAGTTCTGGTATCTCCAAGTGGAGTATACGAATATGAGGCTGCTCACGGAACAGTTCAGAGACACTATTACAAGTACCTTAAGGGCGAGCCTACATCGACTAACCCTGTAGCTACTATATTTGCCTGGACAGGCGCTCTTAGAAAAAGAGGAGAACTTGATAATATCAAGGAGCTCATGGAATTTGCAGATAAGCTTGAAAAGGCTACACTTTCAGTTATTGAATCAGGCCGTATGACAGGCGACCTTGCTCTTATCACATCACTTCCAAATCCTGTAAAGCTTGGATCAGAAGAGTTCCTCGATGCAATCGCAGCTGAGCTTGAAACAATTTGAGAATTGTGATCAGAATATGAATATAAAAAAGACCTTGAGGCGTATTTACTTACGTTTCAAGGTCTTTTTCTTGACTATCGTGCCTATTAAGCTTTATTCAAAGTTTTTTGATATGATGAAAGATATTAGCACAAAAAACATGTTATAATCCAATAAAGTGTACTTTGTGAGACATACACAAATCATATAGTATTACAATTTGATTGCACTTTTTTGCTAACAAATTAATTGTCACACGTTTATTGTACATTGTCAAATATTTGGATGAAAATTATTGTTTTTGCGTCACGTAAAAAGGATGGCTTTTCGCCATCCTTTAATACCTCCGAAATGGGGTCTGACCCGCTGTTTCAGTGTTCAAAAATAATCATTTTATGCTCTCAACTACATTTGAAGACACAAATGAAAGCTCTGTTTCTTCCCCCTGATCAAGTATACTCAAAAGGCGGCATGCAGGACCTGTAGGATGAGTACGCCCTAGTTCCCAAGCCTCGACCGTTTTTTTAGACACGCCCATGTAATTTGCAAAAACAGTCTGGGTCATGCCTGCTTTGTTTCGAATATTCTTAATTTGACTGTTTGAATACTTAGTAATGGGTGCTATTACAAACACAGTCTTCTTAGCTTTACCAATTCCTTTTTCGTAATCTATAGCTTCCTGTAATCCATCACGTAAATCTTCAAATAATGAACTCATGATTTGTCCCTCCTGTTTTTTGCAGCCTCATCTTTAAGGGATTTAACAAGTTTCTTAAGCATTTGTTTTTCATTTTGTGTTAGATTATCTTGCTCATCTTTTGTGAAAGCTGTAATTAGATAAATAACCTCATACTCTTCAAAATCAGTATAGCAAACCCTTACACTTCCACTCTTTCCTTTATTTTCCAAAGGAAACCTTACTTTTCGTATTCCTCCAGTGCCTTCCATCACCGGTCCCGATTGTGGATCCTTTAGTAGCAATAATTGCAGAGCAGTTAATTCTTCATCGGTCAATCCGATTTCTTTCCATCTTTTTGTAAAAAGCGGAACTTCTATAAATGTCCTGCTTAACATATAATCTTCTATTCTCATACTTATAATATATATCCTACATTGTAGGGTGTCAATATGGTCATATTTGCACGCAAACGTACATTGGTTTGTAAAAAACTATCCTAAGCAAAATAAAATCACAACGTTCAAACCGACGTGATATAACCCAAAGCCCTCGAAGTCATTTTTGTTACATTTTTCCGTAAAGGGGGCTGACCCCATATGCAGGTTCCTCTATGCCACCAGATCTGCACCAGTACTCAATGCAGTCAACGAGTACAATACAGTCTTATATTTTGAAGAAAGTGAGGATGAATAATGATGTTTAATGAAGACGTTTCTGCAGAACTCCAGGATATCCTTGAGATTGAATTACACAGGTACAAACGAGAAATAGGCCACATGACCAAAGAAGAATGGAACCTGCTGGTAAACTGGGTTTACTCTGGCCATAGTCCCTACACCAACGGAGATGGCGTCTTTGACGATGATGGCTGGCCTCTTGACTTCATAAACACTCTCCGCAGCTGGAACGAGATGCAGGAATACAGTGATAGCTTAGATGATGAGACTTCTTGCGATTATGCTGACTTGAATATTTTACTAGCAAGTAAATAAAAAACATCTTTTATCTATTCGTTTTCGAAATTATAGTTAAGTCTATGCAGCCTTCGATAAAAAGTTGCTCTTGACACGCCACACATTTTTGCAGCATCGTCTGCAGTGATCAGGTTATCATGATACATTTCATATGCTTTCCAAAATTCATCAGTTAGAGGTAACTCTTTTGCTCCAAACTTAACTCCTCTTGCTTTTGCGGCAGCTATTCCCTCTGCTTGCCTGATTCTTATATTATTCCTCTCATTTTCTGCCACAAAGGATAGTAGCTGTAATACAATATCAGAAATAAATGTTCCCAAAAGATTCTTATCTTTACGAGTATCCAAAAGTGGCATGTCCAAAACTACTATATCTGCTTTCAAAATCTTAGTAATATATCTCCATTGTTCCTGAATATCAATATAGTTACGTCCAAGCCTGTCAATGCTTAGTACAAACAACGCATCTCCCTCGTTTAGAATACTAATAAGAGTTTGATATTGAGGCCTTTCAAAATTCTTACCAGACAATTTGTCAACAAATATGTTTGAAGATTCTACTCCTTCCTTTGTTAAAGCTATTATTTGACGGTCCTCATTTTGGTCCTTAGAACTAACGCGAGCATAGCCATATTTTTTTCCCATATTAGTATTCTCCTTTTAATGCACAAAGGATAGTAATATCAAAATAAAACCAGTCATGTTACAGTTTTGAGGCATTAGTAAAAACCTTTCATAAATTACTTCTTATTTCCAAGTACTTGCGCAAGTAGTGGTGGAAAAATGGGCGTGAATTCGCCTAGACAGCTTATATGCTGCAAAAATGTGTTCTAGAAAAAGCACAGGAAGTATATTAACACTTAATTTAGTTGAAGTATAGATGTAAAATTCTTAAGATTTTCTGTATATCGCAATAATATTCAGAAAAATACGTCTTATGATACTAAATCTTTTATTATCACATATACTGCATTATAAGTTTTCTCATCAAGACCAGACAGCATGTCCATGAGATCAGTTTTATTAGAATCTCTCTCTTTTTCAGAAAAGGTCTTAAAAAAGGTTTCCGGAGTAACATTTAAATATTCACATATTTGGAAGAAATTCTGAATTGTAGGGAAAGATCTAAGATTTTCTATATTATTGATATAGCCTGGATTCTGGCCAAGTTCAAGACTCATTTTGCGCGCAGAAACTTTAGCTTTTTTTCGAAGTTCACGAAGCCTTATTGCCATTTTTTCACCCATTTCATCAGCATATGCCATCTGATCATCCCCCTTAGAAGTGAAATATCAAAAAGTACACTTTGTGAGACGCTAATGATATGATTTGCGACTAAAATGTGGAGTAAAAATATACCTGGTTATATCCAGAGAAAGGGAGAATCCAATTAGGTGATAATTGGACTTTAGGTCTAATCATGAAGCATTTTTCTTCAAGACATTTTGTGATTTGTAACGTAGGAATGTTTTCATTAGGCGCAATTATATCCTCGTCTTTTTTTTACGAACTTGTAAAAAAGCATCTAATTGGTAGAAGGTCAGAGGTAAATTCATACAAATCCTATTATGAAATGATGAGGAAATGGATACCTCTATATCAAAAGGGAATTAGGATTGCAAAGTATTTTGAGGACAATAACTATAGAAAAATAGCTATCTATGGTATGGGCGACATGGGGATTTTATTCTATGAAGATGTTAAGGAAAGCGAATTAGAAATAGCATATGTAATTAAAGCTCATGAAGGAGAAAGAGATATTGGCAAAGAAATAAAGGACATAGAGGATGATTTGGATGCAGTTGATGCAATAGTAGTATGTGAAATAGGAGCCTATGATTATGTATCAAATTTGCTAAGGGACAGGATCGATTATCCGTTAATACCACTGGATGACATTATTTATGAATTATTCTAATGAAAAACCATTATTGTCAATTATAATATCTACATTTAATAGATGTACGTTACTTGTAAATAACTTGAAACGAATGTTGGAGTGTGAGTGTGAAGACATAGAGTTTATTATTGGTGATAATGGCTCGACAGATTCAACTTGGAGTCAATTGAAGGAAATTAAGAGTTGTAAAGTATGCATTGTTCATAATGATAAAAATTTAGGATTTGAGAATTTCTGGCTATTATCAAGAAATGCAAGAGGAAAATTTTTTTTATTTTTGAATGATCGAGATTATATTGATCAATATGGCTTAAAGAGTTTGGTAAAGCTTATTTCTACTGCTCCTAATTATGATTTTATTTCATGTGAATGGAGATTGTATAAAAAAGGTACATATAATGCTCGTGATGCATTAAATATTTATTTTTCGTCAAGACACCCGGGAATGCTTATCTATAATAGTTCTTTTATATCTAAAAATATAGATAGAGATTATCTTGAATTATTGTTGCGCAATTCACAAAATTCTGTGGCAAATATCTATATTGTGTTTCAAATACTTCAAAATGTTCATATAGTTTATGTTCATAACAATAGTTTTATTATTCAACCCTTTAATAGAGAAAAAATACCAAAAAAAAGAAAAGAATACTATGATGTTCCTTATGTTTCTCTTGAATATAGAAATAAAGAATTTGTCGATTGGGTGAAATATGCAAATGATATGCCTGATCAAAAGAGAAGTAATGAAATTCTTTTAGCTATGTTTAAAGATTCACTTATGACGGTAACCTGGGAGTTTTACATAAGCATGAAAATACCAGGTTTTGCTAAAAGAAACAATTTTGAAAATCACAAGTATGATGAATGGCTTATAAATGGATGCGCATTCACGATACATTCATTGCATAACTGTTTTAGGTATAAAAGAAATATAAAAAAAGAAATGTTGATTCTTATGTTGAAGAATTATTATCAATGTTTAAAAAATCTTATTGGGTAAAAAGCATGAGTGACAAAAATATTGAATTTGACTATTTAAAAGGATATGGAGATATACATAAATACGATCAAGTGCGTTCAAAATGCTTATGGGGAAAACATCCAAAGCAACCAATGTTTTCTATTTATATCCCGACGTATAAAAGATTGAAATTATTGAAACTTTCTCTCAAATCTGCAATGGAACAGCAAGAATTTGATAATTATGAGATTGTAATTGTTGACAATGATAATGATGAGACTGATTGTGAGGTGCTTGAGTATATAGAGACCTTAAATTGTCCGCGTGTAGTCTATTACAAGAATGAAAAGAATATTGGTATATATGGAAATACATTGCGGGGAGCAACTCTTTCTCATGGAAAGTATGTGGCGCTGTTGAATGACGATGATCTTCTTCATCCATATTATCTATATGTTATGAGTTCTTTTATTAACCGTTATGGCTATTTTGGTGTAGTAGGCTCAATTCCACACGAATTTAGAGAAGATAATTTCAGATTTCCTTCACTCCCGAGAGGTATTTATGCGTATAAAGTAAGCAACTATGAGTTTTTCTTTGGATGCTCGGTAACATCTCCGGGATTATTGTATCCTCGGGCTCTAATACAGGATATTTATAATGCTCATGAAGAATTGCTTATGGGAGATCAGATTATTCAATATAAAGGATTGGTTAAATGTGGACTTTATTTTATATGCTTTCCTATTTCTGCATATCGAATCCAAAATAATGCTACGCTAAAAAATGATGTCCTAAAACAAATGATGATTCATATGTGCGGATTTAAAAAACAAATATCTCAAGATGATGCATATTTAAAGATGTTTATGAAGTTTTTTAGAAAAGAATATTTCAATTGGTATATTTCTTCTTCAACAGATTTTTGGAAAAAGAAGTCGATTAAAAATGAAATTTTAAATAGTGTTGGAATAAAAAAAGATATCAGTGATTCTCTAAAAAGCATGGTGGTTCGTACGATTATTCATAAGGTTCATGAGCATTACGGAATACTCAGAGGAAATGAACATGATACGTTGATTATACCAGATAGGATCGTAATTGAATCAAAGAAATATTGATCGAGGATTGGGGGGACCATATGATTTATGAAAAATTACTTGTTGAAGGATGTTATCTTTTCAAAAGAAATATTCCTAAAGATGAAAGAGGATATTTTTCTAGGATAGCAGATGTTAATGAAATAAAAAAGACTGGGCTAAATGCTGAGTTTGTTCAAATTAGTGCATCGAGAAATTATAAAAAAGGCACTTTACGAGGAATGCATATGCAGATTGGCACATCAGCAGAAGAGAAATATATTTCATGTGTTGAGGGAGAAGTATATGACGTATGCTTAGATCTTAGAAAAACATCGCCTACATACTTAAAGTATTGCAGCGCAGTATTATCAGAGGAAAATGGATATGCTATTTATATTCCTAAGGGATGCGCACATGGGTTTGTTTCGCTTAGAGATAATTCACAACTGATTTATTTTATGACTAACGAGCATGACAAACAAGCTGAGAGAGGTTATTTATGGAGCGACCCAGCTTTTTCCATTGATTGGCCAATTTTGCCGGAAGTAATCTCTGATAGAGATAATAATTGGCCATTATATGAGGTGTGATATGCAATTAAGCATTCTTCACATTGCAGCGCATATGGGGGCTGGGGCAGGTAAAGCTATTTCGGGGATAGCAATTAATGATAAATCAAATAAATATGAAATTCTTCTACTTCAAATTCCCCAAAAAAAAGATCACATAACTAATTGCATAAAAAATGGAATAAAGGTTTCGATATGCCAGGATTTGAATGACTTAGAAGATAAGGTATCTTCGGCAGATATTGTTGTTATTAATTGGTGGAATCATCCTTCTATTTATGATGCGCTGGTACATGTACAAAATACTAAAGCACGATTTATTATTTGGAATCATATTAATGGACTTGAGTATCCAAGATTAAAAATATGTCTTCTCAATGCTTTTGATGCTTGTATGTTTACGTCAAGTGCGTCATTTATAAATTCTCATTGGACAGTAGATGAAAAAAATAAACTTCAAGAAAAAAGTGAAGTTGTGTATGGGATGGGAGATTTTAAGCCAGAGTTTTATTCTCCTAAAGAGAATTACCAAATATGTGATGAAATAAAAGTTGGCTATGTGGGGTCACTTGACTATGCGAAACTTAATTCAGATGTAGTTCTATGGATAAAAAGGATAACAGAAAAAGAAAAAAGAGCTTCTTTTTATTTTGCGGGTGATTGTCTCCCTGATTTTAAGCACGATATAGAAAAAAATAAACTAAATAGCAAGGTTCATTTTTTGGGTTTTCGCAATGATATTCCAGAATTATTGAAAGGGTTTGATGTATTTGTCTATCCGTTAAATCCTCATAATTTTGCAACTACTGAAAATGCTTTGATTGAAGCTATGGCTGTGGGATTGCCAATAATTGCTAGTAGAGGAGTTGTTGAAGAAGCAATTATCGCGAATGGGAAGGATGGAATACTTGTTGAGAATGAAGAGGAGTTTGTTTCGGCTTTCACAAAAATAATGAAAGACGAAAAAAAGAGAATAGAACTAGGTCATAATGCTAGGAAAGATGCTATTAGAAAATATAGTATTGTCGAGAATTTAGAAAGATATCATAAGGTTATTGAAAAGGTAAAAAGCATAGATAAGCATAAACATAATTTTTCTGAAATATTTGGAGGAAAGCCTCATGAATGGTTTTTTTATGGGTGCAGTTCTGAGGAAAAAATGATTATTGAAAAATCTTTAATTGATAATTGTTATAGCAACGAGGAATTACTAAATCTTGGAGCAATATTTTGGGGTGAAAATAAAGGATCTGTTGAGCAGTTCTATCAATATGATAAAACGGATACGATATTAAACAGAATACATAAAAAAATGATATTGGAAAGGACGAAAGATGAAAGCAAAAATAGGAACAAGATATCACAAGAATAGGACAGAATTACAAAATGTAATACCGTTATCTACACCATTTATTCTTTATTTGGACCCATCTAGTGCTTGTAACTTGTGCTGTAATTTTTGTCCATGTGGAGGGGCACATAAAGATTTATGGACTGAATCGAAAAGAAATAGTATTGGTGTAATGGATTTTGAATTATATAAAAAAATAATAGATGATTGCCAAGGATTTCCCGACAAAATAAAAGTATTAAGATTATACAAGGAAGGTGAACCATTGGTAAATAAACGTTTACCAGAAATGATAGAGTATGCTAATAAATCTGGAAAATTTGAAACAATCGATTTTACAACAAATGGAACTCTGTTGGAGCCTGATATAAATAGGAAACTTGTTGAGGCTGGATTGTCAAGAATAAATATTTCAGTAGAGGCTCTTGATGCAAAAGGATATAAAAATATAAGTAATGTGGATATCGATTATGATAATTTTGTAAATAATATCCGAGATTTGTATGAGCATAAGGGAAATTGCCATATTTTTATAAAAACTATGGTAGACAATTTGGATAAAGAAACAGAGCAGAAATTCTATGATTTGTTTGGCGACATATGTGATGAAATAGCCATGGAACATATTGCTAACTGTTGGCCGGGTTTTGAAAATACTTCAGAACATGTAAATGTTTATCATGGTGAAGGCTATAAAGAATATACAGTTTGTCCAAGAATTTTTTATATTTTGACAATAAATTCAAACGGGAGTGCATCTCATTGCATAGTTGATTGGAATTATAAGGGAATTATTGGAGATGCAAGAACACAGAATGTTGTTGATATTTGGAATAGTAAGGAATATTCAGATATAAGATTAGCACATCTTAATTGCCAGAGGAGAAGTATAGAACTCTGCAAAGATTGTATGGAAATTGAATCTGCAGCTGTAGATAATATCGATGAATATAGGGAAATGATATTAAAAAAGGTTACAAATCAGATATGAAGGTATTATTCATTGGCGGAAACGGAAATATTAGTTGGTGGTGTGTTCAAAAGTGTATAAATGAAGGAATTGAGGTTTATGAATTAAATAGAGGAGCATCTCGGTTAACTCGAAGAGACGTTCAAGATGATGTTATTCAGATAATAGCGGACATCAGAGACGAAAAAAATGTACTAAGGTCACTTGGGAATATACATTTTGATGTTGTGTGTGATTTTATTTGCTTCAATTCCGAACATGCTAAGCGCGCGATTAGATTGTTTTATGGCAGATGCGATCAATATATTGTTATTTCATCTGAAGCAATATATCAAAGAAGAAGTAAATATATCCCATTTAACGAAAATACGCCTAAGTATGAAATGGATATAGAGGATAGTTATATTGCTGGGAAAATCGAGATAGAAAGAGAGTTTCAAATAGCTTTCAAAGATAATGCATTTCCGGTTACAATCGTGCGACCAGGCTATACTTACGATACTATTATACAGATGCCTATTGGACAAAATTGTTTTACTGCGCCAAAAAGACTTTTAGAGGGATACCCACTACTTATGCCAGGCGATGGTGAAAACTTAGTTGCACCACTTCATTCACGTGATTTTGCGGAAGCTTTTTTCTCTCTTATTGGGAATATGCGAACTATTGGGGAAAGCTATAATATAGCGGCAGAATGGTTAATAACTTGGAACGAGATGGGAGAGTATATACTAGAGGCTTTGGGCTTGGATAAAAGTAATATTGTGCATATTCCGAGAGCAGATGCATTAAAAATTAATGATTTCTATAGTCAGATTGTTTGCGAACAACACATGTGGCATTACATTTTTGACGTATCAAAGATCAAAAACATAGCAAATGGTTGGAAGCAAACGGTTTCTTTTGAAGAAGGAGTGAAAGAAACCATCTCATGGTTGTTAGAAAATCCAGTCAGACAAAGAATAAATAAAGATTATGACCAAAAGCTAATGAAGTTGTATGACATATATTATCCAGGAGGAATTGTAAAGTGAAATGCCCTATTTGTGGTAGTTTGAGCGGACATAGAATTTTCAAATTGTGTGAGAATATGAAAATTTTAGGTGGTAATTTTCCAAATACTCCTGCTTATATAGCTTGCTGCGAGAAGTGCGGGTTAGTATTTACAGACACAGAAGCAGAACAAAAGGATTTTATATCATACTATAAAACGAGTGCGTATGCTCCTAAGTATTTTGATATGTTTGGTGAAGAAGAAACCTATGATTATTATAATCATTTGTTGGAATTAATAACGCCGTATATTAAAAAGGAGAGCATTATTCTAGATATTGCAGGTGCATGGGGAGAGCTTGATGAGTATCTTATTAAAAAAGGATATCTTAATGTAACAGATTTGGATCCAAATGAAGATTGTATTGCAAATGCTAGAAATAAAAAAATAAATGGGATTTTAGCAGACAGTACAGATATGAAGCAAATTAAGGATAACAGTGTGGACTTGGTAATTCTTAATCATGCACTTGAGCATATTTTGAATGTAGAAGATAGTATCAATGAACTGAAAAGAGTACTAAAGTATGACGGTTATGTATTTCTGGAAATACCAAATGCAGAAGGATATGTTTCAGAGGAAAGCGCACCATTCAATTTTCTCACATATGAACATGTGCTTCATATGACTATGAATGATATAGCTAACATTGCTGCAAAATATGGATTCAAAATAATTGATAAAGGTTTTTATTACAAAAAGGTTAGTAATTATCCATCGATATATTCCATTATGAAAAAAGGTAGGAATGGAGATGTACAATTCTCAGATATAGCGGAGAAAAGCATAAAGGCTTACTTAGAAAAAAGCGAATCTTCACTATTACAATTTATTAATCCACTAAAAGTATCACAGGAACCATTGGTTTTGTGGGGGATAGGTGCATCTACAGCAATATTATTAGAAGTATTTAAAGAATGTAATGTTGTTCAGTTGGTTGATCGAAATCCAAAGCGGCAGGGTATAGAATTCGTTCTTAATGGTCAGACTCATAAGATCGTAGCTCCAGATGCTGTGGGTAATGGCACTATCGTAATATTGTCAATTCCCTATCGTGATTCAATATGTAAACAAATCAGAAATATGGGATTAGATAACCCAATCGTAATGCTTAAATGAGGACAATTATATGAAAACGGCTATAGTAAGTGGGGCAACAGGATTTATAGGTGTTCACTTATGCTATGAACTTGTAAGCAATAATGTAGAAGTATATGCACTTGTTCGGAAAAATAGCATTAATGCTGAGAGATTGCCAGATAATGTTCACATTATTGAATGTGGAATGGATGATTATAGCTCATTGTCTGGGATACAAGCAGATATATTTTTTCATTTGGCTTGGGAAGGTGCTACAGGACCTAAACGTGATGATGAAATAATACAGTCGAAGAATGTAGTGAGAACTTTGGCTGCGCTTAGTACAGCAAAGAGATTGGGATGTGAGAGGTTCGTGGCATTGGGGACTGTATATGAAAAATTGGCAGAACAAATCTTGTCTGAAACTTATCATAGAAAAGCAGATTTCTATTTATTATCTAAATTAAGTGCGCATCAGATGTGTTATAAATTAGCACAGAAATTGGATATTGAATTTGTATGGGCCACGATTTTTCAACCTATCGGAAAATATATAAAAAAGGAGCAAGTTATTGCATATACTATTGATTGCTTGATAAAGGGAATAAAGCCAGAATATGGACCAGCATTGGAACCATATGACATAACGGCGGTAGAAGATATTGTAAGAGGATTAAGACTAATTGGCGAAGGCATACTAAAACAAAGCGAATATTATATTGGTAGTGGAAAACCAATGATATTGAAGGCATATTTAGAGAAAATAAGGAAAATAATTGAAACAGATACAGATCTAGATATTGGTAGTAAGGCGGATGATGGACTTAGGTTTTCATTCGATTGGTATAATATAGAGCCGCTTAAAACTGATACAGGTTTTGAACCAAAAGTTGAATTTGAACAAGCAGTAATAAATGTGATTAATTGGTTAAAAACAGGAGAACATATATGAAGATGGTTATATTAGCAGGAGGCCAAAAAAGCACGATAAGTAATGAACCTGTGGGTGTGCCCAAACCGATGATACCAATTGGAGAAAGGCCTCTGCTATGGCACATAATGAAGCATGCCTCTATACATGGTATAAATGATTTTATTATTTGTGGAGGATATAAGGTTGAAACCATAAAGGAATATTTTTTGGATTATTACATTTATCAAGCCGATATAAAGGTCAATACGGAAAAGAATACAGTTGAGATTCTTTCACAGGATAAAGAGCATTGGAATATTAGTGTTATAGATACAGGAATTGAAACTAAACCAACAGAACGTGTGAAAAGAGTACTTGGCATTATTGATGATGATTTTATTCTTTCTTATGGTGATTGTATTTCAGATATTCCATTAGAAAAGGTTATGGAGTATCACAAAAAAGAAAAAAAAGATATGACGATAGTAGTTGCAAGACCCACTGGTAGAAAGGTACCTTTAAGCTTTTTTGCAGACAAAGAAAAATGGGATAGTATAAATGAAGCATGGACTAGTGCTGGAACGTTTGCAATAAGTAAGGATGCCTTCGAAAAAGTGTCAAAAGTAGGTGATATTGAAGAAGTACTATCAGAATTATCGGTATCATTTTATAGGCACGGAGGTTTTTTTAGTACTATAGAAACTTTAAGAGATAAAGTAGCAGCTGAAGAAAAATGGAAACAAGGCAATGCACCTTGGATGGAATGCGTATGAAAATAGTGATTTTAGCTGGTGGAAAAGGAACACGAATAAGTGAAGAATCAGTTACAAAACCAAAACCGATGGTGACAATTGGCGGAAGACCAATCATATGGCATATCATGAAGACATATGGTTGTTATGGCTTTAATGATTTTATTATTTGTTGTGGCTATAAAGGAGAATGTATAAAAAAATACTTTGTCAATTATAAACTACATAATGCTATTACAAATTTTACGCTTGATTCTTGTGAAAAGAATGGGAAAGTTAAGTATATTGATGATCTGAGTGAAACTGAGCAATGGAATATTGTTTGTGCGAATACAGGACTGGAAACACTTACCGCTGGAAGAATTCTCAAGATAAAAAAATATCTAATGGATGATGATGAATTTATGATTACATATGGTGATGGTGTTTCTGATATTGATTTAGCAAAAGTATTAAAGTTTCATCATAGCCATGGAAAAGTAATGACAATTTCGACAACAAAGCCTGAGGGGAGATTTGGGACAATAAGCATTGATTCAGGTAATAGAGTAATACGTTTTAATGAAAAAGCTAGAATGGATCAATCAATCGTTAATATTGGATTCATGGTAGCTAAAAAGAAAATATTTGATTATTTGGGAGATGGAGATGAGATGCTTGAAAAGGGACCGTTTGAAAGGCTAGTTGCAGATGGACAGATGGTAGCTTATGAACATCCAGGCTTTTGGTCTCCAATGGATAATATTCATGATAGAGAATACTTAGAAAGATTATGGCAAAATGATGCCCCATGGAAAAAATGGATATAACGGTAAAAATCATGGGATAAATTTGTTGGTTGTTGTATAAATCAATGATTATTAATTATTTTGAAAATAGATTGTAAATAGTAGCTTTATTTGTTTGATTATAGGTCTTATCTGTTCATTTTATGCAACAGTATACATGTTCCCAATAAAGATTATAGGTTAGTTGAGTTTTATACATATAAAGGTAAAACCTATGTAGATTTTGGAGCAATTTAAATTCTAAAGAAATACTACCAGATAATGAGTATAAATAAAACTTTCTACGAGCGGAATGAGGCCTTAATGTTTATCTTAATTACTCGTGTAATGTATTTGGTATTTAAATTCTGATTAAAAAGAAGGAAATTATTGCCAATTGTTAACGATTAATTATGCTGATACAAAATATTTGTATTTGACTTGATAAAGTGGAGTGGCGAAAAATGCTTGAAAATATGACAGAGCTAGAAGCTCGCAAAAAAATTCTAGCGGAAGTAAGTGAGTATTGTGACAGATTTCATTCTATAGATAATACATTTCATGAAGGCGACAGAATTAGCTATGCCTCTAGAGTCTATGACCATGATGAAATGGAAAACCTTGTAGATTCAGCGCTAGAGTTCTGGCTTACTTCAGGTCGTTATACCAACGAATTTGAAACAAAGTTGGCAGATTATCTTGGAATCAAGTATTGCTCATTGGTTAATTCTGGGTCATCTGCTAATCTTTTGGCATTTATGGCTTTGACTTCACCACTTCTTGGCGAAAGGCAAGTTCTTCCAGGAGATGAAATGGTAACAGTCGCAGCAGGTTTTCCGACTACTGTAGCTCCAGCTATTCAATATGGAGTAGTTCCTGTATTTGTCGATGTTACTATTCCTCAGTACAACATAGATGTTTCCATGTTGGAAGAGGCAAGGTCTGATAAGACAAAAGTAATTATGATTGCTCATACATTAGGAAATCCCTTCGATCTGGCTACGGTTAAAAGATTTTGTGACAAATATGGGCTATGGCTTATAGAAGATAATTGCGATGCGTTAGGATCTAGCTATGAGTATAACGGGACAGTAAGTAAGACCGGAACAATTGGTGATATTGGGACATCTTCCTTTTATCCTCCGCATCATATGACAATGGGGGAAGGCGGAGCTGTATATACGAATAATGCTCTTTTAAATAAAATTGTAAGATCTCTTCGCGATTGGGGGCGTGATTGTGTTTGCCCATCAGGAAAAGATAATATGTGTGGGCGCAGGTTTGATGGTCAGTACGGCGAGTTACCAAGGGGGTATGATCACAAATATGTGTATTCACATTTTGGATATAACCTTAAGGCAACTGATTTGCAAGCAGCGATAGGTTGTGCACAGCTCAAGAAATTTCCAGGATTTGTTGAAAAGCGGAAAGAAAACTTTAAATTTCTAAAAGACCATTTGAATGACTGTTCAGATAAATTGATTTTACCTGAAGCATGCCCAGGTTCAGATCCTAGTTGGTTTGGATTCTTGATGACATGTAAGACTGGGGTGGATAGAAATAAGGTTGTTAGTTTCATTGAAAGTAAGGGGGTTCAGACACGGGCTCTTTTTGCAGGAAATTTAACAAGGCATCCGTGTTTTGACCAAATGAGAGCTTCTGGAAAAGGCTATCGTATTGTTGGTGCTCTAAAGAATACCGATGAAATAATGAATTCATCATTCTGGGTAGGAGTTTATCCAGGAATGACTAACGAAATGCTTGCATATACTGTAAGAGTTATTCGTAAGGCTTTATCTACGTCTGATTGATACTGGCTGAATCGTAAGTGTTGAAATGTTTAGGAAGGTGAATGACTAGTATGGATGAATTGAAAAAGAGTATAAAACTACTAGAGCGAACTATGCGGGAATCTGGTGTTGATCCTGAAAAAGGCCTAGGAACAGAACTTTTCCTTATGGTTTCGTCTATGACACCGATAGTAAATGTTGATCTGTTTATTACTGATGAAAAAGGAAGACTACTACTTAGTTGGCGAGATGACAGATATTGTGGACAAGGTTGGCATATCCCAGGAGGTTGTCTTAGATTTAAAGAAAAATTAGAAGACAGAATTAAGCAAACTGCTATAAAAGAATTGGGAACAGAAGTTACATATGACAATATTCCCATGGCTGTTCTTGAGAATATTGCTAATGACTATAAAACTGTTGTTGAGAATAATAATGTCAGATCACATTTTTTATCAGTACTTTATAAATGTAAATGTAATGATGTTAACAAGATAATAGATTGTGACGGCAAGCGTGAAGTAGGACATTTAAAGTGGTTTGGACATCTCCCTGAAGATTTCATAGATATACAATATTATTACAAGCCAGTAATTACAGACTGGTTCAATTACCACAGGCCTTAACAAAACTCTTTGGATGTATTTATTCGAGAGCTTTCTAGTATATGAGATACTTATAAGGTTTGCTAGGGAGCAACCTTAAAGTTAGAAAGTACTAGTACTCTTGTGAGTATTGTGGTTACAATCATCAATATAACTGTTGCATTCATCAGTATTTGCAAGGCATTCCAAAAATAAAACATCAAAAAGACCGCTGAAAAGCTGCGGTCTTCTTTGATTCATAAACTAAAGCCGAAGCTAACCGGCTATCAGTGGCACTTTTTACGTCTATTTAATAGCACATTCCTTTTCTGAATAAAATTGGCCTACCAATGGCAGGCCGCAGTATTATTGACTCGTATAATCATGAGTTAGGAGTGTTGTTCTTTTTCCATTCCTCGTACTCAGTAAAGAGCTGCGAGAGATAATTAGAATCATCTACAGCCAGTAGCACATCAGCTTCTCGGCCATTTGATTTAAGCCAAGAAAAAAGGTCAGTAGTGTTTTTTATACCATTTTTCTCGCCATTCTTTTCACCGCTGTTGTAGCCGTTGTTATAGCCATTATCATAGCTCTCATCTTTAATGACTTGTATATGCTGTTCATAAGAATATTCGAGTACGCCCACTTCGATGATCTCCTTTCTGTATTCAGTGAAAAAGTCCTTAAGGATATTTTTCTGTATGCATTCATCAATAGCCTTTGTGATAGCTGATTTGATGAGTGATTTCATCACTTCACTTTTATCAACCAAAAGGTTAAGTGGAGTTGTATGAGTGGAATTATATTCATTCTCCACTACCTGCTTATATTTTCGCACTTTTGAAACGAAAATGGAATAACCTTTTAGGGCCTTGCAGGCTTCCAAGAGCTCCTTGTTATGGCCATCATTGATATTGAGAGCTGTTACAGTTAGTTCAACTGAAGGAAGTGTATCTTTCTTGATAAACATATCAGTCAGGCGATAGGTTACCTTGTCTTCCATGGCGGTTGTTCCATTATAGAACATTAGAAATTTGGGGCATGGAATATGGATTGTAGTAGAACCATACAATTTCTCGGTTGGAAATTGCTCTTTTAGTGTAGCTGCCAGATAGTATAAATCCCTCAGAGGGATGTTTGGACAGGGAGATGATTGATGCTCATAGATGCTCAGATCATCATTTATGATAAACGACAGATCATTCTTCATCTTGAGAAATGTCTCACCCTTTAGAGTAGTGATTGTGAGGTCATCAGGATTTGCGTAGTTTGTGCCATTTATGGCGTTGTATAGCTCAAGAAGGTGAGCTTTGTTGTTGAACAACATCCTGAAGACGGTGTCCTTGTACTTTCGATTTTCAATTGTCATTTTTATAGTGTTTTTCCTTTCTGTGTTGTTTCTTTCTACAATTGCACATGATGCTGTAGGGAATACTAGCGAAGTGCCAGATAATTGAAGGTTCATGAAGGAAGAAATCTGCAGATATGTAGACGGAATAAATGAACCAATAGATATGCTAATACAAAATTCTTAAGATTTAGCATCGAATTTTCTTAAGATTTTATGTATGTCGTAATTACGACAATAATTAATATAATTACCTGGCGTTAGGAGTTTTTTATTGTTTCTTTTACGAAAGAAGGTAGCATATGTTTACTGATATCAAAAATATATGGAACTTCAGGGATATGGTGTTTGAGCTTACCCACAGAGAGCTTAGAGGTAAATATAAAGGGTCTGTACTGGGATTTCTGTGGACATATGTTAATCCGCTGATGCAGATTCTGGTATATACGTTTGTGTTTTCACAGATCTTCAGGAGCGGAATTGAGAAATTCCATTTATATCTGATTGTTAGTATGTTTCCCTTCAACTTTTTTACCGGAGGAGTCATTCAGGGGCTTGGCTCAATAAGGTATCAGGGAGATCTGGTCAAAAAGGTCTATTTTCCAAGGCAGATTCTGCCTATTGTGTCTCTTACGGTTAATTTTATTAATCTACTTATTTCTTTTGCCATAATATACAGTATTCTCTTGATCTCAGGATGGGGAATAAATATACAGGTTCAGTTATGGCTTATTCCAGTAATGTTTATCGAATACTTTTTTGCCCTGGGACTGGCACTTTTGCTGTCAGCAGTGGAGGTGTATTTCAGGGATATCGAGCATATCGTGTCGGTGCTGATGATGGTATGGATGTATGTGACGCCGATGTTCTACAGCATCGAGATCATTCCGGAGAAGTTCCTGCCTATATTTGCATGGAATCCGATGCTGTACATCATTGGAATGTATCAGCAGATACTGTATTACAAGATTTCTCCGGATATGACGTATATGCTAAAGGGCGCGCTATTTGCTGCCTCACTTCTAATTGTGGGCAGCATAGTTTTCAAGGTTCTGGAAAAGAGATTTGCGGAAGAACTGTAATTATGTGACCTGGGAAAACTAGTATATACATATGGATTAAATTAGCAGCTTGATTTATGAGATGGGGCAGATAATGGGACTTAATAGAAGAGAAGCGATCATTGAAGTTAATGATGTGTACAAGAACTTCCGCGTGTACTTTGACAAAGGAAGTATGTTAAAGGAGCAGTTTGTTAATCCGGGGCGCTCCAGATATGAGGAAAGAGAGATCCTCAAAGGGATTTCTTTTAAGGTATACCGGGGTGAGACAGTTGCACTTATTGGTCAGAATGGATGCGGTAAGTCTACTACTCTCAAGATGCTGACAAGGATCCTGTATCCGAATAAGGGTACGGTTACTGTAAAGGGTAAGGTTTCCAGTCTTATCGAACTGGGAGCCGGCTTTCATCCTGATATGTCAGGGCGCGAGAACATATACATCAATGCTTCCATTCTGGGGATTAAAAAAGAAGAGGTTGATAAGAGAATCGATGAGATCATCAGGTTCTCGGAGCTTGAAGAGTTCATAGATAATCCCATAAGGACGTATTCGTCAGGAATGTACATGCGCCTGGCTTTTTCTGTTGCGATAAATGTTGATGCGGATATTCTGTTGATCGATGAAATCCTGGCGGTTGGAGATCAGGCATTTCAGGAGAAATGTATCAGGAAGCTTGACGAGCTGAGGGCTTCCGGTGTGACTGTCGTACTAGTATCACATTCAATGTCTCAGATCAAAGAGATAGCTGACAGGTGTATCTGGATCGAGGGCGGCAGGATTGTGGAAGATGGATATACTGAAGACGTCTGTAATCATTATGAGGACGCAATGACAAGACGCAGGGAAGAGCGTGATGAACAGGAAGAGGAAGAGAGAAGGAAAACGGAAGTTTTGGAGATAAGAAAACAGAAAAAAACACAGCATGAGAAAGCACTTGCAGAGCGCAAGGCCAAGCAGGAAGCTTTTTCTGCCAGATGGAAGGGCGGAGGAACTCAGGGTAAGCCCGTTGCGGGTGTTATTTCGATGTTTCTTTTGATGCTGTATGCGCTCAGCCAGGATTTCTTTTACATTAGTGATATGTCCGAGGAGGCTGACTTTATCTTCAGGGAGTTTGGATATGTCTTTTACATTTTAGGGACTATTGGGATTCCTATGTTATTCCTGCTGCTGGGATTTGAGCTTTTGGGGCAGGATTACAGCAGTTGGGATAAGGTAAGGGATTATTACCTGAAGACTTTTTTGCCAAAGCTTGTTCTGTGGGAAGTCTGGGTAGCGGTTTATCAGGTGTTTCTGTATGTGTGGGAAGGAAGGCCAATTACAGCCGGTGTATGGATCAGGGAGGCGCTTCTTATTAAATACATTGATATGGGGAATCTGTGGACGGCCAGGTTCTTTATCTTATTGATGATCCTAGCACCGTTTATTGGAGGGACACTGCAGATGTTCAGCGCAAGGGCGCTCAGGATGATGCTGATAATCCTGTGGGTATTCATGTTCATGTTCCCTGGATTTGATATGTATGGCGTTGCCAACGGCGGAGAGGGGAGTTTTCCTTTTTATTCAGGGACGGTGTGTTATGTCTTTTACTTCTGCGCAGGGAATATGATATCGAGATATAGTCAGAGGATGCTGAAGGGCAGCAAGGAGCTGATGCTGCTGGTTATAGGCTTTGTGCTGACTATTGGTTCGCAGATCTTCCTGGAATCAAGGGGCGTAGAGTTTGAGCTTAAGCCAACTTATTACGGTATATCAATCATGGCAATCATGGGATTTGACCTTCTTGTGAGGGTCAAGATGAATGAGATGTACCCAAGGATTGCCGGGCTGTTTGGAACTGCCTATGCCGGGATTGTTGGAGTGTACTTTATGTTCAGGCCTCTTCAGATGCTGCTTGAGAGGTATGTTATCTGGGGCAGGATCATAACCGGTGAACCTGCAGTGTGGCTGAGGCTTGCGAGCATGGTTATGGTGTGGGTAATTGCGGGAGTTGCGGCGCACTGCGTCATGTGGGGATGGATGAAGATAAAAAAGAAAACGGCCTGCAAAAAACAGGCCGCATAGAGTAGTATTATATAATTGATTTTTGATTATTCTTTTTCCATTCCTCGTACTCAGTAAAGAGCTGCGAGAGATAATTAGAATTATCTACAGCCAGTAGCACATCAGCTTCTCGGCCATTTGATTTAAGCCAAGAAAAAAGGTCAGTAGTGTTTTTTATACCATTTTTCTCGCCATTCTTTTCACCGCTGTTGTAGCCGCTGTTGTAGCCGTTGTTATAGCCATTATCATAGCTCTCATCTTTAATGACTTGTATATGCTGTTCATAAGAATATTCGAGTACGCCCACTTCGATGATCTCCTTTCTGTATTCAGTGAAAAAGTCCTTAAGGATATTTTTCTGTATGCATTCATCAATTGCTTTTGCGATAGCTAATTTTATGAGTGATTTCATCACTTCAATTTTATCAACACGAAGGTTAAGTGGAGTTGTATGAGTGGAGTTATATTCATTCTCTACGTCATGCTTATATTTTCGCACTTTTGCAACGAAAATGGAATAACCTTTTAAGGTCTTGCAAGCTTCTAATAGCTCTTTGTTATGGCCATCATTAATGTTGAGAGCTGTTACAGTTAGTTCAACTGAAGGAAGTGTATCTTTCTTGATAAACATATCAGTCAGGCGGTAGGTCACCTTGTCTTCCATGGCGGTTGTCCCATTATAGAACATTAGAAATTTAGGGCAAGGAATATGAATTGTAGTTGATCCATACAATTTCTCGGTTGGAAATTGCTCTTTTAGTGTAGCTGCCAGATAGTATAAATCCCTCAGGGGAATGTTTGGACAGGGAGTTGATTGATGCTCATAGATGCTCAGATCATCATTGATGATAAATGACAGATCATTCTTCATCTTGAGAAATGTCTCACCCTTTAGAGTAGTGATCGTGAGGTCATCAGGATTTGTGTAGTTTGTGCCATTTATGGCGTTGTACAGCTCAAGAAGATGAGCTTTGTTGTTGAACAACATCCTGAAGACGGTGTCCTTGTACTTTTGATTTTCAATTGTCATTTTTATATTATTTTCCCTTTCTATGTTGTTTCTTTCTACAATGCACATAATGCTGTAGGAAATACTGGCGAAGTGCCAGATAATTGAAGGTTCATGAAGAAAGAAATCTGCAGATATGTAGATGGAATAAATGAACCAATAGATATGCTAATACTAAATTCTTAAGATTTAGCATCGAAATTCTTTAAGATTTTCTTAAGATTATGAAATCATCTGGCGTTAGGAGTTTTCTTTTACTTCTGTTTGGAATTTCTGGTATCGAGATATATGCAGAGGATATTCAAGGGAAGCAAGGAAGTTGTGGTCAAGTCATGGATAGTGCAGTATAAGGTAAATGATGATAAGCGTAATAAAGTGGAGAAATATATGATAAAATATCAATCCATAGCCATTGTTATATTGGGGGTGAGAAATTGAAAAATCATAATTTGCCAACTAAAAAAGTATTAACATGGTGTGCTATATGTCTATTGTTTGCTGTCGCATATGTATTAGTTCTCTCAGCAAGCACTTCTCCCTTATATCCTTATTTTTCCATGGGGCATGATTCATTTCAGTTTTTAACTATGGGCAAAGCTTGGTTTCATGGGATTATTCCATATAAAGATATGTTTGATCATAAAGGTCCGTTTATTTTTTTTGTTGATATGATTGGTTATTTCCTTGGCAATAATACTCGTTATGGTGTAGTAATAATTCAAGTTTTTTTTATGATGATATCTTTAACAGGGGTTATATACTTGAGTGAATTTATTAGTGAGAAGAGCATTATAAGAAAACTGATATGTAATGACCTCCTGTCAAGCAAAAAATGACTGGAATCACCACAAACATATTTAATTGTTGCTGAAGGCACCTTGAAAGAGCCTCGGGGTATCAGTTCCCGGCATTGGCCACTCTGATATACGTGGATTGGTTACCGACAGGTCAATGGTCCGCCGTGAGCTCTACCGTCTAGTTGCGTGGATCACAAATTTCTCTGTGCCAACATAGTTTTATCGTAGATAGCTCTAACCTTGAAATGGCCGAAGCCCTTTCAAGATGTCTTCAGTTGGTACTTGTTGGTGGCCAGATGTAAATGGCGTAAGCCATCTTACATCTGCTTGATTACCCGCTATAACAGCGGGGTGAAGATGTCAAGGCTGCGAAGCACCGCCCACGGCGGCTTGGCCTTGATATCGGAGGCGCGATGTTATACCTGATCATGCTATATTATCGGTTATCATGCCCCACATGAAGCAGGCAAGTTCTCTTGCTATTGCAGTTTTAGCCACATTGTGTTTCTTGCTTTTACCAAGAACCATTTTGTAAAACTTGCGTCTTAGCCTTTCATTAGCTTTATCAGCATATGCAATGACTTGAGGTGAGTTGCCAATCTGACGGGATTTAAGTGCTTTTGATTTATGTCCGATTTGTCCTTTGCTGTATGACTGGGATGATTCTATAAGAAGCTGTCTAACATGACGATTTCCGGCTTTTGTGATTCCAAGCCTTGACTTTTCATCACCACTGGATTCTTCACCAGGCACAAGTCCAAGATATGCAGCAAACTGATTGGCTGATGCAAAACGTTTGAAATCACCTACTTCAACCAATACAGATAGTGCTGTGTGAGTTTGAACCCCGATGAAACAGCAGAGTTTTTTAACAGGCTCTCTGTATTCATCTTTTAAAGCAAGTTCTTCTATTCGCTTGTCTAAACGTTCAAGCTTATCTCTCAAGTTTATGTAGGTCAGCAGATATTCATCGAGTATTTCTTTATACAGTGCCTCAGGCTTTAATGATTTTAACCAGTTCACATGAGCTTCTGTCCAGTGACTTTTTCCTTCATAGCGATAGTCGTGGCGAAGACAAAACGAAAGTATTTGTTGCTTCACTTTCTTGAGTGCAAGCTTATGATCATCTCTCATACGGAGAAACTCTTTTGTTTCTTCATCTGTAGAAGTAGGAACATGAACAGGACTGTAATTGTGCTGAGCCAGACATTTGCCAATCAATTCAGCATCACGTTTATCAGTTTTAATTCTTTTGCCACTACGCGGTTCAAGCATAGTGGTTGGTGCAAGTATCACACAGTTAACGTTATGATTAGTTAACTGATGATATAAAGTATAGCCGAGACATCCGGCTTCATAACCGCATATAAAGTTTGTATCATTTCCGTAGATGGTTCTAAGGAATTCCAGATATTTTAGGACTTCCTTGTAATCAGCGTGGGTGCGCCTTGTATGAGACGCCTTCTCTGTTTCGATTAAATAATCGCAGAGAGTAAAACTTTCCTTATGTACATCCATTCCTACGTAAACTGTGATATTATTCATTTAGTGACCTCCCTTTGTATGCGGTAATCCCTGTTACCATTGACTCAACATCTTTAGTATACAGGTAAATCCACGTTGCTACATAGTGGAGGTCATTACATATTGTCTAGTATATGTTTCGGTTTTTTTGATAACTGTTAGCGTTAATTATATGAGTGGTAATCTTGTAGAGGAATATTGTCTGCCATTTGTTGTATGGTCAACAATCAGAATTTACAAGTTCATGGAAAACTATGATTTCACAGGAAATGCTTTACTTGAGCCCGAGGATACTGTACTTTATGGAATCACTTGTGGAATATGTTTATTGACAAGAGCAACTAATGCTATGCCTCTTGTGGGAGGGGCTATAGTAATAATTTTGGTGAGCATCCGTAGTAAAGCATTTACAAATTTGTTAAAAAATATAATGTTTTTTGTGATTGCAATGGGGATTGTAGTGGCACCATTTTGTATTTATTTCTTGATCAAAGGCAGCACTGCAGAAATGTTTTTTGCGATGATTACATATAATAAAGAGTATGCGGCTCTTCGAAGACCATGGATTATTGAATCAAATGCGAGAGATATCGTACGTTTTTTTCATTTGTATTTTTCAGTATTTTCTATTTTGCTTGTTGCAGTAGTCAACTGGTTTAACAGGCAATATGCAAAGTTTGCATTCTCATTTATCACGTTTGGAATAGAACTGTTTTTTTATATGTCAAATGACTTATTTGTCCAATACCCTATGGTATGTGCTACTCAGGTCATTTTATTATGCTATGAGATAGAAAAACTGTATCGGAATAAAATTCTGATAGGGGCTAAAATAAATGTTCCTATATTTATAGCGATATGTACGCTCTTGTTTTCTGTAGGTTCATTTTGCAAAACAGCTATTTTGGATGACTTTATTGCACATATATTTGTATATGGAAACTATTCCTACTATTGCACCGAACCTTGGGAAGAGCTTGTTGATATGATTCCTGATAAAAAAGAGCCTTTTGTTACTTATGGTAGTAACGATCTGAAACCGGTTTATGTATTAAAAGATATAGATCCATGCTATAAATATTTTTCTATACAGCCTTGGCACAGTATGTATGATGCCAGTATTGCTGAAGAAATAAGAGCGCAAATGTTATCTAATAAGGCTAAATGGATTTTGTGTGATGAGGTAGGTAGAGATACTATTCTTAGCTTGAATACAAATTATTATATTTATGCGGAAAATGGTGGCTTTTCCTTGCTTGAGTGTAAGTGATGCGGATTTCTTAGCTAAAGGAATTAGTCCTTGCTTTAATAATTCAACATCAGTATCTGTTACCGTGGATAGAATATTAGAGCATTATGGTTTAATGCCATTATCTTCAAGAAGTTTACGGAGACGAGCATTCTCATCTTCAAGGGTAGTATTCTTTGAGGTAAGAGAAGCATTCTCATCAGCAAGAGTAGATACTTCATCAGTAAGAGCTTTTATTGTTTCTTATCGTTTGGCCTGATAACGGAGAAAATCTTCACGATCTCTGGCAACTTTACGGATGTTCTCATCTGTGTGGTAAAGCAGAAATAGAAGCAGCTATTGAATACAAGAATTATAACTAAGCATTTGTCTACACATTGGTGCTTGCCACCGCACATTGTTGTTCAAAGAAACGGACACTGCCTGTCACCACGCACATTGATTGAAAAAAGCAGGCATGGAAGAACTGTTTGGTTTTCTTTTTGATAATGTGGACAAGATGATTGAAGCTAAAGAAGTAAAGATTCTCTTATAAAAAGTTCATATCTTTTAGAAGTGAACAACACCGTATTACTGGTAGCATATGGACGATATAATAATTATTGAATATAGAACAAGCGTTCTATATAATGTTCTCTGGGTGCTACCATTTTCGGTGGGCGGTTGGCTCTTTGCCAGATTTGATCTGAGGGCTCTCAGTAATTAGGAGGGATTGCTTATGAGAAGATTTTGGAAAGGGCAACATTGATGATAGAGACAGCGATAACACTTGTGAGCATTGTTGTTACAATTATAAGTACCATTGTAACAATCATCAGTATTTGCAAGGGTTCAGGAACTGATAACTAAGCATCAAAAAAGACCGCTGTCACTCTAGCAAAGTCGACGGTCTTCTTTGATCTGAAACTATAAACTAGAGCCAACCGTCTATCGGTGGCACCCTTTTATGCTTATATAATAGCACATTCTATTTCTGAATAAAACTGTATATTTGCGCTTCGTATTGAAATGTCTTACTGTGTTCACAGATAAGATTATTAGATATGAGGACGCAGAAAGAATTAAGGAGGCACTGATGATGACGAAAGTTGAACAGCTCTTCTACGAAGAAGCAGCAATAAAGATTGCGAAGAACTTATTGAGAAGTGGAATTGATGTAAATGTGATTGCGCATGATACAAATCTTCCATTGGACAAGGTTCTTGAGCTAAGAGATGATATAACTACTGAAAAAGAATGATAGATAATTAAATAATGAAATTAATGATCCCAGTGCAAAGCATGGATGAGATATGAAATTGTGCGCACTGGGATTTTTGTGTTTACCTGCCTTGTAATCCAAAGAATGTTGTTATTCTTTATTCTTATTTGAAGTACTTGATAGCATTTTCTTTACATAGAGGTAGACTCTGTCTTTTTGCTCTTCAGAAAGATCACTATATTTTTCAACTATGAATCGTAGCCGTTTATCTCTGTCTTTGATTATATAATCCAAAGGATTCTTGTCATCTATTTTATTAGTGAGATATTCTACAGAAGTGCCTAGAACAAGGGATAATACCCTGATTACAGAAGCAGAGGGAGAACGCTCGCCACTTTCATATCTGGTATATGCGCTTTGAAGTATACCAGCTTCTTCAGCTAAACGATTTTTGCTCCAGCCTTTTGCCTCGCGCATTTCTTTTAATCTTTTTGTATCTAGAACTGGTTTCATGTTCCCTGTTAGCCTTCCAATTTATTTAATGAAATTATTATACATGGTTGACAATTAAAAATAAACATTTTAATATTTATCATATGTCATAGACATATATTATAGACGAAATATTTAGGCATATGGAGGTATGATGAAGTTTTTTAAGAGGAAGATTAATTATGGGCAGAATAATAAAAGTAACAAAACAGATTTGATAGAAGCAGCTCGAAGTCTGATGCAGGATTACTGGAATACATCTGCTAATAAAATCCATTTTTTGGTTTCAAGGGTCACTTGTAGGCATATTTATCTTATTTGTATGTACGAAGGAAATGATTTGGACATAAATAATTTGAAGACAGCTGAGATGATTTATATGGTGAAACTTCTTAATTTGGCAGGACTTGAGAATAAAGAGCCTAATGAAGAACAGGAATTTTTAGAGAGTTCTTTTTATGACTTTATGGAAAACTTAAGGCTTGCCAGGAATATATATTCAGATTTAGAGCTGGCTTATAATCCTTTAAAGATAGATTTACAGCAGGAAGTTATTCCTGAAAAGCTTTTTGATACGAACATAGAACCTGTAGAGAAGGCGTATAGCTTTATTCCAAGTGATGAACTGACTAGAATCAGATGTTCAGAGAATACAGAAAGGGATGATGTAGACAGGCCAGTTCACTATTTAGTTTATAGCAATAACAGGAAGGTGATTGATGAAATAAATGAAGATCTTATATATAGGCTGCGAAAATATAAGAGGATAACATCCAGGCGGTATCTCGAAATATCACGAAATAATATAAAGCCACGGGATAAGAATAATTATAGGATAGGAAATCTTAATAACCTTGATGGAGGACTTGTAATAGTTAATCTTGATGATACGGTCAATGATGACTTTGAAGTGCTTGTTAATTCTGTTTATTCAGAACCCGGAAAATACAAAGGGAAATACACGGTAATTTTTAACTTGTGTGAAGCAGATGACGCTAGAGTTAGCGTGATAAAGAGAATTTGCGATTTTTGGTCATTTGTTGTGATATCTGATGGCAAGTTAGAAAGAGCTAAAGCAATAAAACTTCTTGATCAAATAGCTGAGGAAAACGACGTCGTACTCATAGATAGTTATTATGATGAAATTCTGGAACCCGGTAAAAAATATTTAAGGGATGAGCTTATTGCAGCTTTTAGAAAGTGGTACTTGAATAGATATAATATCAGGAAAAATTACCCAGCATATACAACTTATATTATAAACCTAAGTAATGTTGATGAACTGAGTTGCCCTTCATACCATGAGCTTGAGTCGTTGATTGGACTTAAAAATGTAAAGACTCTATGCAAGGATATTATTAGTTTTTATCAAATGGAGAAGTTGAGGAAAGAGAAATACTCGTCACTTAAAGATATTGGAATGCATATGGTATTTCAGGGAAATCCAGGGACAGCCAAAACTACAGTTGCCAGAATAATGGCCAGGATATTTAAAGAAAAGGGAATACTATCAAAAGGTGACTTGATTGAAGTTGGACGTGCGAATCTTGTAGAAAAATATGTAGGACAAACCGCACCAAATGTAAAGAGTTACTTTGAAAAGGCAAAGGGAAGTGTGCTTTTTATTGATGAAGCATATTCTCTTGCAGATGGGGAAGGAAAAGGAAGTTATGGAACTGAAGCAATTAATACTATAGTCCAAGAGATGGAAAACAACAGAGATGACGTTGTGGTTATTTTTGCCGGCTACAAGAAAGAAATGAAAGAATTCTTAAAAGTAAATAGTGGTCTGTCCAGTAGAATCTCATTTTTTGTAGATTTCCCGGATTATTCTGACGATGAGTTATTTGAGATTTTGACGAAAATGGCAAAAGATAACCATTACACTTTAGCAGATGATGTTCGCTCAGCTTTTGAAAATTATATCAATAGTACTGTTACAAGTATCGGTAATGGAAGATTTGTAAGAAATGCTTTTGAAAGAGCTAGAATCAGGCAATCTAGCAGGATATGTAAGTTGCCTGTAAAACAGCTGACAAAGGAGCTATTTGTTCTTTCAGGGCAGGACTTTGGAGGATTGCATGACTAAAGAAAAATTTTGTGAACAATTGTCTGAAAGGCTGAATGCTAAATATGGGTCATTAGGGTATAAAACTGATATGTAATGACCTCCTGTCAAGCAAAAAATGACTGGAATCACCACAAACATATTTAATTGTTGCTGAAGGCACCTTGAAAGAGCCTCGGGGTATCAGTTCCCGGCATTGGCCACTCTGATATACGTGGATTGGTTACCGACAGGTCAATGGTCCGCCGTGAGCTCTACCGTCTAGTTGCGTGGATCACAAATTTCTCTGTGCCAACATAGTTTTATCGTAGATAGCTCTAACCTTGAAATGGCCGAAGCCCTTTCAAGATGTCTTCAGTTGGTACTTGTTGGTGGCCAGATGTAAATGGCGTAAGCCATCTTACATCTGCTTGATTACCCGCTATAACAGCGGGGTGAAGATGTCAAGGCTGCGAAGCACCGCCCACGGCGGCTTGGCCTTGATATCGGAGGCGCGATGTTATACCTGATCATGCTATATTATCGGTTATCATGCCCCACATGAAGCAGGCAAGTTCTCTTGCTATTGCAGTTTTAGCCACATTGTGTTTCTTGCTTTTACCAAGAACCATTTTGTAAAACTTGCGTCTTAGCCTTTCATTAGCTTTATCAGCATATGCAATGACTTGAGGTGAGTTGCCAATCTGACGGGATTTAAGTGCTTTTGATTTATGTCCGATTTGTCCTTTGCTGTATGACTGGGATGATTCTATAAGAAGCTGTCTAACATGACGATTTCCGGCTTTTGTGATTCCAAGCCTTGACTTTTCATCACCACTGGATTCTTCACCAGGCACAAGTCCAAGATATGCAGCAAACTGATTGGCTGATGCAAAACGTTTGAAATCACCTACTTCAACCAATACAGATAGTGCTGTGTGAGTTTGAACCCCGATGAAACAGCAGAGTTTTTTAACAGGCTCTCTGTATTCATCTTTTAAAGCAAGTTCTTCTATTCGCTTGTCTAAACGTTCAAGCTTATCTCTCAAGTTTATGTAGGTCAGCAGATATTCATCGAGTATTTCTTTATACAGTGCCTCAGGCTTTAATGATTTTAACCAGTTCACATGAGCTTCTGTCCAGTGACTTTTTCCTTCATAGCGATAGTCGTGGCGAAGACAAAACGAAAGTATTTGTTGCTTCACTTTCTTGAGTGCAAGCTTATGATCATCTCTCATACGGAGAAACTCTTTTGTTTCTTCATCTGTAGAAGTAGGAACATGAACAGGACTGTAATTGTGCTGAGCCAGACATTTGCCAATCAATTCAGCATCACGTTTATCAGTTTTAATTCTTTTGCCACTACGCGGTTCAAGCATAGTGGTTGGTGCAAGTATCACACAGTTAACGTTATGATTAGTTAACTGATGATATAAAGTATAGCCGAGACATCCGGCTTCATAACCGCATATAAAGTTTGTATCATTTCCGTAGATGGTTCTAAGGAATTCCAGATATTTTAGGACTTCCTTGTAATCAGCGTGGGTGCGCCTTGTATGAGACGCCTTCTCTGTTTCGATTAAATAATCGCAGAGAGTAAAACTTTCCTTATGTACATCCATTCCTACGTAAACTGTGATATTATTCATTTAGTGACCTCCCTTTGTATGCGGTAATCCCTGTTACCATTGACTCAACATCTTTAGTATACAGGTAAATCCACGTTGCTACATAGTGGAGGTCATTACATATTGTCTAGAATTATAAAAGAAGGATATACATCTGAGGACCGAAAAGAGTTGGAATTTATTAAAGAAACAAATTTAAAATACTTTAAAAATCAAGAGGAGTTATTAGGTGGGGACATAATACTCCTTGAAAAACAAGGTGATTCATCTGTGAGGCAGGAGATAGATTATCTGATCGAATCCTTTAATGATGGGGGATGGGAATATGTGGAATCGATCTTTGATAAAAATATAGAGCTATGCGGGTATTCAGATGTAATTAGGGACGAAATTTCTGATTTTGATATCATGAAAGATAATATAATAGTAAGAGTATTAAATTATGAGCTGCACAAAAATGAATTGGAGGACAGAGTATACAGAAAAATAGGTGATTTTGTGCTTTCTGTGAATGGCCTGATATTTTCAAACAGCAAAATAACAAGCTTCTTTAAAATCTCAGCAGATTTTTTAAAGGCTTGGGGTATTACCGAAGACGAAGTGATTGAAATTGGGTTAGAAAATACAAGAAGATTATTTCCGCCAAGGGTTTACGGCGTTGAATATGCTCTAAAGATAAAGACTATAACACAAGGTGATGGAGACTATATGAATAATAGTCAAAATATCAGGCTTGGAAACTTAGGCGAAGACACATTTGTTGCCTATGGAACTCAGAATGGTGCAACTAGTTTCTTTTACCCTGGAGTAAAAGAGAAGATTGCCGAAATGCTAGGCGGAGAGGATTATTATGTAGTATTTACTTCAACTGAAGATTTTCATGTACATAAATGCTCACAAAATGATGCTGCGAGCTTAGAAAAACGTCTTATTGATATGAATAAATACTTTCCATTGGGTGAAATGCTGACTGAGAAAATATATAAGTATAGCGTAGATACTGGAGAGCTTACTGAAGTGTAGGCCATTTTGTCTACAGTCTGGAACAACCACTGACTATTGATAGATAGCCAGTGGTTGTTATTTTTGTCTCATTCTATTTTAGAGAAATATATCCTGTAGAGAAGTCATATCTTGGGTCTTCCTCGCAGGAGAAGAAGATAGAAAGTGAACAGTCTTTTTTGCTGATATCTTCTTCAGCATCGTAAGAATGTATGTTAGATATAAAGGTGTAGCCAGCCGGAACTTGTGATTCGGAGAAACAGTATAGTCCGTGTTCGTCTCCTGCTATCTTAACTTCTGTACCCTTGATCATGTAGTCTTTATCTGTCTTGTTTACAACGTAGAGTAAATAACGAGGGTTATAGTCTTCTTCTGTATAAATAGAGTATACATCTGCCTTATCACTTGTGAAGATGAGATTAGCGTCTTGCTTTACTGGAAGAGTGTAGCTAAAGTCTGTATCGGTGCGTATGCAGATGGGAGTTTCAGCAGCCTCATTGTAAGTGAAGTCATCATTACTGATCGATACTCTGGAAAAAATAATTTCAGAAACAGACTGATATGGCATTTCATATATTTTCTCATATATCACAGAATCGCTATTTCTCTTGAAGTAATCATAGGTTGATATGTAATATGAGGACTGAGAGTTTCCGTTTATTGAGTTTGAATTGATAGTGACAAGTATATCGCTGTTTAGTCTGTTTATTACGTGAATTGCGGCCTTGACATTGCCATATTTGTATCCGTCAATTTCGTTATCCCTTACTCTGTCAGAAACATAGAATTTTTCAAGAGTGATTGTTACGCGACCATCATCGAACAACACTCCGTCACCTACGATATTATAAGAGGCTTCTGTATAGTTTTCATATTTGGTATCGTTTAATTCAGTTTTACCCATATAACGGCTGTTTCTGGCGTTATTTAAGTAGATTATAGCAACAGTTATAGCTGCAAGATTGAGGATAGCTATTATAAAAATACTTCTCTTTATTCTTGCAAGTATTTTACCGCTTTCTTCGGCAGCCTTCTGCTGGCGCTTACTTATGAGATGTAGTGTTTCTCTCTCTACAAAAGCTTCTTCAACCTCATGCCTGCTGGTCCATTCGATATCCTTATCGTAGGGGCCTCCGCAGTGGGGGCAGACTTTGTATTTTCTGGTATCAATCTTGCAACCGCAGAAATCACAGGTTATTTCGGGATCAACATATTCAAGTTTTTTTGCCTGTCTTCCTGCAGCCTTTATAACTTCATCCTTGCTAAATGCATTGGCCTTTACCTGAAAATAGCGGAAAATAAGGTAAAAAAGGTAAATGAGTAGTCCAACAATAATATAAAACAAAAACATGATAAGCTAGTTCCTTTGATGTAATAATATTAAGTCTTTATCCGGAGCTCTCGATTAAAACTCACTAAGTTCTGAGGATATCTTTTCCCATTCATCATAAAGAGAAGAGAGTTTATCCTGAATTTCTGTCTGCTCATCAGTGAGCTTACGAAGCTTGGCAAGGTCAGTTCCGACTGATGGATCTGAAAGCTGCTCTGTGATCTCACCGTCCCTGCCTTCAAGTTTGGAAATGTCTTCCTCACATTTACTAAGAGCTGTTTCAAGCTTGCGCTTCTGAGCCTGCAGAGCCTTCTGAGCCTTCCAGTCCATAGCACCGCCTGCGGTAGCATCGGAAGATTGCGCATTTGAAGAAAGAGAAGATGCGCTTTCTGATGCATTGTCAGAATCATTTAAGTCTGCAGCTCCATTTGCGTATTTATAGCTTCCATCTCCAAGAGTGGCATTTCCTATATTCCCGGAAGTACCAAAGAGCCTTTGCATCTTCTCATCGACATGCTCCATGTAGTAGTCGTAGTTACCAATGTAATTTACAAACTGTCCATGTGTAAGATCCAGTATCCTTGTGGCGGTTCTGTTGATGAAATATCTGTCATGGCTGACATAGAGAACAGTTCCGGTGTAGCCTGAAATTGCTGTTTCAAGTATCTCTTTTGAAGTGATATCCAAATGGTTTGTAGGCTCATCAAGAATGAGGAAATTGGCATCAGAGAGCATGAGCTTGGCAAGGCTTACACGTCCCTTTTCACCACCTGACAGATCACCGATGCGCTTGAATACATCATCACCGGTGAACAGGAAAGCAGCCAGAGTATTCCTGATCTCTGTGTTGTTGAGTGTAGGATATGCATCTGATATTTCTTCGAACAAGGTCTTTTCATCGTGGAGAACATGATGTTCCTGATCGTAGTAGCCAATATGAACTTTGACACCAAAATCAATCTGACCGGCATCAAGGCTCTCAACTCCGTTTATTATTTTAAGGAGAGTTGTTTTGCCTGAACCGTTATCACCAATGATTGCGACATGCTCGCCTTTTTTGATCTCAAAATCAAGATTTGAGAAGAGGTGCTCATTACCAAATGACTTGGAAAGCCCGGTTGCAGTCAGAACATCATTACCACTTTCGCAGGAAGGAGTCAGGCTTATCTTCATGCGATCATCAATTGTTATGGGCTTGTCGAGAACTTCTATCTTATCAAGCATCTTTTCACGGCTCTCAGCCCTCCTTATAGATTTTTCTCTGTTGAAGGATTTGAGTTTGGCAATTACTTCTTCCTGATGCTTGATCTCAGCCTGCTGCTTGATGTAGGCATTCCACTCTATAGCTCGCATCTGCTCTTTTTTAACAGCATAGGTACTGTAGTTTCCGGTAAAAGAGGTAACTCTTGTATTCTCAACTTCGATTATCTTGCCTGATATCTTATCAAGGAAATATCTGTCGTGAGAGACAATAAGTACAGCGCCTTTATAGTTGAGAAGATAGTTTTCAAGCCATCTGATAGAGTTCATATCAAGGTGGTTTGTGGGCTCGTCCAGGATGATGAGATCAGGCTTCTGTAGAAGAAGCTTACCAAGAGCAACTCTTGTTTTCTGACCTCCTGAAAGGGTGCTGATCCTCTTATCAAGCTCTTCATCGAGAAAGCCAAGACCCTTGGCAACACCTGTTACTTCGCTTTTCCAGGCATAACCAGATTTACGCTGGAATTCATCCTGCATTCTGGTATATCTGTCCATAAGAGCTTCAAGTTCTGCTCCCTGGACATGCTTCATGTTCTCTTCAGCAAGACGGATATTATTTTCAAGATCTATGACATCTTTTTTTACTTCTACGAGTTCTTCATAAATCGTGTTCTCTGAGTCGATATTCTGGTTCTGAGCAAGATACCCCCAGGTGATATCCTTAGAAAAAGTAACATCCCCATCATCAGCTGATAATTCACCGATTATTATCTTTATAAGTGTAGTCTTACCCGCACCATTTATACCAACGATGGCGGCCTTTTCATCTTTTTCTATATGAAAAGAGGCATTCCTGAGAATATCCTTGCCATCAAACGACTTATTAATGTTATGTACCGAAAGGATCATAATATAAGACTCCCAAATAAGTTTTTTAACACCACATTTTAGCATGTAATTCCCAATCTGTAAAAGAATCAGTTTAGGTGGAAGAAAAGTTTTAAGGTGCGGATTTGGCGGCAGAAATGTGGTATGATGTGGGATGTATGATTTCTGTGGGCAAGAGAGGAATGGCTCACGGGAAGTCGTGAAATATAGTGGGAGATGGAGATTGTATGGAATATATTGTTGTGGTGCTATTTGCTGCGGCGGTGTTTGCTGCGGTCATATTGTATCTTGCATTTAATCAGGAGCAGAGGGAGAGATGGCTTGGCTTTACCTTTGGCATAGCTTCTGTGGGCGGAATAGCTATTTATGGAACGGCACATGCACATGAGGCAACTAACCTTGTGGCTGCAATATTTGAGACAGTAGTTGATGTTGGCAGGATGTTTGCGGGAATTAATAATGTCTCTGCCTTTGAGAAGCTTGTTGGGGCTGATTCCAAGTGGATGATACTGTTCTGGGGCGTTCACTTTCTTGCTTATTATTCTCTTGCCAGTGCCATCATAATGACTGTTGCCAAGGGAATGCTCAAGAAGATCAGAACTTTCTTTTTACATATCAATGATGTCGAGCTGATATATGGAATTACAGATAATTCCCTTTCATATGGCAGAAATATTGCTGATAAAGACCATACTTCAATAGTCTATGTGGGAACCAGTACTAATGGCAAGGAGAGCCAGATCAGCCAGATGGGCGGACTTCTTTTTTCAGATAGCCAGGCTCTAAATCCTGATGCCAAGTTTCTTCAGAGATTGTCTGTAAAGCGCGGTAAGAGTAAGTTCAGGCTCTGCGCTCTGTCCGGAAATATAGATGATAATCTTGAATATGCGGCCAAGATCCTGAGAGCTCTTGAAAAGGCCAAAGTACGTCCGGAGCAGACAGAAGTAATCCTTTATGGCTACGAAGAGCATAACGGAGATATGCTCCAGGCTGTGGGCGATAAATATGGCTATGGAACTGTAAGAGTCTTTGAAAAGGCAGAGCTTCTTGCAAGGCTTCTCATGCAGAAATATCCTATCTGCAATGCGGTTACTTTCGATGAAAATGCAAGGGCAACCTGTGATACCAATGTACTTTTGATAGGCTTTGGCAGAAAGGGACAGGAGCTTCTTGAAAAGATAGTAATAAATGGCCAGTTTGAGGGCAGCAACTTCAAAGTCAAGGTATTTGACAAGAACGGACGTGGAACAGATGGGTTTTTCAGAGCGAGGTTCAGCTCTTTACTGGATAATTATGATATTTCTTTTGAAAATCATGATGGACGCAGCAGAGAACTTGCAGTGTATCTTGAAGAGAACATCGATAAACTTAAGTATATAGCTGTAGCTGTAGGAGATGACCGCACAGGACGTGAAATAGCCATGAATATCCTTGAGTTTATGAGAGGAAGAGGCGCTTCGCTCCCTGTTTATCAGTGCTGTAATGACTGCGTGGCTAAATATGAACTTAACAGCCTTGTTGAGAGATATAGTATTTTTGATGCTAATATTCTCTATAACGGAATGATGGATGATCTGGCTAAAAAGCTTAATCATTATTACATGAACAACAGCGCTTCTGCTAAAAAGAACTGGGCAGACTGTAACTATTTTGACAGGATGAGTTCGAGAGCTTCAGCGGACTATCAGGCTGCGCTTTTAAACAGGCTCGGGCTATGTAATGGCCAGGAATTACCGGCTGAAATTCTGGAAAACCTTGCTAAATCTGAGCATCTTAGATGGAATGCTTTTTATTATGCGTCAGGCTATAAGAAGATGGATATTGAGACCTTTAAAAAGAGGGCGAGGAATGCACAGACATCCGGGAATAAGCGAGTATCCAAAGATGCTGAGGGCAAGAGGCATGTATGCCTTGTGACCTGGGATGAGCTTGATGAGATTTCTGATATTGAGAATAGTATTATGGGAAAAGATATAGATTATAAGCAGAAAGACCGGGATAATGTGCTTGTTATCAAAGGACTCCTTGAAAAATAAGAGCCTGACTTATATAATATATGAGATGTGGATTCACAATAAAGGAGTTTGCTTTGAGACGTTTATATATACCACTAGTTTGGGAGCTGCTTTTTGTTATCTCGACAATTATTTTGCCGATGCAGGCTTTTCATCTGTTTTTTGTTTTTTATCTGGGCTTGCTTATTTATTTTTATTATTTTCACAAGCAGTTTTCATTCCGCAAATTTGCACGTAATCTTAGCAGAATAAAGAGATTTTGGATTCCCGTTATTTTGACTTTTGCAGGCCTGATGCTTGCTAATGATATCAAGAATAGACTGATCCAGCCGTATTTTGCGACAGTCAGGGACGGGACAGTCAGTATCATTACGCGTAATGATATTTTGCCAACATTTTTTTATGCACTTATGATGATAGTCATGAAGCCTGTGGCAGAGGAACTGTTCTTTAGGAAAGCCATTATTTCTTTTGGCAGTAAGAAAAGAGTGTTTGTACTTACTCTTGTGAGCCTTATTTTATGCGCAGTTACAAGAGCGCACGGGGTACTGGGAATAGCTGAATGGATCTTAATGGCGATTCCGGTTACGATTGCTTATGTTGCTACGAGAAATATTTATATTTCGGTAATGGCTCATGTGGCCTTTGAGTTTTATGACAATATATATTCTATTGTTTATGCTGTAGGCAGGATAATGAATAGATAGTTTATTAAGGTTTATGGTATAATACAAGCCGGTATGTTTCTGATAGAAATATGCCGGCTTTTTTGGATAGATCAACTATTCAGCACATATATTTATAAGGAGAAGAGGTATGTTAGGAAAAAGAGGTAATGCGCCCAAGGCCAAGGCTAATCCCAAGCTGATAATAGTAATTGTTATCGCCGTTTTAGCTCTTTTGTGCGTGGGGGAGAGTTTTTATTCTGTTAGGGAACAGGAACAGGCTGTTCTCACAATGTTTGGTAAGGTGCTCAGAGTTGACACTGCCGGACTCTATTTTAAAATCCCATTTATTCAGGATGTGCATACTATAGATATGACAACTCATGGTGTGGGTATCGGATACTATATCAAGGATGGACAGAATATCACTGTTGATGATGAGGGAGTGATGATCACTTCTGACTTTAATTTTGTAGATATTGATTTCTATCTGGAGTATAAGGTAAGTGATCCTGTGGCATTTTATTATAATTCTTCCAATCCGGAAGTTATTATGAAGAATATGGCACTTGCCTGCATCAGAAATACTGTGGTTAATTACACAGTTGATGATGTTATTACTACTGCCAAAGGCCAGATCCAGGCTGAGGTTAAAGAGAAACTTCAGAATGAGCTCACAAACAGCAATATCGGTATGATGGTAGTTAACCTCTCTGTTCAGGATGCAGAACCACCGACAGAGGAAATCGTTCAGGCTTTCAAGTCTGTAGAAACAGCCAAGCAGGGCAAGGATACAGCAGTTAATAATGCCAAGAAGTATCAGAGCGAGGAGCTTCCCAAGGCAGAAGCTGATGCTGATAAGATCGTTCAGGATGCTGAAGCTTACAAGCAGGCCAGAATAGCAGAGGCAGAAGGTCAGGTTGCCAGATTTAATGAGATGTATGAGCAGTACAAGCTTCAGCCATACATCACCAAGAAGAGATTATTCTATGAGACTATGGAAGAAGTTCTTCCTGATCTTAAGGTTATCATCACTGATGGAAATACTCAGCAGATGCTGCCTTTGGATAACTTTAACGGTAATGATTGATGGAGGCCTGATATGGAAAAGAAGAGATTTGGTTTTGGAAAAATATTAGTAATAATTGTACTGCTCGTTGCTGCTTTTCTTGTTGGCTCATCAATGTATGTGGTTCATCAGAATGAGTATGTAGCAGTAAGAAGATTCGGTAAGATCATTGCAATCGCTTCAGAACCCGGACTTCACTTTAAGACACCTTTTATTGAGGATACACAGTCAATCAGTGGTAAGATCATTATTTATGATATTCCTGCATCTGACGTTATCACCAAGGACAAGAAATCTATGATCACAGATACTTATGTTCTTTGGAGAGTATCAGATCCGCTTAAATATATTCAGACTCTTAATGCTGTAAGTGCAAGAGCTGATGAGAGAATAGAAGCTTCTGTCTACAATGCTACCAAGAATGCTATTTCATCTATGAGCCAGGATGAGGTTATCGAGGCAAGAGGAGAAACTCTTACCAAGCTGATCACAGAGGAGGCAAACTCTGATATGGCCGGATATGGTATTTCTATCATACAGGCTCAGATCAAGGCCCTTGATCTTCCTGATGACAACAAGCAGGCTGTTTATGAGAGAATGATCTCAGAGCGTAATAACATTGCAGCATCCTATACAGCACAGGGAGCTGCTGAAGCTCAGAAGATCCACAATGAGACTGACAAGCAGGTTGCAATCGTCAAGGCTCAGGCGCAGAAGAGCGCTGCTGTCCTTGAGGCAGAGGGAGAGGCTGCTTACATGGAGACTCTTTCCAAGGCTTATGACACAGAGGAAAAGGCAGAGTTTTACAGCTATATCAGAGGACTTGATACTCTCAAGGAATCACTTAAGGGAGAGAAGACTATCATCCTTGATAAGAACTCTGAGCTTGCTCAGATCCTATATGGTAACTTCAATTGAAACCTAAATAGAATCACCAGTGTTTGTTTGACATTTGCCCCTAAAGTGTGCTTTAATAGTTTAAACTGTTGAAGATAATCTGGGGGGAGAACAACAAATATGAAATTATGACCTGTCCCAACATGCAGTTGTTGAGACAGGTTTTCTTTTTGCCTACCTCAAACAGAATAATAGAATTATTGAAAGGTCGTGTATTATGAGTGAAGAAATGAAGATTCCTTACAAAATTTATCTTAGCGAAGATGAGATACCCAGGCAGTGGTACAATGTCAGAGCTGATATGAAGAATAAACCGGCTCCACTTCTCAACCCGGCTACTCTCAAACCTATGACTTTTGATGATTTGAGACCTGTGTTCTGTGATGAGCTGATCAAGCAGGAGCTTGATGATACAACTCCTTATATTGATATTCCTGATGAAGTCATGGACTTTTACAGAATGTACAGACCGGCGCCTTTAGTAAGAGCATATTTCCTTGAGAAGGCACTTGGAACACCGGCCAAGATTTATTATAAATTTGAGGGTAATAATACAAGTGGCAGCCATAAGCTTAATTCTGCTATCGTTCAGGCATATTATGCCAAGAAGCAGGGACTTAAAGGCGTTACTACAGAAACCGGTGCCGGCCAGTGGGGAACAGCTTTGTCTATGGCTTCAGCCTATTTTGGAATAGACTGTAAGGTTTATATGGTTAAGGTTTCATATGAGCAGAAACCATTCAGAAGAGAAGTAATGCGTACTTATGGAGCCAGCGTAACTCCTTCACCTTCAATGGATACTGAGATAGGACGCAAGATAAATGCTGAGCATCCGGGAACTACAGGAAGTCTTGGCTGTGCAATTTCCGAGGCAGTTGAGGTTGCTACCAAGACTGAAGGCTACAGATATGTACTTGGAAGCGTGCTCAATCAGGTGCTTCTTCATCAGACCGTAATAGGTCTTGAAGCTAAGGCTGCACTTGATAAGTATGGCGTTAAGCCTGATATTATCATTGGATGCGCCGGCGGCGGATCAAACCTTGGAGGACTTATTTCTCCGTTCATGGGAGAAAAGCTCCGTGGAGAAGCTGATTACAGAATAATTGCTGTAGAGCCTGCAAGCTGCCCGTCTCTTACAAGGGGTAAGTTTGCTTATGATTTCTGCGATACCGGTATGGTGTGTCCTCTTGCCAAGATGTACACACTTGGAAGTAACTTTATTCCTTCTGCTAATCATGCGGGCGGTCTTCGCTATCATGGCATGAGCCCGATTCTTTCCCAGCTTTATGATGATGGCCTTATGGAAGCAAGATCAGTTGAGCAGACTTCAGTATTTGAGGCTGCTCAGCAGTTTGCGAGAGTTGAAGGAATCCTTCCGGCTCCCGAGTCAAGTCATGCAATCAGAGCAGCTATCGATGAAGCTCTTAAGTGCAAGGAGACAGGTGAGGAAAAGACAATTCTCTTTGGACTTACAGGTACTGGCTACTTTGATATGGTTGCTTATCAGAAGTTCAACGATGGAGTCATGATGGACTACATTCCTACAGATGCTGAGCTTCAGAAGAGCTTTGATACACTTCCCAAGATCAATCTTTGATTTATATAAGGTGGTTTTGTTTGATACTATTTTGACAGGAGATTTTGACATGAATATTGTATGTTTGGACTTAGAGGGTGTACTTGTTCCTGAAATATGGATTGCATTTTCTGAGGCTAGTGGAATTCCCGAGCTTAAGAAGACTACACGAGATGAACCTGATTATGACAAGCTTATGAAATGGAGAATAGGTATTCTCAAAGAGCATGGACTTGGACTTAAGGAGATACAGGATACTATCAAAAAGATAGATCCTCTTCCGGGGGCAAAAGAGTTTCTGGATGAGCTTAGAAAGATCACTCAGGTCATTATCATAAGTGATACATTTACTCAGTTTGCAACTCCTCTTATGGAGAAGCTTGGATGGCCTACTATTTTCTGCAATTCTCTTGAAGTTGCAGATAACGGTGAGATCACAGGCTTTAAGATGAGGATAGAGCAGTCCAAACTTACAACTGTTAAGGCTCTTCAGTCTATAGGTTATGAAACCATCGCAAGCGGAGACAGTTACAACGATCTTGCAATGATACAGGCATCCAAGGCAGGCTTTTTATTCAGATCAACTGATAAGATCAAGGCTGACTATCCGGAGCTTCCAGCTTTCGAAGAGTATGATGATCTTCTTGCAGCTATTAAAAATAACCTATAAATTGTTCAAAAATGACTCCTGCAAGTACTATCTTACAGATGTATAATAAATCTATAATAGAATTATTTAGGAGAGTTTATAGAAATGAAAGATTGTAACTGCGGATATTGTGTAGGTGGTGAGCCACTTGCCAAGTTTGGAATCAAGATTTGCGACCTGGAAGTGAGTCAGCTTATTCTTTTTAAAGAGCAGTCTCATCCGGGCAGATGTATAGTAGCATACAAGGATCATGTCAGTGAGATAGTTGATATATCTGATGCTGACAGAAATGCATTTTTTGCAGACGTTAATCGTGCCGCCAAGGCTATTCACAAGGCATTTAATCCTGATAAGGTTAACTATGGTGCTTATGGCGATACTGGATGTCATCTTCATATGCACCTTGTGCCTAAGTATAAGGACGAATTCGAGTGGGGCGGAGTTTTTGAGATGAACCCACAAAAGGTATTCTTATCTGATTCAGAATATGCTGAAATGATTGAGAAGATCAAGGCTGCACTTTGATATTGGTATCATTTGCTTGCTGCTATAGGCTTTTAGCTGTTTTACAATAAGTTTTTTAGAGGAGCTGTCGCACACTAAGATTTGATCATTATTTGATCATCTGGAGCGACAGCCCTTTTTTGCGTTATAATTAAGTTAATGGAAAGAAGCTTTTCTAAAATGAGGAGTAATAATGGCTAATATAATCAATTATATTAAGTGGCGTGGCGACCTTGAATTTGAAAAAGTTCCCTTTAATAAGGTTGATAATCTTGGGCTTACCATGCTTATTTATAATGATTTTTCCGGTATAGTTCCTGGCAAAGATGAATATGGCCGAATTTCTATCAGGGAAGCTGCAGATAAGTATTTTCAGACTCATAGTCTTGAAGGACTTGATAAGTATGCCTTTGACTGGGTTTTATACTACATGGGGAAGTACAAACGTTTTGGAAATCTGTATTTATCCGATTATGTGGATGTGAACGACACTGACAGAAATATGGTGTTTACAGCTTTTACTGTTCATCTTCCGGATGGAAGTCATTTTGTCGCATATCGCGGAACGACAATGGAAATTGATGACTGGAGACTGGATTTCCAGATCAGTTTTGAAGAAATAGAGGCGCAGAGGGCGGCAGCGAGATACCTTCAATATGTTATGAGCAAGTACGCAGGAGATATATACGTAGGTGGGCACTCAAAAGGCGGCAATCTGGCTGTTTATGCATCTATGAATTCTTCTTCTGAGGTCAGAAACAGAATTAAAAAGATATATAGTTTTGATGGCCCTGGTTTTTGCCCCGAGCTTTTAGAGAAAGATAAATTTAACGAGATAAAAGAGAGAATCGTACATATAGTACCGGCATTCTGCGTAGTTGGAATGTTGTTCGAACTTCAGGTTCCCCATGAAATTGTAGCATCCAGTGCTTCTAAAATAGCCCAGCATTCAGGTATGACCTGGAAAATAGAAGGAAATCACTTTGTTCATAGAAGATTTCTCACTGATGAAAGTACAGTCTATAACAATGCCATCGATGACTGGATTGGAAATGCGACAATGGAGCAGAGAAGGGCGTTTACCAGAGATATCTTTGATGCGATGAAGGCAGGAGGAGCTGTTAACATTAACGAAATCTCAGAAGGCGGATTCCACGATTTTGGAACGATCCTTTTATCGGCAGCCAATTCAGAGAGTAAGACCAAGATAGTTGTAGGTAAGTTTTTTGGCTCCCTTTGGAGATCATTTGAGAAAATCAAGATTTTAGATGCTGTTAAATCTCTTCAGGGTATTATAGATCTCTTTCTTATATTTGTTGGTATTATCTTTTTGACTATTCCGCAGGCAGTTTATAGTGTTCTTGGCGGAGCTATAGCGCTTGTAGTTGCCATTTGGAGTGCTGTTATGCTTGTTAAGGCGGGAGTTAGAGATGAAAATCCATTTATAAAACGGGGAAGAATGATATTCCACATTATTATTATGTGGTTTATGGTCTTTATCATGTCTAACCTAGAGAGAATACCGAAATGGACTAATCTGCTGATGGCAATAGTATTCTTTTCTCTGGCTTTTGCCAGTGTGAGGTACATTATAAAATATAAGACAACAATTTCAGGAAAAGCCAAGTTTTGGATGATGCTCCTGGCGGTTGTTAATGTTTACATTGGTATTATTGCGATTGTAATGCCGGATAGATTTGGCATTACTAAATCAGTAACACTGGGAAGCTATCTTATAATTATTGGATTTATAAGGCTTATAATCCAGCTTCTGGAACAGATGCAGAATCCAAAGAGTGATGGCAGATTTTATGAAGATGAGGAAGAAAAATAAAACAGGGCTCTTCACATATGATCGTGAAGAGCCCTGAAACATTTTAGGCGTTAAGTTCCTTACCTGTAAGAAGCTTGTAAGCTTCGTGATATTTATCAATAGTCTTATCGATGACATCCTGAGGAAGATTGTAGTCACATTCAGGATGAGCCTTTAAGTAGTTACGTACAAACTGCTTGTCAAAGGATGGCTGATCGTGACCTGGCTCGTAACCTTCTACAGGCCAGAAACGTGAGCTGTCAGGTGTGAGCATTTCATCTGCAAGAACTACTTCACCGTTCTCATCTACGCCAAACTCAAACTTGGTATCTGCGATGATGATACCACGAGTGAGAGCGTAGTCAGCACATTTTTTGTAAAGAGCAATTGTGTAATCTCTGATCTTGGTAGCATAGTATTCACCGTGACCTGGGAACTCTTTTTCAAGAACCTCGATGCTACGCTCGAAATCGATGTTCTCATCGTGATCACCGATTTCTGCCTTGGTACTAGGTGTGTAAATTGGTTCAGGAAGCTTATCGCATTCCTGTAATCCCTCAGGAAGCTTGATGCCACATACTGTGCCATTTTCCTGATAACTCTTCCAACCACTACCTGTAATATAGCCGCGAACAATACATTCAACTGGTATCATTCTCAGCTTCTTGCAAAGCATGCTGTTACCGGTAAAATCTGGTGTTCTGAAAAACTCTGGCATGTCGTTTGTATCAACGCTTACCATGTGGTTTTTTACCACATCTTTGGTATAGTCGAACCAAAACTTGGACATCTGTGTTAATACTGCGCCTTTGGTAGATACTTTGTTCTTAAGGATTACATCAAAGGCTGAAATTCTGTCGGTAGCAACCATGATAAGGTTCTCGCCTACATCATAGATCTCTCGAACTTTTCCTTCTTTTACTGGCTTAAATTCCTGCATGCTCATACTCCTCCATAGATATAAAAAATATATTTATTGTCACGGATATGATCCGTAAACTACAAGGTGATCTGCATGATCAGGCTGCGGTGGAAATGGCCTGACATGCGAAAGTATCAGTCGTCTTCCTCTTCGTCAGTAGCAGTGTTATAAACTGTACGCTTTCTGGCCATTTCATCATTTTCAAGGTACTCATCGTATGTAGAACGCTTGTCGATAAGTGATCCGTCAGGGAGAATCTCCATGATTCTGTTGGCTGTTGTCTGAACAACCTGATGGTCACGACAAGCAAAAAGCTCTACACCTGGGAATTTGATCATTCCGTCGTTTAGTGCGGAGATTGATTCCATATCAAGATGGTTAGTAGGCTCATCAAAGATAAGACAGTTTGCACCGCTTATCATCATCTTGGAAAGAAGGCAACGAACCTTCTCACCACCGGAGAGAACCTTAACCTTTTTAACTCCGTCTTCTCCTGCGAACAGCATACGTCCAAGGAATCCTCTTACGTATGTTGCATCCTTAATCTCAGAGTAGCCTGTGAGCCACTCGGTAATTGTGTAATCATTATCGAACTCTTTGGTGTTGTCCTTGGGGAAGTAAGCCTGAGATGTTGTAACACCCCATTTGTAAGTTCCCTCGTCAGGCTCAATCTCTCCTGTGAGAATCTGGAAGAGAGTAGTCTTGGCAAGCTCGTTGCCGCCTACGAATGCGATCTTGTCATCGCGCTGAACAACAAAAGATACGTTATCAAGAACCTTCTCACCATTGATTGTCTTGGAGATACCATCAACGGTAAGGACTTCGTTACCAATCTCTCTGTCTGGTCTGAAGTCAATGTATGGATATTTACGGCTGGATGGTTTGATTGTATCAAGCTCGATCTTCTCAAGAGCTTTCTTTCTGGAAGTAGCCTGCTTACTCTTACTTGCGTTAGCGGAGAAACGGGCAATGAATTCCTTGAGCTCTTTGATTTGTTCCTCTTTCTTCTTGTTGGCTTCCTTCATCTGACGGATCATCAGCTGTGATGACTCGTACCAGAAATCATAGTTACCGGCATAGAGCTGAATCTTGCCATAATCTATATCTGCAATATAAGTGCAAACCTTGTTGAGGAAATAACGGTCATGAGAAACGACGATGACTGTGTTCTCAAAGTTGATAAGGAACTCCTCAAGCCAGGCAATAGCGTCAAGATCAAGGTGGTTAGTAGGCTCATCCAGAAGAAGAATATCAGGATTACCAAAGAGTGCTCTTGCAAGCAAAACCTTGACCTTCTGGGCACCATCGAGCTCTTTCATAAGTTTGTAGTGGTATTCTGTATCGATTCCAAGTCCGTTAAGAAGAGACTCTGCATCTGATTCAGCTTCCCAACCATTCATCTCGGCAAATTCAGCCTCGAGCTCACTTGCTCTGATACCGTCTTCATCGGTGAAATCTTCCTTGGCGTATATTGCATCTTTCTCATTCTTGATCTCGAAGAGACGCGCATTACCGGCGATAACAGTATCAAGTACAACATTATCGTCATATTTGAAGTGATCCTGTTCAAGGAATGATAAACGCTCACCATCTGAAATAACTACATCACCATTTGTTGTCTCAATCTGTCCTGACAAAATCTTGAGAAATGTAGATTTACCGGCACCGTTTGCTCCGATGATACCGTAGCAGTTACCGGGAGTGAACTTGATGTTAACTTCTTCAAAAAGAGCTTTCTTACCAACTCTTAAGGTTACGTTATTTGCACTAATCATTAAAAAATAACCTCACAATTTAATTAAAATCTATCCTTTGCAACAGTTCGTATTATATGAGAATCTTCTATTAATTGCAACCAAAAAAGATACGTACTTATTTGAGGGCAATATGAGCGAAAATGGGAAGAAAGGGAAGAAAACTGAGTTTAAAATCATTTTCAAAGAGTTTATATTTGACTTGTAATGATTTTAAGACTAATGACCGGGGGAAAATATGTCACTTCTTGATGATAAAGTAAACACAGTTTGCGTTCAGGACACAGACTCATATAAGGCACTTTTAAATGGCGGATGGAATAAAAGAAGACTTATTAATAAAGACTCTATTTGCAAAGATAATAGAAACAGAAATGTAGTAATAAAAGAGTATGAAGTATCAGAATTTGGTACTTATAGGGTAGAGGTATCTATTCTGGCAGGCTCAAAAGGCTTTTTTGACCTTACGCTATTTGCGGGCAGAAGGAATATGATAGCCCGTAATATAGATATTAAGGCTTCTTCAAAGTACCATAAAGTTTTTTATCAGGCTGTATTCCCATACATTCCTGCGCTTACAGCAGAGAGATTAAACGATAAAAAAATATATATAAGTGTTGCCGGTATTGATGAAGCTGATGCAGATGGGGCACTGAAAGTTAAGATAACAAAAGAAGATGTTCCTGTTATATGGGTAGCGGGAGACTCCACTCTTACTGATCAGAATGCCGGAATTCCTTATTATCCTTATGCCAGCTGCGCCGGTTGGGCACAGACAATCAGCAGATATATAAGAAATGCTGCAGTATGTAATCTTTCCCATTCGGGAATGACATCAAATTGCTTTAGAGATGATGGCCATTATGATATATGCCGCGAATATATGAAAAAAGGTGATCTTTTTATCATTCAGTTTGGACACAATGATCAGAAACGCAGGAATTTAGCCGCTTTTGGAGGGTATGCTGACAATCTGAAAAGATACGTAAACGAAGTAAGAAAAAAAGGAGCAGAGCCTGTGATCTGTTCGCCTATCAGCCGTATTCCGCTTAAACTCTCAGAAGAAGAGAAAAGACACCTCGGTATGCCTATGCATTATTCTCTTTTACAGGCACATGCTGATGCTGCTAAGGAAGTGGCAAGAAATCTTAATGTGCGATTTGTTGATCTTCATAAGTTCTCTATGGACAGATGGATTCTATTTGGCGATAAAGCCAAAGATTATTTTATGCCCGGGGATATTACCCATACCAATGAGTATGGAGCTGTAATGATCGCAGATTTCTTTATGTCTGAAGTAAGAGACATGATTGATGAAGAGATGATTGAAAATACAGCTTTTAGTCCTGACCTTGATGTAAAAGAGATTCCCAAGGAAATACCGGGACCGGGCATTTTTGATATAGAGCCTCCTTATCTTGATATAAAGGACAATCCTTATTACGAGGGAATCAGAAAAGCTTTCAGATATGCCCTTCTAGATCCGTGCGTAATGTATCTTCATCCGGATGATTGCATGCCAAGAGGACAGCTTCTTATGGTGATGTTTAATGCTTTTAGAATGGCCGGAATACGTCCCTATAAAAAGAAATTTCCGGATGTTCAGGTTGATGAATGGATTTCAGGATATGTACAGGCGCTTATTGAAAATGACCTGATAGATTACAGAACGTATTCCTCTGAAAAAAGAGATGGAACTGAGAGCGAGACAATTTATTATTTCAGACCGGATGATCCGCTTACTTATGAAGAATTATCGCAGTTTCTTGTCCTTAAGCTTGAGCATGATAAGAAAGAGTGCTATACCAAAAGAGCTTGTGAATTAGGATTTATAGACATTGACCTGAATGATAAGGATAAAGAGATCAGTAGAGCAGAGGTGTACACAGTACTCACAAGATATATGGACAAGGTGAAACTGGCTGATGAGAGCCTTCCGTCTGATGCAGAGGTACATCCTGTGCACTGAGTGATGCCGTATCTGCGAGTAGAACAGCTTTCTGAAATACTGGATTTAAGAAAATGTAGTATTGAAACATAACAAATGATATAATGATAATAAGTATGTGAGATGCTACATCTGTAGCAGTTTGTGATTCTCTACAAATTTTGGAGGCAACTCATGGCGTTTGGCTCAAATAAGATACTGGTTATCGGCGAAAAGGAAACATTCATCATCAAGGTTCTTCTTGGTAAGCTCAAGGATGCCGGGATTACAGCTCTTTTTTCAAAAGCTGATGTTAATGATATTAACGAGGAATGGGGCGATAGCGGCCTTATAATCTATTATCTTGAGGCTGGAGAGCGTATGGATGGTGATGTGGCGACATTTCTTCGCGACAAGCTCTCTGATAATAATAAACAGCTTGCTCTTATAGGTGATGCGGCTAATACCAAGGAGATAATAGATAGTTTTCCTCCACACATTATTTATAAGACTTTTTCAAGACCTATAGACTACAATGCATTTATATCTGATGTCGGCCTGTATTTTAACATGGTGGCAGAGGGTGAGATGAAAAAGAGTATTCTGATAGTAGATGATGATCCTAACTATATGGGTCTTGTGCGTGAATGGATCAAAGATACTTATAAGGTTTCGATGGCCAATTCGGGTCTTAGAGCTATTAAGTGGCTTGGCAGTAACAAGGTTGATCTTATTCTTTTGGACTACGAGATGCCGGTTACTGATGGCCCGCAGGTCCTTGAAATGCTCAGAAGTGATGATGAAACTAAGGGTATTCCTGTAATATTCCTTACAGGTAAGGATGATAAAGAAAGTGTTATGAGCGTACTTGCCCTTAAACCTGAAGGTTACATACTTAAGACAAGTGGCAAAGCTGAGATAGTAAATACTATCAGCAAATTCTTTGTAAACAGATAAATATTTATACACGGGACGGATTGTTCGATGACAGATGATGGAATAGAAGTTCCTGAGGAATTAAAAAAGCTTGAGAATATAGATGGTTTATCCATATCTGAGGGGCTGTATTATTGTGGCAGTTCCAAAGCCTATATCAAATTTCTCAATACTTTTTTTCATACGATAGATAACAGGGTACAAGAAATAAAAGAGTCTCTGGAAAGAGACGATATAAATACTTATACGATCAAAGTGCATTCTCTAAAGAGTACTTCCAGAATTATTGGGGCAGGAGAGCTTTCAAACTTTGCTCTTAGCCTTGAAGAGGCAGGAGAAAGAGGCGACAGGAAATTTATATCTGAGAATAATGATAAATTCCTGCAATTATATATATCCTACAGGAATAAGCTGGCTGCCTTTTTTGAGAATACTATTGATACCAGAAAAGAAATATCTGCCGATATGCTATCAGATGCATACAGTGCACTTAGAGAAGTAGTTCCTTCAATGGATTATGATGCGGTAGAAATGATAATTGGAGGACTCAGAGAGTACAAGATCCCTGCTGCTGACAAGGAGAAAATTGACAGGATAGCAAGTCTCCTTGAACAACTTAAATGGGATGAAATAGCACAATTATTGGATTAATAAAAGCTGAGAGACTAAATATCTCTCAGCTTTTTTATTATCATCGTTCATTGCCCCAGAAGAATAATCCAAGCATACCGGGGCCTACGTGAGAACCTGAGAATGGTTCGTGCATGCAGATCGTAACCTGAGCTCTTGGATTTATCTCTTTAACCATATCAGCAAGCTTATTGGCGTCATCGAGGCAGTCACCATGTGAAATAAATACGATTTGTTTCTCATCCTCCATTCGCTTTTCTGCGTATTTTTTGGCAAGCTCAGAGATGGCGTTCTTACGACCTCTGACCTTATTACATGAGATAATATGGCCTGTGCTGTCACCAAAGAGAATAGGCTTGATATTGAGAATAGTACCAATATTGGCTGTAACTCCGCTGACACGTCCTGTGCGTTTAAGAAAGTTAAGATCATCAACAGTAAAGTACTGACAAGCATGTGGGACAGCTTCATCGAGGATGTCGGCAGCATTTCTGGCATTTACATTTTTTCTGGCAAGATCAACAGCCTTAAGAGCTAGAATACCGTTTCCAAAGCCGCAGCCATGTGAATCAACAATATGTATGAAACAGTCAGGATATTCTTCCATAAGCTCGTCTGCAGCGATTCTGGCAGCATTGTAGGTTCCGCTGATACCTGAACTCATGGAGATATAAATAATATCCTTGCCTTCCTGAGCATACGGAGTGAAGTGTTCGATGAATAACTGAGTATTCAAAAGACTTGTCTGAATAAGATCTCCGTTTCTGAGACCTTCATAGTATGTATGGCCGTCGAAGTTATCTATATCGCCGCTGTAAACCTTCTGAGTACCATTAACAAGGTAATTACAAGGCAGAATAACAATCTCACTGGCTATTTTTTGTGGTAAATTTGCGCATCCATCTGCGAATACAGTAAAAGACATAAAAAACCCCTTAACTTTTTCAAAATAATGTACAAAGGTAATTATATCATACTTTATTTTGTAGTAGTATTACATTATAAGAATCAAGGGGGTTGGGGTATGAAATTAAACACAAAAAGAACTATTCTTATCGGCTTTGCATTTATGTCAATTTGCGCTTTCTGGCAATTCTATGACAACGAAATTCCAAAGATACTCAAATACTCGTTTAATTTGGGTGAAACACTGACCGGTGTGGTTATGGCACTTGATAATGTGCTGGCACTTTTTCTTTTGCCTGTTTTCGGAACTGTTTCTGATGGAACAGAGACAAGATTTGGTAAAAGAATGCCATATATCGTTGTAGGAACAATTCTTTCTACGATTTTGCTTACAATTCTTATTACAGTGGCAAGACCAAGTGGAAGCCTTGCACTTTTTGTTGGTGTGCTTTTGCTGCTTCTTATTTCCATGGGTATTTACAGATCTCCTGCAGTTTCACTTATGCCTGATCTAACGCCGGCTCCTTGCAGAAGCTCAGCCAATGCTGTGATCAACCTTATGGGAACTATAGGTGGAATCTATATTCTTGTGATGATAAAGGTTTTGCTAAAAGAGGCAGATGATCCAGCCAGAACAAATTATATTCCGCTGATGCTGAGCCTTGTTTTATTCATGCTGATCTCTATAGCTGTTGTCTTTTTTGCAATAAAAGAAAACAGGATCAAAGAGGAAATACATAAAGAGGGAGGCTTACATTCCCTTGGAGATACTTTTGATGATGAAAAGGATGCAGAATGCCTTAAAAACAAGGAACTATTTGAGGAGGGCTCTGTTACCAAGAAAATGCCACAAGAGGTTAAAAGAAGCCTTATATTTTTGCTGGCATCCGTATTCTTGTGGTTTACAGCTTACAATGCGGTAACGACAGCTTTTTCAAGATTTGTCGGCGAAGTGTGGGATCTTCATGACAATGCTTATGCTACATGCCTTTTGGTTGCAACTATAGCAGCTACTCTGAGCTATGTGCCTATTGCCTTAGTATCATCCAAAATAGGTAGAAAGAAGACTATCCTTATTGGTATTTCTATTATGGCTGCCAGCTACGTTATCACCGGATTGTATCCGCATTTTTCACCTTCGATCAACATCTTTTTTGCCCTGGTAGGTATAGGCTGGGCAGCTATAAATGTCAATTCCTATCCGATGGTTGTTGAGATGAGTAAGGCAGGGGATATAGGAAAATTCACAGGAACCTACTATACATTTTCTATGGCGGCACAGGTATTTACGCCTATATTCTCGGGATTTTTGCTTGAACACGTTTCTTACAGAACTCTTTTTCCATATGCCTTTATTTTCTCAGCCCTTGCTTTTTGTACAATGCTGATGGTCAAGCATGGAGATGTTAAGCCACCTAAAAAGGAGCGGATAATAGAAAACTTTGATGTGGATGACTGATGATATATTATAGTCGAATATGCACAAATATGGCGGGACAAAGGAGTGTCCCGCCATTATTTTTGTGTTACGATTATGTGGCAATAAAACTAGTGGTATACATATAAGTGGGGTAGAGCTGTGATCACATACAATACAAATATCATAAACATTCCTGTAAAAAAATCTGTGATGCTTGCTGCAGATTCATTAAAAAGGGATATCCAAAATACATGCCTTAAATCAGATGAAAAGGGGAGTACTATTTCTTTTTCCGAGGATCCTTGTATAGAAAAAGAATGCTTTGTTATCTGTTATGGATCGGATGAACTAAAGATAAGCGCATCAGACGATCTTGGTTTTATTTATGGAATCTATTATATAAGCAAGGTTTTCCTTGGTGTACATGAATTCTGGTTTTGGAACGAACAGAAATTTATCCAAAGAACAGGGTATGAGATTCCGGAAGGCTATCGCTATGCTTCAAAACCGTATGCGGTAAGATTTCGCGGATGGTTCATAAATGATGAAGTACTGTTTGATGGCTGGAAAAAAGATAAAGATGACAACAGGCCCTGGGAGATGGCTTTTGAGACCCTTCTTCGTTTAGGCGGGAATATGACTATTCCGGGCACTGACTTTAATGCTCATATTTACAAAAAGCTGGCGTCTGACTATGGGTTATGGATAACACATCACCATGCTGAGCCTTTGGGGGCAAGAATGTTTGCCAGAGCCTATCCTGAACTTGAGGCTTCATATGATAAATATCCTGAATTATTTGAGAATTTGTGGAGAGAGGCTATTGATGATCAGAAGGATTGTAAGGTCATCTGGAATCTGGGATTTCGAGGCCAGGGAGACAGACCCTTCTGGGCGGATGATCCTGCCTATGATTCAGACGAAAAGCGCGGGGCTCTTATGAGCAGATTGATACGAAGGCAGTATGATCTTGTCAAGGAAATGGACAGTAATGCGGTCTGCTGCAGCAATCTGTATGGTGAGACTATGGAACTATACCAGAAAGGCCTGCTTGATATTCCTGAGGATGTGATCTTTATCTGGGCAGATAATGGCTTTGGCAAGATGGTATCAAGGAGGCAGGGAAGGCATAATCCAAGAGTTTATGCGCTTCCGGAAAAGGGGGCTGAAGGAATGCATGGAATATACTATCATGCTTCTTTTTACGATCTTCAGGCGGCAGCCCAGATGACAATGCTTCCAAATTCGCCTGAATTTGTGGTAAAAGAGCTGATGGATGTATATGACAAAAAAGCAGATGATTTTTGGATAATTAATTGCTCAAATGTCAAACCGCATGCATATATGCTTGATCTTATTGCAAGGATGTGGAAGAAACCCTTTGGAAACATAGATGCTGAAGGTGATGCAGATATCAGCTTATATGTAAATGCACATTTAAGTGATTATTGCAGGGAATATTATGGAGAAGAAGAGGACACTTTGGCATCTATTATGGAGCTTTACCGGAAATGGTCTTCCTATTGTCCATTCTATGGCCCTAATGAGGACGACCACGCAGGAGAGCAGTTTACCAATCATGGGACCAGAGTCCTTGTTACAGGGCTTATCACGAATTATGCTAAGAAGAACCCGGGCTCAACTCCTGCTGCGACCGAATGGTTATGGTTTTCTGATAAAGAAACCTTAAGAGAGCAACTATTGGACTACAGAGAAATAATAGAACCTGCGCAGAGAGGGTATGAGGAATATCTGGTGAAATGCAGGCAGGTTCTTGGAAGCCTAAGTGAGTATACCAGACAGGTTTTGGAGGATACTCTTATATGGCAGATTGAATATCATTATTACAGCTACCTTGGCGCCCTACACGCCATAAGAGCTATTGACAGCATTATTTCTTCGCAGCAGCCTGCGGATACAGATTATCTGGATGCTTTTTACGAGGCAGGTCTTTCTGCAAAAGCTTTTAAAAATGGCTATGATAAAATGCGCAGCCATGAACACGGCGTTTTTGAAGGCTTTTTTGACAACGACTGTGAAGCTGACATCAGGCAGTCCTATTATGTTATGAAAGGACTTATGTCTTTTACCAGATTTCATGGAGATGGACCTCACTTTTATAAGTGGCAGAGAATGTTTCAGGATGGCGCTGGCGGAAATAAGGTCCACCTGATATTAAGAGTCAAGAAGCATCTTACTGATGAGGAACTGTACAACTTAATGGAGCAGGCAAGAAAATAAAAAAACGATAGCTATGCCACGAATTGATTTAATAAATGGTTATTATATTAGGTGATCATTTTCGTGGGGGAATGACGTATGAAAAGTTTTTGGAAAAAGAATGTTCTGATTTTTTTAATTGCAGTTATGAGCATTCAACTGATGGGGTGCGGACGCGGATATACATATAGAGATAAACTTTCAGTTGAGGTAAGAGCAAGAATTGCTGCGACGGCTTACCTGTTTAAAAACAAATTTGGCGCAGTATTATACAATGTTGATGCTTATGCACCTTTTGTTTTGATTGTCAAAGACTCGTTATACAACGAGGCTGAGTGTTCATATTTTTATAGAGGCAGTAAACATACTCTTTGGGTCAATAATGATGATGGCAAGATTTATACAGATGATCTTGTGGGATATGCCAATAAATCTCTGACAGACAGATTTGCCAGAAAGATAGGATTACCTGATGGAGAAAAGGTAGAACTGACTTACCTTCCGGACTATGAAATTCAGACATCTACCATAAATGATGGCAGTACTTATCCGGCTAATACTCACATTGATTTTTTTCCTTCTGAATATACTGAGCAGGATGTTGATGTGTATATATCTGAAGATAACTTAAAAGGTGAGATCAGGGATATAAAGATATATTCAAACAGAAGCTGCATGGATTATGACGAGATAGTGACAGCTGATAAGTATCATGAGCTTTTCTATGGTAAGGATGTAACGCTTTATTGCACTGATGGCTATGTTACCTATGAAACTGAGGCGGGAAGGACCATTATTGTAACTGTTTATAATGAGGACTCTTCTATTTACGCGGACAGGGTTAAGCTGGAATATTATGATGAGTATCGCTATTCCTATGGCTATTCTGTCAAGGATAAAAAATATGTGGTCAGCCAGAAGGCATTTACGGATTATAGCAGTAAAGACTTTGATGTGAACCTGAATGGCAGAGGAACTGATACGGTCTTAAAAGTAAGGACCAGAAGAGATATTAAGGCTGATTTATATGTTTATGGATTAAATCGTTTAAAAGTAAAATGTACCTATGATCATATATATGCACAAAATAGTTATCCAAGAGAGCAGAGCTACAAGGTATTTAATTGTAAGAATGGCTGGAAGAAGCTTGTTGATTCAAGAATAAGAGAAATTAAACATAGAAAAAGCGGCATTGTTCCGAGCTGTGATCAGAGAGTTTTTTCTTTTAACAAGGATTCGGATTACGTGTTAGATATTTAGATTTATTTTTGATACATATTTCAGTTTTAATTTCATTTAAAATTTAGTTGCGTTATACGTATTAAGGCTGTAAAATATTTAGCGGACAATGTCTGTTAGATTTTTAACGCTTGTTTATATTGGATTTAGGAAGTGGTTTGATGTTGATTCTTAAGGCTTTTGGCTTAATAGTTTTTTTAATGTGCGTGTTATACATGCTTATGATTATGCCAAGAGTGGTGAATAAACCATCAAGTGAACCCTTCACCCGGGTCTTATATGCTCATAGGGGACTACACGATAACAGGAGCAATGCACCGGAGAATTCAATGGCAGCCTTCAGAAAGGCTGTGGAGGCCGGATATGGCATAGAATGTGATGTCCAGCTTACCAGGGATGGGGTTCCAGTTATTTTCCACGATTTTACATTGGCAAGGATTGCCAGATATCCTGATGGATGTGTTCCTGCAGATGCAGTTCCTAATCCGGATGGGAGCCTTGGAGTAAAAGGCAAGGTAGTCGATTACACATACGAGGAGCTATTACAATTTCATTTACTTGATTCTGATGAGAAAATCCCAAAATTTGAGGAGTTTCTTCAGATGGTAAATGGTACAATTCCAATTATTGTTGAACTTAAGATCGAGCTTAAGGATTTAGCAGTATGTCGTAAGGTGGACGAACTTCTTGAAGATTATAAGGGGATTTACTGTATAGAGTCCTTTAACCCTCTTGGAGTTATGTGGTATAGGAAGAACAGACCACAGGTGTTCAGAGGACAGCTTTCTGATGCGTTCCACAAGGACAAGCCGGAAGAATTTCAGGGGCCTTTGTACTTTATACTTACTAATTTATTATTTAACTTTCTTACAAGGCCGGACTTTATTGCTTTTAATCACAAATATGCAAACTGTCTTGCCAGAAGGATTTGCAGACGCGTTTATGGCAACGTTGCCGCAGCCTGGACCATCAAGAGTGAAGAAGAATTGGCGAAGGCAAGAAAGCATTTTGACATATTCATCTTCGACAGCTTTGTCCCACAGAGTGGCCCCAAAGCGTAAACGTATTTAATTTTTATATGGTAATTGCATACATTTCTACTAATGTCAGCTTCTGTGATGATACATATGGCCAGAAGTGAGGTGATTTGTAGTGATTCATGATGGCGAGAAAATATGCAAAAAATCCGATTTGATGCGCAGCATCATCGGAGGATTTTTTACATATTTCGAGTCGAATGAAAACACAAAACACCGGATTACCGGGCATATGTATCGTTACGGAAGCGTACGGTAGAGTGTAGTGATTATAATAAATGCACAATATTGAAAGGTGCCGCTTTATTAGAGGAGCGGCAGGAAAGGTAGAAAACATGGCGAACAAGTGGGTTTATATGTTCAGTGAAGGTAACATGACAATGCGTAACCTTCTCGGTGGTAAGGGCGCTAACCTTGCAGAGATGACAAGCATTGGCCTTCCAGTACCACAGGGCTTCACAATCACAACTGAGGCCTGCACACAGTATTACGAGGATGGTCGTAAGATCAATGACGAGATCATGGCTCAGGCTATGGAAGGCGTCAAGAAAATGGAGGAGATTAACGGCAAGAAGTTTGGCGATCTTCAGAACCCTCTTCTTGTATCTGTTCGTTCAGGTGCTCGTGCATCAATGCCTGGTATGATGGACACAATCCTCAACCTCGGTCTTAATGATGACGTAGTTGCAGCAATGATCAAGGGCAATCCTGATCCTGCATTCGAGCGTTTCGTATATGATTCATATCGTCGTTTCATCCAGATGTTCTCAGATGTTGTTATGGAAGTTGGTAAGAAGTACTTCGAGCAGCTTATCGATGCAATGAAAGAGAAGAAGGGTGTTAAGTTCGACGTTGACCTTACAGCAGCTGACCTCAAGGAGCTTGCAGAGCAGTTCAAGGCTGAGTACAAGAATCAGCTTGGCAAGGACTTCCCTTCAGATCCTGTAGAGCAGCTCAAGCTTGCTATTGAGGCTGTATTCCGTTCATGGGATAACCCTCGTGCTAACGTATATCGTCGTGATAACGATATCCCATATTCATGGGGAACAGCTGTTAACGTAATGCCTATGGTATTCGGTAACCTTAATAATGAGTCTGGTACAGGTGTTGCATTCACACGTGACCCTGCAACAGGTGAGAATAAGCTTATGGGTGAGTTCCTTATCAATGCTCAGGGTGAGGACGTAGTTGCTGGTGTTCGTACACCTATGCCAATCGCTCAGATGGAGAAGGAATTCCCAGAAGCATATGCTGAGTTCATCAAGGTTTGTGAGACTCTTGAGAACCACTATCATGATATGCAGGATATGGAGTTCACTGTTGAGAACAAGAAGCTCTATATGCTTCAGTGCCGTAATGGTAAGAGAACAGCTCCTGCTGCTCTTAAGATTGCTTGCGACCTCGTTGATGAGGGACACAAGACTCCAGAAGAAGCTGTAGCAATGATCGATCCTAGAAACCTTGATACACTTCTTCACCCTCAGTTTGATGCTGCTGCTCTTAAGGCTGCAACACCTATCGGAAAGGGTCTTGGTGCATCACCTGGAGCTGCTTGCGGTAAGGTTGTATTCACAGCTGACGATGCAGTTGAATGGGCTGCAAGAGGAGAGAAGGTAGTTCTTGTAAGACTTGAGACATCTCCAGAAGATATCACAGGTATGAAGGCTGCTCAGGGTATCCTTACAGTTCGTGGTGGTATGACATCACACGCTGCCGTAGTTGCTCGTGGTATGGGTGAGTGCTGCGTATCAGGTTGTGGCGACATCAACATGGACGAAGAGAACAAGAAGTTCACACTTGCTGGAAAAGAGTTCCACGAGGGAGACTTCATTTCAATTGATGGTACAACAGGTAACATCTATGATGGTCAGATCGCAACAGTTGACGCTCAGATCGCTGGTGAGTTCGGACGTATCATGGCTTGGGCTGATGAGTTCAGAAAACTTAAGGTTCGTACAAATGCTGATACACCTGCTGATGCTAAGAAGGCTAGAGAGCTTGGCGCTGAGGGTATTGGTCTTTGCCGTACAGAGCACATGTTCTTCGAGGAAGACAGAATTGCTGCATTCCGTGAGATGATCTGCTCAGATACAGTAGAAGAGAGAGAAGCTGCTCTTGAGAAGATCCTTCCTTATCAGCAGAACGACTTCAAGGCTCTTTATGAGGCTCTTGAGGGATGCCCTGTTACTATCAGATTCCTTGATCCACCTCTTCACGAGTTCGTTCCTACAACAGAGGACGAGATCAAGAAGCTTGCTGAAGCAAAGAATAAGAGCGTAGACGAGATCAAGGCTATCATCAACTCACTTCATGAGTTTAACCCTATGATGGGTCACAGAGGATGCCGTCTTGCAGTTACATATCCTGAAATTGCCAAGATGCAGACTAAGGCTGTTATCCGTGCAGCTCTTGAAGTTCAGAAGGCACATGCTGACTGGAACGTTAAGCCTGAAATCATGATTCCTCTTGTATGTGAGGTTAAAGAGCTTAAGTATGTTAAGAAGGTAGTAGTTGAGACAGCTGATGCTGAAATCGCTGCTGCAGGCGCTAAGCTTGAGTATGAAGTTGGTACAATGATCGAGATCCCAAGAGCTGCTCTTACAGCTGATGAGATCGCTAAGGAAGCTGATTTCTTCTGCTTCGGTACAAACGACCTTACACAGATGACATTTGGATTCTCTCGTGATGATGCTGGTAAGTTCCTCAATGCTTACTATGATACAAAGATCTTCGAGAACGATCCATTTGCTAAGCTTGACCAGACAGGTGTTGGTAAGCTTATGGAAATGTCACTTAAGCTTGGTAAGCCAGTTAACCCATCACTTCACGTTGGTATCTGCGGAGAGCACGGTGGAGATCCTTCATCAGTTGAGTTCTGCCACAAGATCGGACTTGACTATGTATCATGCTCACCATTCCGTGTTCCTGTTGCAAGACTTGCTGCTGCTCAGGCTGCTATTGCTGAGAAGGCTGCTAAGAAGTGCGACAAGTGCGAGGATGCTACAAAGTCTTTCGTAGATGATGAGACCAAGCAGAAGCTTCACGATGCAGCTGAGAAGGCTCAGGAAGTAGCTAAGGTTCTTGCAGAGCAGTCAGCAGACGTTGCTAAGGCTGGTCTTGAGGGACTTAAGGCTGGTGTTGATGCAGCTGTTAAGGCTTACAAAGAGACAAGAAATAAATAATTAAGATTACAAAAACTATTTTGTAATTAGAAATAAAAGAAGGACTATTCAACCATGAGTAGTTCTTCTTTTTTGTTATTTTTTGTACATTATAATTTTATATTGTGTTTATATATTTCTGTTTTTAACGTGATATAGTTTAATGGTAGATGTCGGTATACCGATAATTTCTGTATGAAAGGAAAATATTATGGATAAGAAGCACGGCTCTTTAATGCTACCAATTGTCGGATCTATCATTCTTGCAGTAGTAATCACTGCTGTAGCGATTGCGGGCTTTAATATTTATAGCTCTATCAATACTAATAAGTCTCAGACTGAGGCTTACAAGGCAAGACTGCTTGAAGATGTTCAGGCTGAGCTCAAGAATGAGACTCAGGAAGCTATGAGTATCTGCCAGGTTATGTATGACAGATATCTTGCCGGTGAAATGACCATGGAAGAAGCTCAGAAAGAAGCTGCTGATATTATCCGAGAACTTAAATACAATGATGGCGCAGGATATTTCTGGGTTGACACATCCAAGGGAATTAACGTTGTTCTTCTTGGGCGTGATACAGAAGGCCAATCCAGATGGGACAGTGTGGATCCAAATGGAACATATTTCATACAGGAAATGATCAAGAACGGTCTGCAGGAAGGTGGCGGATATACAAACCTTATGTTTGCAAAGCCTAATGAAACAGAACCACTTCCTAAAATAAACTATACAGCATATTTTGAGCCGTTTGACTGGGTAATGGGTACCGGAGTATGGGTTGACCATTTAGATTCACTTGCTGCAGAATACATTGGCCATGCAACTATGGATATGTACAGAAATATTAACAGTTCGATCATAACAATGCTTGTATTGCTTGTTATTGGTATTTCTATTGCTGTATATATGGGAAAGAGAATCACCAAGCCCCTTATCCTTGCAACTGAGCAGATGGTTCGTATGTCTAATAATGACTTTACAGACAACGAAGAAATGGAGAAGGTCAGAAGTCTTCCAGCTAAAGAAAATAATGAGATCGGACAGATTGCAGAAGCACTTGATCTTATGCATAAGAATATCAGAGACCTCATGATGAAAATCTCTGATACTACAGCATATGTTGCCTCTGCTTCTGAAGAGCTTTCAGCCAGTGCTTCACAGTCAGCACAGGCAAGTGAGATGGTTGCTAACTCTTGTACGAATGTTGCAAATTCCTGCTCTGGACAGATTACCGCAGTTTCAGGGGCAAGTAATGAGACTAAGGCGTTTGTTAACAATATGCAGGAGTTCCAGGATGCTATAAGCAGAACAACTGAAATGATAGATACTACAAATGACGCTGCTACTAAAGGCGCTGCTGATATGACAAATGCAACTAATATGATGAAAACAATTAAGGATTCTGTTGAAAATACAGCTTCTGTTGTTGAAACACTTGGTGAGCAGCTCAAGAATATCGACAGCTTTGTTGATACTATTGCAGAGATTGCCAGCCAGACAAACCTTCTTTCACTTAATGCAAGTATTGAGGCCGCAAGAGCCGGAGAAATGGGTAAAGGCTTTGCAGTTGTTGCTAGTGAGATCAGCAAACTGGCAGATCAGTCCAATGAGGCTGCTTCCAAGATAACAGAGCTCATAGCTGAGATCATGCAGAATTCTAATGAAGCGGTAGAAGCTATGCGCTCCGGTGCTCAGAGCGTTGTGGAAGGAACTGAGACTGTTAACGAAGCCGGAAATACTTTCGGCAATATTGTTGAGATGGTTTATTCTATATCAGAGCAGTCTGCAAGAATGAGCGAGATTGTCGGACAGCTTTCAGAAGGAACAGAGACAATTGCTGAGAATATCCAGAAGATTGAAAATATGAGTGCTGATGTTGCGGATGAAACGCAGAATGTTTCAGCTGCTTCAGAACAGCAGACAGCATCGACGCATGAAGTTGCAGAAGCTTCAGACAGACTTGCTGAAAATGCTCAGGAACTTCAGAACTTTGTTGCCAAATTTGATCTGTAACCGTCTGACCGATATAAAATCTGCTATTACAAGGGCTGCGATCAATAATCGATTGCAGCCTTTCATATTTTACTAAACGATAATTGCTCCAAATAGTTGCAAGTAACTCTATATGGATAAATGATGCGTTGAGAAGTTAACTATAAAGTGATAAAATTAATATGTATTAGTGTATTCATCTAGAGGGCCATATATGGACGTCCAGGAAATTGATCTTATCAACGAACTGAACATATATACGGGACTGGATTCGTTCAGCGAAGATGCTCTGGAAAAAGAGCTGGCGCAGTGCAAGGGACTGGGAGCAAATGTCGAGAAGCTCCGCAGTCTTGGTTTTAATGCACTTCAGCTGGCAGAAATAAGAAAGGGCCTTGAAAGCGATAAGGTTGATGTAAATAAATATCTTGATTCTAGTCTGTCCTGGACGGATATGGAAGAAATGCGCCTTGAAATGGTGCAGGGAATTGATATGTCTGAATATCGGGCTAAGGGCTTTGATAATCAGCAGCTGTATCAGATAAGAACCGGAATTTCTGATGGAGTAGATGTATCTGTTTATGCCAAAAAAATCTATCTTGCAGATCAGATGAGAGAGCTGAGAAGAGGGCTATCTCCAAAAGATGGTGTCCCTATTATATTTTTTCAGGATCCGGCATTTGATTCCTTACAAATGAGAGAAATAAGAAGAGGCCTTCAGGTTGGAATAGATATCTCAACCTATGCAATGCTTGACATACCTCATATGAAGATGAGGGCAGCCAGGTTAAGCGCTCAGGACGGCCTTGTATTTACTGAGGCGGAAATTCGCAAATATACAGCAAGTATATTGGAACAGATGCATCAGGCACATCTTGATAATGTAAATATAAGCAGTTATGTTAAACGCTTATTCGATGCTGAACAACTTGAACAAATCAGACTTGCACTCAAAAAAGAACTTCCTATAGATAACTATATGACTGCGGACATGCGCGGCGAAGCTATCAAAGAGATTAGGCTCGGCCTTGAAGAAGGTGTTGATGTTGGTAAATATGCTGATGTAGCCTATAACTGGAAGCAGATGCATGAAATGCGACTGGGACTGGAACATCAGATAGATATTACACCATATTGCAAGCCTTTGTATCAGGCTGACCAGATGAGAGAATTGAGGCTGGGAATAGAAGCCGGACTTGATATCAGCAAGTTCTCTTCTATGATGTATACAGCCAAGGATATGTATCGCATCAGGAATAAGATTCTGTCAGGAGAACTTCAGAGCACTGTATCAGAGGATTCTCTTGAAGGATCTGTCTTTGATCGTACAGGCGGAGTATCTGATCAGACCATTCTTTTATCTTCCATGCTTGAAAACAGAGACCAGTATCTTTATGTTTCAGAAGATAAGATGAAATGCTGGATTATGTTGCCTGTTAGAAGAGATGGCATTAGTTACACTGAAGACGCGATAATGACCTTTCTCTTTAAAACGAAGATCAGGAGCGGAATAGACAGAAAGAGTATCAAACAGGCTCTTTTGAATCCGGAGCCTAAAGAAAAATATCTCATTGCACAGGGAAAAGAAGTGATAGATGGCGCGGATGGACATTTTGAATACTTTTTTGACTATGAAAAGAACAACGAGGTCAAGGTTTTAGAAGACGGAAGTATAGATTTTTCTGATGTTGAAAATATTCAGCAGGTTAAAGTAGGAGATAAGCTTGCTGTGTACCATAAAGCGACCAAGGGAATAGATGGATTTACTGTTTACGGTGAACTGGTCAAAGCCAAAAACGGTAAGGAAGTACCTATTCTTAAGGGTGATGGCTTTATGATAATGAGTGACAGAGTTACTTATGTTGCCAAGTATGCAGGAGCTATAAGTGTTGAAGAAGGTAATGTCTATATTAAGAAAGTAATGATATTACCTGAGGTCAAGATTACTGATAAAAAAATAGATTATGACGGAGTAGTGTTTATAAGGGGCGATGTGCATGCCGGAAGTGAGATACGCGCTACGGGCGATATTATTATTGGCGGGCATATGGAAAGCTCTGATATAGAGAGTAAGTGCAATGTCATAATCGCAGGCGGTGCTACCTGTCCAACAAAAGGAAGTATTGTGGCAGGAGGCGATGTTACAGCCAAATTTTTTGATGGAGTAACTATAAAAGGACATAACATTTCGTCCAATTACTTTATAAACTGCAAGATTGAAGCCAAGGGCATGCTCAAAACCTTTGGCAGACAAGGAGTTATTTATGGCGGAACCGCATATAGTCTCGAGGGAATAGAATCTGCAGAAATTGGTAATGTTTCAGGAGCCAGAACGACGATCACACTTGGTGCCAATACTGCGCTTTTGGCAGAATATAGTAACCTTCAGAAACAGATCAGCAGAGAGGCGGAGAACCTTAAGAATCTGATCATACAGAGGGATAAATTACAGGAACTTGGTTCGGGTAATCCGCAGATCATGCAGCTAAAGATAAAGGTAAATGCAGCAATAGCAATCAAACAGCAGGCAATCAAGAATCTGGCTGACAAGAAACAGAAACTTGACAGTGATGTAGAAAAAGGCGAAAAAGCTATGGCTGTAGTCACAGAACAAATTTTTGCCGGCACTATAATCATTATAGAAGGTCTTGCACTCAAAATAACTGAAGATAGAAAAACTATTGATAAAATTGTTTTTAGAACTGACCCCAAAAAAGAAAAAATACTAGTATTTTAAAATGCAAAAGATGTTTTTTTAAACTTTGAAAAGGTCCATAAAGCCCCATTTTATCTTGCACAAATGGACATACTTTTCTATAATAAAAGATGATTGCTTCTGGGGGTTTTAAATATGAATATTAAGGAATTACTTAAAGAAATTCTTCTTAAGGACAAAGCTTTTATCCATTTGCCGTTTGGAAATGGCAAATATGATATCTATGAGTCTGTTGTGGTCATGTGGATCATAATGGCTATACTTTTTATTGCTCTTTTAATTCTTACCCGCGATTTTAAAGTACATAATATTTCCAAAAGACAGGCTGCTATTGAATCTTTCGTGGTCTGGATAAGGAAAATAATTGGAGGATCTCTAGGTGAAAAGGGAGAGAGATACACTGACTACATAGTCAGCATACTGATTTTCCTTGGAGCGGCTAATATGATTGGCCTTCTGGGATTTATTCCTCCTACAATGGATATAAATGTTACAGCAGCTCTTGCTTTTATGAGTATTGTGCTTGTGGAGGTCGCTGCTATAAGAGAGAAGGGTGCTAAGGGATGGCTTAAGGGCTTTGCCAAGCCAATGGCCATAGTACTTCCTATGAATATTATGGAACTTGCAATCAGACCTTTGTCTCTGTGTATGCGACTTTTTGGTAATATCATTGGAGCCACAGTTATCATGGAGCTTATCAAGATGGTACTTCCGGCAGTTCTTCCGGTTCCATTCTGTCTTTATTTTGATATTTTCGACGGTCTTATTCAGGCATATGTATTTGTATTTTTAACATCACTCTATATTAACGAAGCAGTTGAGTGATGGTACCAAAATATAGCAATTCAAAAATGGAGGTAAAAAAATGGATTTAACAGCATTAGGAGCAGCAATTGCGGTATTTACAGGTATTGGAGCAGGCATTGGTATCGGCGTTGCAACTGCAAAGGCAACAGACGCAGTAGCAAGACAGCCGGAAGCTAATGGTAAGATCATGACACTTCTTATTACAGGTTGTGCGCTTGCAGAGGCTACAGCTATTTATGGCTTTATTGTAGCTATCATGATCTTGTTTACTTAATCAGGCACGAGAGGGAAGGGTACTAAGGTGTTAGAATTTAGTTTTGTAAACATTATATGTGTAATAGTAAATATACTTATTCTCTACCTGATTTTCAAAAAGTTCCTTTTTGGAAGAGTAGACAAGGTTCTTATGCAGCGCAAAGAAGAAATTGATGAGGCCACTAAGGCTGCTGATCTTGCAACTAAAAAGGCTCTTGAGACAAAAAAAGAGTACGAGGACAAGATTGCTCTTGCTGATGAGGAAAAGGAACAGATCCTGGCCGATATCAAAAAGCAGGGCTATGACGAGTATGATCGTATTGTCAATGATGCCAAGAAAAAAGGTGAGAAGATCATTACAGAAGCCAAGCATAATGCTGAGGTAGAGAATGAGAGAGCTAAGGAAGTGTATGCTGCCCAGCTCACAGATATGGTTATTGATGCTGCTTCCAAGATTGCAGCGACCAAACATAGTACACAAGACGATAGAGAACTGTATGATAAATTTATAAATGAGGCTTGAGCAGATAATGAGTGAAAAACTATTAGCGAAACTGCGATATGCCAGCACTTCTCCGACTCCGGAGCAGGTCAATGGAATAAAGGCCATGCTCTGCAAGAAGTTTAATGTCGATGACATTGAGCTTGAGCTCAGTGAAGATAAGTCTATTGGTGGTGGCTTTATTGTATCCTGCAAAAACTATGAGTATGACTGGTCTGATGCAGGAAGAGCCAAACAGCTGCGCGCAGAAATTAATAATCTCAGACGTGAACATGGTGGCAATGATGCCGGCAAGATTATTTCTATGCTCAGTGATAAGGTTGAGAATTTTGACCTTGCAGTTGAGGATAAGGAAGTCGGCAGTGTTGTCTGGGTAGGTGATGGAATTGCCAATATTGATGGCATTGAGCACGCCTTCTACGGAGAGATAATAGAATTTGAAGATGGAACCAAGGGAATGGCCCAGGATATCAGAGATGATCATATTGGGTGTATTCTGTTTGGTAATGATGCAGGAATCAGACAGGGAACCAGAGCTGTCAGAACATATAAAGAGGCTGGTATTCCTGTTGGAGAAGCTTTCATAGGAAGAGTAATTGATGCTCTTGGTGCTCCTATTGACGGGCAGGGTGATATTAAGGAATCCGGATACAGACCTGTAGAAGGACCAGCTCCAGGTATTATTGACAGACAGTCTGTTAATGAACCTATGGAAACAGGCATTTTGTCAATTGATACAATGTTCCCCATTGGACGAGGCCAGAGAGAGCTTATCATTGGCGACAGACAGACAGGTAAAACATCTATAGCTCTTGATACTATCATCAATCAAAAGGGCAAGGATGTAATCTGCATTTATGTAGCTGTAGGCCAGAAGGCATCAACCGTAGCCAAGATCATTCAGATACTTAAAAAGACAGGAGCTATGGATTATACAATTGTAGTTAGTTCTACAGCATCAGATTCAGCTCCGCTGCAGTACATAGCCCCGTATTCAGGAACTGCGATGGCCGAGTACTTCATGCATGAGGGCAAGGACGTGCTTATAGTTTACGACGATCTTTCCAAGCATGCTGTAGCTTACAGAGCGCTTTCTCTTTTGCTTGAGAGATCACCAGGTCGTGAGGCATATCCAGGAGATGTATTCTACCTTCATTCAAGACTGCTTGAGAGATCAAGTAAACTCTCTTCAGAGCTTGGAGGAGGCTCGATAACAGCGCTTCCTATCATAGAAACTCTTGCCGGAGATGTATCAGCATATATTCCTACAAATGTAATATCAATTACTGACGGACAGATATTCCTTGAAAGTGACCTTTTCTTTGAAGGAATGAGACCTGCCGTTAATGTTGGTCTGTCTGTTTCCCGTGTAGGTAGTGCTGCTCAGACTAAAGCTATGAAGAAGGCTGCAGGCAGTATAAGGGTTGATCTTGCCCAGTACAGAGAAATGGCTGTGTTTACCCAGTTCAGTTCTGATCTTGATGAGACAACCAAGAATCAGTTGGCTCACGGTAATGTATTGATGGAACTTCTCAAGCAGCCACTGGAGCATCCGCTCGCTATGCATGAGCAGGTTATTATCCTTGTTGCAGTTGGTGCTAAGCGACTTGATATGATACCTGTCAAAAAGGTCAGAGATTACAAGGAAAGACTTCTCGAGTATTTTAATACCGAGCAGGGAGAAATCTGTCAGGAACTTGAGAAAAGCGGAGATTTATCTGACCAGCTTAAGCATAAGATCATTGAAGCTGTCGATGCTTTTAACGATATCGAGAATAAAAAACTTAAAGAAGAAGTAGAAGAAATTCAGAAAAATAATCACTGAACTATTGGTGTGAATGACAAGTCATAAACAGAGGTTTGATAATTGGCAAATATCAAGGAAATTCGTGACCGCATAAATAGCGTTAACGATACTAGAAAAATTACAAATGCCATGTATCTTATTTCTTCCACTAAGCTTCGAAAAGCCAAGAAAATGCTGGATGAAACAGAACCATTTTTCTTTGCTACGCAGGCTATGATCTCGAGAGTTGTACGTCACCTTCCGGAGGGAGTTGAAAACGTATTTCTGGAATCAAGGTCTGAAATTCCGGAGCAGGACAGAAGAAGAGGCTATATCGTTTTTACAGATGATAAGGGCCTTGCCGGTGCCTATAATCATAATGTGATCAAGCTGGCAGAGGAACATATTCTTAATGATGGCGATAAATGGAAATTATTTGTTATCGGAGAAGTTGGACGATATCACTTTTTATCCAAGAACATGGATGTAGAAGAATCGTTTATGTTCACCTCCCAGAATCCTACTCTTCACAGAGCAAGGAAAATAGCAGCAGAGATTCTTGATTACTACACACGCAGAGAGATAGATGAGTTTTATTGCATCTATACAACTGTTCACAGTAATGTCTGTGAGACAAGATTTGAGAAGCTGTTACCACTTGATATCATTACGAACATTCGAAAAGAGAAGCCGGCTATAGGAACGATGCTTGAAGAATTTCTGATGGAACCGAGTCCTTCAGCTATCTTGGATAATATTGTTCCAAACTATGTAACGGGTTATATCTACGGAGCTTTGGTTGAAGCGTTTTGCTCGGTGCAGAGTTCCAGAATGATGGCGATGGATTCGGCCAACAAGAATGCTGCCAAGATGTTGGATGCTCTTCAGAGAACCTATAACAGACAGAGACAGGCTATGATCACTCAGGAAATTACTGAGGTGGCAAGTGGAGCTAAGGCACTCAAAAGAGCTAAATTGGCCAAGATGCAGAAAAGCAAAAAGAAGCAAATGCACGGCCAGGATGCAAAGATGATTGATGAAACAAGAAGATGAGGGAAAAGCCTTGAGTAATGGCAGAATTTTGCAGGTTATGGGACCTGTAGTAGATGTAAAATTTGATGATGGCGAGCTTCCATATATAACTGATGCTATGGAAGTGTATGTTGAGGACCAGAAACGAGTAATGGAGGTTTCTCAGCATATAGGAGAGGATGTTGTCAGATGCATTATGCTGTCTCCAAGTGAAGGACTTTGCAAGGATATGGTAGTTTATCCTACTGGAAGCCCTATAAGTGTTCCGGTTGGAGAACAGGTTCTCGGAAGACTGTTTAATGTTCTTGGTGATGCAATTGACAACAAAGGCGAGGTTAAATGCGAAGAAAAGTGGCAGATCCACAGAGAACCACCTAAGCTGGTTGACCAGAGCCCTGTAGTAGAAGTTTTGGAGACAGGAATTAAGGTTATAGACCTTTTGGCTCCATATGCCAAGGGTGGTAAGATAGGTCTTTTTGGAGGCGCCGGAGTTGGTAAAACAGTTCTTATCCAGGAGCTTATTCAGAATATTGCCACAGAGCATGGCGGTTATTCCATATTTACAGGTGTTGGAGAGCGTTCGAGAGAAGGTAATGATCTGTGGTCTGAAATGACTGAGTCAGGTGTTATCAACAAAACAGCCCTTGTATTTGGACAGATGAATGAGCCGCCGGGAGCACGTATGCGTGTTGCTGAGACGGGGCTTACTATGGCTGAGTATTTCAGAGATGTTAAGCATCAGGACGTTCTTTTGTTCATTGATAATATTTTTAGATTTGTACAGGCTGGTTCTGAGGTTTCATCGCTTCTTGGAAGAATGCCATCTGCTGTTGGATATCAGCCTACTCTTTCAACAGACCTTGGTGCACTTCAGGAGAGAATTGCTTCTACAAGACTTGGATCAGTAACATCCGTACAGGCTGTATATGTGCCAGCAGATGACCTTACAGATCCTGCACCTGCCACTACGTTTGCACATCTTGATGCGACGACAGTTTTGTCCAGAAAGATCGTTGAGCAGGGTATTTATCCGGCTGTAGATCCTCTTGAATCCTCAAGTAGAATTCTTGAAGAGGATGTAGTTGGCAAGGTTCACTATGAGACTGCAATGAAGGTTCAGGAAATATTGCAGAAGTACAAAGAGCTTCAGGACATCATTGCCATCCTCGGAATGGAAGAACTTAGTGATGAGGATAAGCTTACTGTTTACAGAGCTCGTAAGGTGCAGAGATTTTTGTCACAGCCTTTTCATGTAGCTGAGCAGTTTACAGGTATTCCTGGTAAGTTTGTACCGCTTGCTGAGACAATCAAGGGCTTTAAAGCTATTATTGATGGAGAGATGGATATTTATCCGGAAGCAGCTTTCTTTAATGTTGGTACAATAGATGAAGTTATTGAGAAGGCTAAGCAGATAGAGGCATAAATATGAGTGATGCAAGAGTAGCAACCTTTGGTCTTCAGGTTATTTCTGTTAATGGTATGTTCTATGATGACAGAGCTGAGGAGATCATTTTACCTCTGGATGATGGTGAACTGGCAATACTGGCCGGTCATGAGGAAATGATCCTTGCTCTTAATGACGGTGTCATCAAGATTAAAAAGCCTGGTGGAGAATGGATTTACGGTGTTGTGAGTCTGGGATCTGTTCAGGTTGCCAATAACAGATGTATTGTAATAGTTAACACTGTAGAGAGACCTGAGGATATAGATAAGAGAAGAGCCCAGGAAGCATATGAGTTTGCTATGGAGCATCTTCAGCAGAAGCAGTCGATCAAGGAGTTTAAGAAGTCTCAGGCAGGACTTGCCAGAGCTCTTACAAGGCTTAAAGCTGCTTCTAAATATTCTGACTGATATTAGGAGACATAATTTGTTTAGTAACAGAGCACATTTTTATATGATCATAATTGCGGTATGTAGTATTTTTCTTGCAGGATGTGGAAATAAGGCATCACAGGAGCTTACAGACTACAAGGCCAGCATGACGGAGTTTTACGATAAACTTTCAAGTCTGGATAATTCAATAAACAATATTGATACATCATCAGAGACTGCCAAGATTGAACTTTTGGGCTACCTCGATGAGATGAACGAAGCTTACAAGGTGATGGCTGCAACAGCTATTCCGGAAGAGTTTTCAGGAATTACAGATATTGCTGCTGAGGCTGCGGATTATATGCAGATGGCTAATGAAAGTTATCATCAGGCTTATGATGGCATTTTTGATGAAGATAGTGAGATGCTTGCATCTCAGTATTATGAAAGGGCAAATAGCAGAGTAAATGTTATGCTGCAGGTTCTCCACGGAGAAATACCGGAGGGAGACGGAGTTATAGTTACTACGCAGGAGGCAGGTCAGTTCTCTACTATAGGAGCAACCGCAGAATAAGTTCATGAAAGAAAACAGATTTTTATATGCTGCAAGGTTTATTGCCTGCCTTGCAGTCATAACTATACATACAAGGTTTCCGGGAAAATTTGGTCAGGTAATAGATGCCCTGGCCAGATTTGCGGTACCTTATTTTTTTGCAATTTCAGGTAGATTTCTTTTGGATGCTTCAGACAACTCTATAGCTTTCATCCGTATGAGAACAGGAAAAGCGCTTCTTAAACTGCTTAAGATTACTGGAATTGTATATATCATCCATCTTATTTTTTCTCTGGTAGTCAATATCTTTAATCAGATGTCGGTTTCAGAGTGGCTATCTTCCAAGTTTAATTTCGCAGAGCTTACTAATTTTGTTTTGTATAATTCCGGAAGATTTATATATGACGGCTCATATACCTTTGATCATTTATGGTATCTTTTTGCGCTTATATATGTATATGGCCTTATTTATATTTTTGCAGGAGTTTTGATAAAGTGGTACAAGGGACTTATCGGTATACTTCTTTTCTTTTTGTACCTGGGAATGCTGTTGCAGACCTATTACCCTATAAGACCATTTGGAATTAATATCTGTACCTGGTTTGTTATGAGAAACTGGTTATTTGTCGGTATTCCATTTGTGCTTATTGGAATTCTTTTTTCAGATCATATCAGAGAAATAAAAGCCACTCTTTCTCCCAAGGAGCTTGAAAAGTGGCAGGTGAGTACCGGATACAAGGCCATTGCAGGACTTGTTTTTGGCATAGTCCTCACGATAGCAGAAATTGGAATATATGGAAATAAAGAGGTTCACTTTGGATCTCTTTTTATAGTGATCAGTATTTTGTTTATGTCAGAATGCAGGATTCCATCCGGAAACTATATATGGAGAATAGGTAAAAGAGCTTCTTCAAACATTTATTATTATCATGTGCTGATCATAGCCGTGATAGATATTATGGCTCAGAAAGGTATTATCCCTTCGCTTTCAATGGGGATTAAGCCTTTGATGATAATGGCTATTTGTGTGATTTTATTCTATTTTGTTCCGGTGTATTTTGAAAAATGGTTAAAAATGTCATCTAGTAGATGATGTAATTTAAGGTTATATTTGATAGTAAAAAATAAAGGATACGACAATGACTAAGGAAGAATTTTGGGGTCTGAGTAATAATAGAATACTGTTTCTGGACGGTGCTACGGGAACGAATCTTATGAAGGCCGGAATGCCGGCAGGAGTGTGCCCTGAGAACTGGATACTTGAGCATCAGGATGTAATGATAAATCTACAGAGCAATTACGCCAAGGCAGGTGCGGACATTATATATGCCCCGACTTTTACAGGAAATAGGATAAAACTTGCGGATTATGGTCTGGGAGACCGGATAGAAGAAATCAATTCAAGTCTTGTTAAACTCACCAAAAAAGCGGCACCGGGAGTTCTTGTCGCCGGAGATATTACCATGACCGGAAGACAGCTAAGGCCCATAGGTGATCTTGACTTTGAGGAGCTTGTAGATGTTTACAAACAGCAGATCAAAATACTGGAAGCAGCAGGCTGCGATATTCTTGTTGTAGAGACTATGATGAGTCTTCAGGAGTGTAGAGCAGCACTCATAGCGGCCAAGGAAGTTACTGACCTAGCGGTTATGGTTACCCTTACCTTTGAAGCTGATGGCAGAACTCTTTATGGTTCAGATGCTGCATCAAGTGCAATCACATTAGAAGCACTTGGAGCATGTGCTATAGGCGCGAACTGTTCCACCGGACCAGATAAGATGGCGGCTATTATCAGCGATATGGCTGCTGTGACAAGTATTCCGATCATTGCCAAGCCTAATGCAGGACTTCCATCTGTTGATGAGAATGGTAATACAGAGTATGACATGGACTGTGATACCTTTGTTAAAGAGATGGAACTTTTAGTAAGTGCAGGTGCTTCTATTATAGGCGGCTGCTGCGGAACTACCCCTGATTATATAAAGGGGCTTAAAGACAGATATGGTAATGTTAAACCAAACGATATAAGAGATGGAGAGGGAAATCCTGTTCCCAGAAAGATCTGTGGCAGAAGATATCTGGCTTCTGAGAGAATGAGTCTTTCTTTTGGTCTTGATGAGAATTTTATGATAGTCGGCGAGAGAATCAATCCTACCGGCAAAAAGAAGCTTCAGGAACAGCTACGAGAAGGCAATCTTGATATGGTCTGCGATTTTGCTGCCAATCAGGAAAAAGAGGGAGCTTCTATTCTTGATATAAACGTTGGAATGAGCGGAATTGATGAAAAAGAAATGATGCTCAAAGTTATGGAAGAAGTTATGTCCATTACTGACCTTCCTCTCTGCATTGATACAAGTAGTGCAGAAGTTATGGAAGCAGCCCTTCGTCTTTATCCCGGACGAGCTCTTATGAATTCAATTTCTCTTGAAAAGGGTAAGGCTGAAAAGTTCCTTCCTCTTGCCAAAAAGTATGGGGCTATGTTTATTCTTTTGCCACTTGCTGAAGCTCTTCCCAAGGATAGTCAGGAGAAGATAGATAATATCAATACAATTTATGAAATGGCCACAAAACTTGGGATGAATAAAGAGGATATCGTTGTTGACGGACTTGTTGCAACGGTAGGTGCTGATCCAAACGCGGCGATCAATACGCTTGATACTATAGGATATTGCCATGAGAACAGCTATGCAACTATCTGTGGCCTTTCCAATATTTCTTTTGGCCTTCCTCAGAGAAGCAACGTTAACACAGCCTTCCTTACGATGGCGATTGCAAGAGGCCTTACAATGGCAATTGCTAATCCTTCGCAGGAAATGTTGGTAAATGCAGCATTTGCTTCAGACCTTCTTCGTAAAAAAGAAGGCGCTGACGTAAGATATATAACAAGAATGGAGCGCTATGCAGATCAAAACTCTGCAAATAGTGCAGCTCAGAACGTATCTTCATCCAAAGCTGTTTTGGAAAACGATAATATTCTTGATATAATTAAGAAAGATGTACTTACAGGAAACAAGAGAGGAATTGTTAAGGATACTGAGAAAGCTGTTAAAGAAGGCAATTCCCCAAGACAAATTCTTGATGAGATACTTATGCCTGCAATTAATGAAGTAGGAGATCTCTTTGATAAGGGCAAATACTTCCTTCCTCAGCTGATAGCAGGTGCTGAGGCGATGAAGCTTTCAATCGGATATCTGGAGCCTCTTTTAAAAGAGGGGGCTGACTCAGGAGAAAAGCTTCCTTCTATCGTGATAGCTACTGTTCATGGAGATATCCATGATATTGGCAAGAACCTTGTGGCTCTTATGCTCAAGAACTACGGCTTTAATGTTATCGATCTTGGCAAGGATGTGCCAAGAGAGGAAATCATTAAGGCTGCCAGGAAATATGATGCTAAGATAATTGCGCTTTCTGCGCTTATGACTACTACGATGAAGGAAATGAAAAATGTAGTAGACCTGGCCCACGCGGAAAACCTTGATGCCAAGATCATAATCGGCGGCGCAGTAGTGACTCAGGATTATGCAGATGAGATTGGAGCGGATGGCTACTCTTCTGATGCAGCCGATGCGGTAAGAGTTGTCAAGAATATACTCGGAATAGAATAAAACTGGAGGAACCTATGACAGGGGCAGAAGTAATCGTAAGATGTTTGGAAAAAGAGAACACCAAGGTTATTTTTGGTTATTCAGGTGTTGCTATAGATCCTTTTTGGAATAAGATTCTTGATTCTAAGATAAAAAGAGTGCTTGTTCGTACTGAGCAAAATGCAGCTCATCTTGCAAGCGGCTATGCCAGAATAAGTGGGGGAGTCGGAGTGTGTGCTGTTACTTCCGGCCCGGGTGCTACGAACCTTATCACGGGTATAGCAACTGCATATGCTGACAGTATTCCGCTTGTTGCTATTACAGGGCAGGTCAACAGCGATATGATAGGAAGTGACGTTTTCCAGGAAGCTGATATTACAGGTGCTGTAGAGTCTTTTGTTAAGTATAGTTATCTGGTAAGAGATGTTAATGACCTTCCGAAAATAATCAAAGAAGCTTTTTACATTGCCAGTACAGGCAGGAGAGGTCCTGTTCTTATTGATATTCCATTTGATATTCAAAATGCAGAATACAAAGACAAGTTTGCTTATCCGGAATCTATTTCTATGCGAAGCTACAAGCCTACCGTAAAGGGAAATATGGCTCAGATCAAAAAAGTCATCAAAGAGGTTGAAAAGGCCAAAAGACCTATTATCTGCGTGGGAGGTGGAGTGCACCTAAGTCAGGCAACAATGGAAATCAGGAAGTTTGCTGAACTTAACAGCGTTCCTGTTGTATCTACCATGATGGGAATAGGCGTTATGCCATCTGACCATCCGCTTTTCTTTGGTATGGTTGGAAACAATGGTCAGCCCTTTGCTAACAGGGCTATGAATGAGTCGGATCTCCTTCTAATGGTAGGAGCAAGAGTTGCAGACAGAGCGGTCAACAGACCGGACCTTATTACAGAGAATAAGGTAATGGTTCATATTGACGTTGACCCGGCTGAAATTGGTAAAAACGTCGGACCTACTATTCCTCTTGTTGGTGATATCAAGAATATTTTCCAGGATTTTCTTGAACAGGATGAGCATGCTGATGATCACAGCGACTGGCTTGCTACTCTTAATAAATATAAAAACGAGATGGCCTCTGAGAGGGTGCCACGCGATGATGATTATGTGGAACCTAAGGATTTTATGACAAAACTCTCAGCAGCAGTAAATGATGATGCAATCTATGTTGCAGATGTAGGGCAGAACCAGATGTGGTCCTGTGCTTACTACAAGGTTAGAAACGGCAGATTTCTGACATCAGGCGGAATGGGAACAATGGGATACTCTATTCCGGCAGCAATGGGAGCTAAGCTTGCTGCTCCTGACAAGCAAGTGCTTGCTGTCATCGGAGACGGAGCTTTCCAGATGTCTATGATGGAGCTTGCCACCATGAGACAGTATGGCATTAACATCAAGATAATCGTTATGAAGAACGGCTTTCTTGGTATGGTGAGAGAACATCAGCATTATGCTTATGATGATAACTACAGCATGGTAGAGCTTAAGGGAGATCCGGATCTTTCCCTCATAGCAGCTGCCTACGATATGGAATACATGAAAGTTACAGGGGATGATAGTATAGAGAACAAGCTCAAAGAATTCTTCTCAGATGACAATGCAGCTATTATGGAAGTTCGCGTAGACCCTATGGAACTTGTTAAATATTAAATGTCAGAAAACTGGAGTGGCGAAAAATGCGTAGAATTTATTCAGTACTGGTTGAGAACAGAGCCGGTGTTCTTTCTAAAGTGGCAGGTCTTTTTTCCAGGAGAAACTTTAATATAGATTCTCTGGTTGTAGGTGAAACTGCTGATAAGGGAATATCTGCCATGACCATTGTTTCCAGCGGTGATGAGCGTACAATAGAGCAGATTGAGAAACAGCTCAATAAGAAAATTGATGTCATCAAGGTTAAGACCTTTAAGGAGAGCATGTCCATAAACAGAGAACTGATGCTCATTAAGGTTAAATATAACAGAGACAACAGACGTGATATCATGGAGAACTGTGAGATCATGAATGCTCAGATTGTTGATATGTCCAAGAATCTTATGATGATACAGATATGCGATACTTCAGAGAGGATTGAGCTTTTCATTGAAATGCTCAAAAGTGTCAGCATAGTAGAAATTGCAAGAACAGGGACAGTTGCGCTTACCAAGTGCAAGGAGCAGTGACTATATAATTGACATAGTGAATTTTCAAGTGGATTTTTTTGTCATTCTGATACAAATGACAAGATAATCCACTTTTGCTATACCAGGCCCATTTGATAAAATGATGCATATGAAAAAAGGTAATGAGGATATATATCAAAAAAGAATAAACAGACAGTATCTGACTCTTGTCTTTACCCTTGTGTTTGTAGTAACTACTCTTATTGCAGGGTCTTTGTATTTCAGATTCTACAGAGCAGGGATAACAGGCAAGGCGGAGGGCAATGAATACGAGCAGTATTATGTGATGATCACAGACAACTACAAGTCGGATTTCTGGCAGTCTGTATACAGATCAGCGCTTGAATTTGCCAAAGAGAACAATATTTATGTGGATCTTTTGGGAGAGAATCTTTCGGGGGATTATTCCTGTGAGGAGCTGATGCGAATAGCAATAGCATCCAGAGTAGATGGAATAATCGTCTATGCCAGTGAGGCAGTATCCATGACTAATCTGATCGATGAGGCGGTCAGGAGCGGAATACCTGTGGTGACTCTGTATGGTGACAGTACGCATTCAGACAGGATCAGTTTTGTTGGCGTTGGCGGCTATAGTGTAGGTAAGCTATATGGCAAGCAGATAGTCAGGATCATCAAGGAGAACAGAAGGCAGGAGCTTCTGGAATCAGAAACGATAGGGGACAGGACCAAGATCCAGATAGCTGCTTTAGCAAATTCTGATACTCTTGATGCCGGACAGAACATCATCATATCGTCAATGCAGGATACGATCAGACAGGAAAATGCTACGGATTCTGAGTTTGAGGTTTCAATTGTAACTGTCGATAATACTAATACCTTCTCAGTAGAGGAATCGATCAGAGATATTTTTATGCAAAAAGATGTCCCTGATGTAATAGTGTGCCTTAATGAGCAGAGCACAGTCTGCGCTTATCAGGCAGTTGTAGACTACAATATGGTTGGAGATGTCAATGTCCTTGGTTACTATGATTCGGAAGAAATAATCAAGGCAATTGACAGAGGAGTTATTTTTGCGACCATTTCTATTGATACTGATCAGCTGGGGACATACAGTATTCAGGCGCTGATGGACTATTATGAATATGGAAATACAAGTGAATATTACACTGCAGATATAACACTTATTGATAAAGATAATGTATATGAGTTCAAAAAACAGGAGGAGCAGGATGAATAGATTTTTTAACAGCTCTCTCCAGACCAAGATCATAAGTGTTTGTGTGTTTGCTAATGTAATTATCTTTGTGGTAAACATTTTTCTTTTGCTGGGAATTAACAGTATGTCCAATGATATGGACATGGTATATCAGGATAACAGGGCACTTAATGAGCTTACCAAAGCTCTTGATGAAGTTCAGGACTCGATGACTCTTTATCTTAGTTCCAAGACAAGTGATTCCCTGGAAAACTACTATATAAGTGCCCAGAAATTAACGAATCTATCAGGTGAGCTTGATGATAAGATAACTGACCTTTCTTATAACCGAATGGAAAGAAATATCAAGTACATGACAGGCAATTATCTTGGTGAGGTTGAGAAGACTATAGATACCAAGAGAGGCAGAAACGTCGAAAAATACAGAGCCTATTATGAGAAGTCCACAGAACTGTATAAGGATATCAAGGCCTATCTTACCAGCCTTAACCTTGAGCTTTTTGTATCCAATTCAGAGAGCTTTAACACTCTTATCAAGGCCTTTAGATACTTTGAAGTAGTCGCTGTCGGAGTCATGTTCATTGTAATGATAGGCAACGTGTTTATTATTACAAGCTTTGTTAAGACTATCATTTTACCGCTTAAGAAGTTATCTGACTCAGCGGATGAAGTTGCAGACGGTAATTTTGATATCGTTCTTCCTACAGCCCATTACAACGACGAGATAGGCATTGTTATTGGTGCCTTTAACAAGATGGTCATCAGTATCAAGGACTATATCGAGAAACTTAGAGAGAGCCTTGAGAAAGAGAAAGATATGCAGGAAAAAGAGCTTACAATGGAAGCTCACCTCAAGGATGCCCAGCTTAAGTACCTTAAGGCTCAGATAAATCCGCATTTTCTTTTTAATACCCTTAATGCCGGGGCTCAGCTTGCCATGATGGAAGGCGCTGACAGAACTTATGAGTATGTTCAGACTGTGGCTGATTTCTTCAGGTATAATGTCAAAAACCGTCAGGATACAGTTAATGTCCGCGAAGAAGTTACTCTTGTCGACAACTATATCAGGATACTTAATGTAAGGTTCTCAGGGGATATTGGCTATGACAAGCAGGTAGATGAGAGGCTCCTTGACCACAAGATGCCCAGTATGATCCTGCAGCCTATTGTTGAGAATGCTGTTAATCATGGAATAAGAGAAATGGCAGGGGATGGCAGGATCCTTCTTAAGGTTTACAGGGAAGATGACAATCTTTGTATCAGCGTTATAGATAACGGCAAGGGAATGGATGAAAAGACCATAGAAGAGATTCTCTCCGGAACCAGAAATCCTGATGAGAACAGCTATGACAACAACGGCATTGGAATGGACAATGTTATATCAAGACTTCGCCTGTTCGCAGGAAGAAGAGATGTTATCAGTATAAAGAGTGAAGGTGAAAACAAGGGGTGCGAGATAAAACTGAGCATTCCCCTTGAGGAGAATTAGTAAATGTATAGGGTAATGCTTGCAGATGATGAAGGAATCGTGATTGATTCTACTAAGTTTATTATAGAAAAAGAATTCGGAAATACATGTCAGGTGGAGTTTGCCAAGTCGGGGCGAAAGATGATAGAGCTTGCTGAGACTTTCAGACCGGATATAGCAATTGTAGATATCCATATGCCCGGTATAAATGGTATTGATGCCATCAGAGAGATGCAGAGATTTAGCAGTAATACAGTATTTATAGTAATGTCTGCCTATGACAAATTTGATTACGCCAAGGAAGCCATTAAGCTTGGAGTTCTTGAATATATTACCAAGCCCATGGATAAGACCAAGGTTATAAGTGTTCTTAAAAAGGCAATGGAGCAGATAGATTCAGACAGGGAAAAGAGGAGCAATGAACTTCTCATTAAAGAAAAACTGGAGACTGTAGAACCTATTATAGAGAACGGACTTATTTATGACATTCTTTTGCAGGAGCATTTCGAGGAAGATATAGACAATTACAGAACTATTCTGGGAATAGAGGAAAGCTATGGATACATGATGGCGATAGTATGCGGAGATTCTCAGGAAGGAAATCACATGACTAATGCTATCGGAAGTTCTGTCAAGATCTCCGGTAAGTATCAGGAAATAAGAGAAGGGGTCAAGAACTTCTTTGATTGCAAGATAGGTAATGTAATGGCTAATAAAATAGCTGTCCTGATTCCTCAAAAAGAGCCGCAGATGGAACTGGGACTTCGCTCAGAGCTTATAGACAGAGCAAGGGAAATGGCCAGATATCTCAGAAAGAAGACGGATATCAGCTTTAGAGTAGGTATTGGAGGAGTTAAGCCTTTAAAGGAACTTGGAGATTCTTACAAGGAAGCTCTTAATGCACTGATAGCTACAACCGGATCAGTAGCTCATGCAGATGACCTTACAATTAATTGCGATTATGAGGATGGATATCCTAAGGCTCTTGAGAAGCCTCTTTTTGAAGCCGTAGGTAAAGGCGATCTTAATGAGACCAGAGTTATAGCTGAGAAGTATGCTGACTGGATGTGCCAGAAGGCAGCAGATGGTGATCTTATGTCGATGAGACTCAAGGTTTTGGAGTTTTCACTTTATGCAGAACATCTTGCTTATCAAAATGGTGGTCAGACCTACAGATATTCCAGCAGGAACAATTATCTTCCTGAAATAATGGCTCTAGAAACTCCTATGGAGATAAGAGAATGGTTTATTTCCAAGGTTATGGCGGCCTGTAGCGATGTCATCAGTAAGAGACAGGAACGCTCAGGTAATATCATCAAGACTGCCAAGGATTATATTGATGCACATTTTGACAAGGATATTTCTTTGGACGATGTATCAAAGGTAGTAAATATTTCACCATATTATTTCAGTAAGATTTTTAAGGAAGAGAGCGGACTTAATTTTATTGAGTATCTGACTAACATCAGAATAGAAAAAGCCAAGAACCTATTGGAGAATTCTAATTTGTCCGTTAAAGAAATATGTATATCCTGTGGCTATTCGGACCCTAATTATTTTAGCCGCAGCTTCAAGAAAAATGTGGGAGTTACACCAACAGAATATAAAGACAGATTTTAAGTGGGGCAAAGGGTATGGGAAAGAAAAGGTTTGTATTAGGGTGCTTGATAGGTTGCTTACTTACAGCTTTATTATCCGGATGCAGTAGCCCTTCAAGAGAAGCTGAGAATTCCGGAAAAGAGAAAAGTGACAAGGTGCAGATAGGAATGTGCTTTGATTCTTTTGTCATAGAGAGGTGGCAAAGGGACAGGGATGTATTTGTTTCTACAGCCAAGGAACTGGGGGCAGAAGTTAATGTTCAGAATGCTAATGGTGACCCGGCCAAACAAAAGGAACAGATAGAGTATTTCATCAAAAAGGGGATGGATATTATAGTCATTATCTGTATTGATTCAAAGGAGATAGCAGATTCGGTCAAGAAGGCCCAGGATGAGGGAATCAAAGTTATTGCTTATGACAGACCGATTTCAAATGCCGGAGCAGACCTCTACATATCTTTTGATAATGAGATGGTTGGAGAGATGATGGGAGAGGCTTTTGTTAAAAATGGCTTAAAGGGCGGCAAGGTGGTAATGATATGCGGCCCGCTTACAGATAATAATGTTCCTATGGTTCGTGATGGTTTCACAAAAGTCATGGAAGAAAATGACAATGAAGTGCTTGATATCTATTATGCAGATGGATGGAAAGCAGAGGCAGCAGGGGATTACGTTTACAATAACACTGAGCTCATAGAAGAAGCAGATGCGATCATGTGCGGCAACGATGATCTGGCGAGCAAGGTGGTATATGCTCTTTCAGAGAAGCGGCTTGCGGGGAAAAAGATGGTATCCGGACAGGACGCAGATCTTGAGGCCTGCCAGAGGATTGTTGAGGGAACTCAGCTGATGACTGTTTATAAGCCTATTGAGAAGCTTGCGGGGAAGGCAGCAGAGGCAGCAGTCGCTCTTGCAAATGGAGAGGAGCTACCCGCCGAGGAATTATCTGAGTATGATGATGGTAAAAAAACAGTTCCTTACCTCAAGATAGAGACGGTGAGTGTTTCAAAAGACAATATGGATGATGTTATTATTAAGAACGGATTCCATTTAAAAGAGGATGTTTATTTGAATGTTCCACATTAAATAATGCTGCCTGGAATATCGCAAGATATTACGAAATAGCACAAAATTGTGACGATACAGCAGTGCCTGCAAAATAATGCTAGCACTGCTGTTTTTTTATTCTGATGGATAATAAAAATTTGCTTAATAATGCAAGTTAGTGCTTGTACTTGTGTGATAAATTGTTAAGCGTAGGGAGGCATGAGTCATGCCAAACTATTAAAAGTTTATAAACTTATAGCATATTTTTGACGGAGGAAAAGAGATGAAGAAAAAGTTATTTAGCGTAATGCTCGCTGCAGCTATGGCAGCATCACTCCTTGTTGGATGCGGAAGTCAGGCTCCTGCAAGCTCAAGTGGCGGTGGAAATGGTAAAGTTGGTGTGGCAATGCCTACCAAGGATCTTCAGAGATGGAATCAGGACGGTGCAAACATGGAGCAGCAGCTCAAGGCAGCCGGCTACGATGTTGACCTTCAGTATGCTTCTAATGATATTGCAACTCAGGTTTCTCAGATTGAGAACATGATCAGTTCAGGAGCTAAGGTACTTGTAATTGCTTCTATCGATGGCGATTCACTCGGAACAGTTCTTGCACAGGCAAAAGAAGCCGGCATCAAGGTTATCGCTTATGACCGTCTTATCATGAATTCTGACGCTGTTTCTTATTATGCAACATTTGATAACTATATGGTAGGAACCAAGCAGGGCGAGTACATCAAGCAGCAGCTTGATCTCGACAATGCAGCAGGTCCTTTCAATCTTGAAATCTTCACAGGTGACCCTGGTGACAACAATGCAAGATTCTTCTATGGCGGTGCTATTGACGTACTTAAGCCATACATTGACAATGGCAAGCTTGTAGTTAAGTCTGGTCAGGTTGATTTTGATAATGTAGCAACAGCTAACTGGTCAACAGAAAATGCTCAGTCCAGAATGGATGCAATCATTTCTGCTAACTATGCTGATGGAACTAAGCTTGATGCTGTTCTTTGCTCAAACGATTCAACAGCACTCGGCGTTACAAACTCTCTTGAAGCTAACTACACAGGCGACTGGCCAATCATCACAGGTCAGGACTGCGATATTGCTAACGTTAAGAACATGATTGCTGGTAAGCAGTCAATGTCTATCTTCAAGGATACTCGTGATCTTGCCAAGAAGACAGTTGAAATGGTTGACGCTATCATGAAGGGAACAGAAGCTCCTGTTAACGATACAGAGACATACAACAACGGCACTGGTGTTATTCCTTCATACCTTTGCGAGCCTGTATTTGCTGATGTAAGCAACTACAAGGAACTTCTTATCGATTCAGGTTACTACACAGAAGATCAGCTCAAGTAAGCGATAAATAGGTAACAGAATGGGATGCATAGCATGCTAGCATGCATTATGCATCCCATTATAGTTACTGTAACGGATATGAGTAAATAGCACGATAGTGCGGTTTACGAATGTCCGTCAGATTGCGGGAGCAAAGCGGAGCAATCTGTTTATCGCTGCTAACAGTAAAAAAATAGAAAAGGAGGAGGGGCAAAGGTGGAAAAGATAATACTGGAAATGAAGAATATCACCAAGACCTTCCCTGGGGTTAAGGCACTTGACAATGTTAATCTGAAGGTGTCGGAAGGTGAAATTCATGCACTTGTTGGAGAAAATGGTGCAGGTAAATCTACGCTTATGAACGTCCTTAGTGGAGTTTATCCATATGGTTCATATGAAGGCGATATTATATATAATTCTGAAGTCTGCCAGTTCAACGCTATCAAGGATAGTGAAGAAAAGGGTATTGTAATCATTCATCAGGAGCTGGCTCTTATTCCGTATATGTCAATTGCGGAGAATATGTTCCTTGGAAATGAGAGAGGAACAAAGTTTAAAATCAATTGGAATGAAACTAATGAACTTTCAAGAAAGTTCTTGAATATAGTTGGATTACATGAAAGTACACAGACACTTATAAAAGATCTTGGTGTAGGTAAGCAGCAGCTTGTTGAGATAGCTAAAGCTCTTTCTAAAGATGCAAAACTTCTTATTCTGGATGAGCCTACGTCATCTCTTAACGAGACTGATTCCAAGGCACTTCTTGATCTTCTTTTGAAGCTGAAAAAAGAAAGAAATCTTACTTCTATCATTATTTCTCATAAGTTAAATGAAGTATCTTATGTTGCAGATAAGATCACTGTTATCAGAGACGGATCTACGATAGAAACACTTGCCAAGGGAGTGGATGATTTCTCCGAGAGCAGGATCATAAAAGGAATGGTCGGAAGAGAAATCTCAGACAGATTCCCAAAGAGAGAATCACATCTTGGCGAAGTTATGATGGAAGTTAAAAACTGGAATGTATATCATCCGCTTCATAAAGACAGGAAAGTAGTAGATAACGTAAATATCAATGTCAGAAAAGGAGAAGTTCTGGGAATATCAGGACTTATGGGAGCGGGCAGAACAGAGCTTGCTATGAGTATTTTTGGCAGGAGCTACGGAGAAAACATTTCCGGACAGATATTTATAAATGGAAAAGAAGTTGAACTTAAAAATGTAAACAGTGCTATCAAACACGGACTTGCTTATGTTACCGAGGACAGAAAGGGGAATGGACTTATTCTTTCTAATCCTATCAAGATCAATACGACCCTTGCAAACCTTGATGAAGTAAGTACCAATAAGGTAATCGATAAGCATAAAGAATACTCTGTAGCTGTAGAGTATAAAGATAAACTCCGTACAAAATGTCCTACAGTTGAGCAGAACGTTGGTAACTTAAGTGGAGGCAATCAGCAGAAAGTTCTTTTGGCAAAATGGATGTTTGCTAATCCGGATATACTGATTTTGGATGAGCCCACAAGAGGTATTGATGTAGGCGCCAAGTACGAGATTTACTGTATTATCAATCAGCTGGTAGCTGAGGGAAAAGCTGTGATCATGATTTCATCGGAGCTTCCTGAAATACTGGGAATGTGTGATCGAATTTATGTAATGAACGAAGGCAAGATGGTAGGGGAAATGGATGCCAAGGATGCAACTCAGGAAAAGATCATGGCTTGTATCTTGAAATCTGCCGATGTTAAGGAGGAGAAACATGAATAAGGATAAAGTTTTTGAATTTTTGAAAAAGAACACTATGATCATAGTGCTTCTGATAGTTTTGGGATTCTTCTCATGGCAGACGTCCGGAGCAATTCTTCTGCCAATGAATGTTAGTAACCTTATTTCACAGAATGCATATGTATTTATTCTTGCAACAGGTATGCTTTTGTGTATACTGACTGGAGGTAACATTGATCTGTCAGTTGGATCGGTAGTTTGCTTTGTAGGTGCTGTCGGAGCTATTCTAATGGTAAACTTAAATGTTCCATTCTGGGTAGCAATCATAGTAATGGTTATCATCGGAACAGCAATTGGTGCTTTCCAGGGCTTCTGGATTGCCTTTGTAAGAATTCCTCCTTTCATTGTTACACTGGCTGGAATGCTTGCATTTAGAGGACTTTCAAATGTTGTCCTTAACGGACTTACAGTTTCTATCAAGGAACAGACTACTTTTGTAAACCTTTTTGGCGGCGGTGCTGACTGCTATATCCGTGATTTCTTTGGCGGTGAAAGCCTTAATCTTACCTGCCTCTTTGGCGGAATCCTTGGTGTGATCGCTATACTGTCACTTAATATTTACAGCCGTAAAAAGAAGATTGACAGTGGATATGAAGTAGAGGCTTTATGGGCATTTTGTTCCAAGATAATCCTGATCTCGGCTGCAATTCTTGTATTTGCTTATAAGCTTGCTCAGCACAAGGGTATTCCTACAGTTCTTATATGGGTACTCATCGTAGTTATTATTTATGGATATATCACAAGCAATACCACAACTGGCCGTTATTTCTACGCTGTTGGTGGCAACGAAAAGGCTACAAAGCTTTCAGGTATTGATACAAACAAGGTTTACTTCCTTGCATACATGAACATGGGATTTTTGGCAGCACTTGCAGGTATGGTTACAATTGCAAGACTTACATCAGCTCAGCCAACCTATGGACAGAACTACGAGATGGATGCTATTGGTTCCTGCTTTATCGGTGGCGCTTCTGCTTATGGCGGAATCGGTACTGTTCCGGGGGTTATTGTAGGCGCGGTTCTTATGGGTGTTATCAACCTTGGTATGTCACTTATGGGTGTCGATGCCAATATGCAGAAGGTTGTAAAGGGCGTAGTTCTTCTTGCTGCAGTAATCTTTGATGTTGTATCAAAGCGTGGCGGTAAGATGATCGTCAAGAATTAAGCTATCAGAATATTAAATAAATATAAATTTTTACAGGGAGTGCATGAGTGATATCAGCACTCCCTATTTATCTGCATTTACAGCGGCTTGAAAAAAGGCCTGACATCAACCTGATAATAGTATTACGATAGTAAATAATTGCAAATATGTTATAATTACTTTGGCGCGATAGTCTTATTGATAGAAGATACCCAGTAGTTATCTAATGGGGGTAGAACAATGAATGATAATCTGTTTCACATAGCATTTTATTGTGCAACGATTCTGGTGGGACTTACAGCCATTATCTATACTAATTTGCAGAAACGAACGGATCGTCGTCAGAACAGGATATTTCTTTTTATGAATTATGTTGTTCTTTTTAATGCGATCACATGTCTTTGCAGCGAATTTATTGAATTATACCGGCATTTCTTTTTAAGAGGTGATGGACTTATAATGTTGTTCCAGTATGTATACTTCCTGGTACATACGCCGATTGCCGCTATTTTTCTATACTATGTCTTGACTGTTACAGGGTCGATCCGGAATAAATCTGTTTTTTCTAAAATTTTATATCTGATTCCGCTTTGTTTAACGGAGTTTCTGGTTTTAACAAATCCTGTTACTCATTTTGTTTATTATTATTCTGAGGGCATGCAGTTTAACAGAAGCTGGGGCGAGATAATCATCTACTTAGTCTCTATTGCTTATACTGTGTTTGCTTTCATATGCCTTATGATGTCATGGAATGCACTCACAAGGCGTAGAAGATGGGCTATTGTATACTTTTTTATCCTTACCATAATCGGCGTTGTTGTACAGTTTCTGGATATAAGTATAAAGAGTGAACTGTTCGCTGAATCTATAGCGCTCATCGGTCTTATGCTGGCTGTAGAAAATGAAGATGACAGGCTGGATGCAGAAACAGACTTCTATAACAGAAATGCCCTGAAAATGGATGTAGAAAGTCTTCTTACCAAAAAGAATGTATTCTACATAGTTTGCGTTAAGATCACAAATATAGATTCCGTGAGACGTATCACGGGACTGTCCAATGCGGATGAGATAGTCCAGGAGGTGGCAGTTTTCCTTAAAACTTTGCTTCCGAGATATTACATTTATCATACTGATCCCAATACCATGCTCCTATTGGTCAAAGAGGATGATTTTATTAACTCTGAACTTGAAGCGCTCACAATTGCAGAAGATATTGACTGCCGCTTTAAGTCAGAGTGGACAGTTCATGGGGTACAGATGAAGCTATCTGCAGTTACGATTGTAGCCAGTATCCCTATGCATATTCATACCCTTGCTGATCTTATGTATATGATTGATACACCTGTGCCCAAGGATATAGACCGCACTATTTTGAGAAACGGAGATCTTAAATTCCTTACAAGGAGAGCTGAAGTTGAAACTGCTATAACTGAAGGCCTTAAACAGGGGAACTTCGAAGTTTATTATCAACCTACCTATTGCTCTGATGGTGTGACTCTTCACGGGGCAGAGGCTCTTATAAGGCTTCATGATCCTAAACTTGGAGATCTTTTCCCGGATGAATTTATTCCTATCGCTGAGCAGACCGGATATATTGATGATATAGATGATTATGTTCTCAATGAGGTATGCGCCTTTTTGCAGAGCGGAGAGCCTACAAGGCTTGGAATGGAGTGCATTAATGTAAATCTTTCAGTTGTTCAGTGCATGCAGGATAAGTTTGTTGAGAGAATCAGAGGGATAGTAGACAGCTATGGAATCTCCAAATCACTTATCAACTTTGAAATAACAGAGTCTGTTTCTGCAAGCGATTATGAACTATTGAGCAAGGTTATCACGAGCCTTAAAGAAAATGGTTTTCAGTTCTCTATGGACGATTATGGAACAGGTTATTCAAATATGCATTCTCTTTTCTCACTATCATTTGATATTGTCAAAATTGATAAGAGTATTCTGTGGGATGCGGAAAACAGTGAACTGGGAGAAATTATATTAGAAAGCTGCATTCATATGATCAAGCAGATGAAGAGGAAAATCCTTGTTGAAGGTGTCGAGACAAAAAAACATGTTGAAAAGCTCAAAAAGCTTGGGGTTGACTATTATCAGGGATATTTCTTTTCCAAACCTATAACTAAGACAGAGCTGCTAAGCTACTGTATATCAAGATAAATAGCATATTGAGAAGGCAAGGAGGATTCTATGGAACTGACACATGAAGAAGAAAGTATTTTGTCGGGTATATCTTTTAACGGGGAACAGATCAAAAACGGGGAACTGGACGAAAATGACAAGGCTCTTTTGACTGAGATGAGAGCAGTTGGGGCTTATCTTAAGAAAAAATATCCCAGCTATGAATTTGTAATTACAGGATGCGAACTTAAAGCCGGTACTGCCAAGGATTACAATGAGTGGTATTACAGAGCAGAAGGAATAGAGCGGGATTCTGCTTTTATCGCAACAAGCCGGGAAATGGATGGAAAACTTGAGATAAAAGATGATTTTTACGGGGAAGTCGTAAGAAAAGATATTCAGGAAACGATAGAAGGTGACCTTAAACAGATTGGACTTCCGGTAGTCCAGGTAAACATTGGATTCTGGGAATATTTGGGAAAAGAGTACGGAGAGAAAATCTCTGCAGACGAGGTATTACAGGGAATTATTCCTGCTGGAAATGATATAAAGATCTTTCTTGACGGTTCTGTTCTTTCCGATGCTCCGTACGAGGAGGTAGTTGCAAAGATCAAAGAATTATTGGTCAGAAAGAAAGTGATTGGTGATATTTACATCGTTGTTCTAAAGGATGCCGATAGCGATTTTGCCAGGGACAGGTTGTATTCAAAGAGTGTGACGCTGGACTGAATTTGGGGGAAGTGTATGAACAGCAAACTTACGATTGAAGAAATAGTTCTTATCAATAACCTTCTTTATTGCGAAAACCTTGGAGGACCAAGGGGAACTTTTTTACATCCAAGTCAACAATCCAAGACAATAGGAGACTATGTCAGAGGAGTCCTTAGAAAAAGTGAAGATATTGAAGACGACACTGAGTATAGTACAGGAGTCACAGGTGCTGAGTACAAGGAAATACTACAGGCTGTTAAGGCAAATGAGCATCTTTGCGAGATTATCATTCAGGAAGTTCATTATGAAGGTGCAAATGTCGGCGGCGGAAGAAGCGCATTTTTGATAGATCCTGTATACAACGAGGCTATAGTTGCCTTTAAGGGAACACAGAGTGATGCGGAATGGATAGATAATGTATCGGGACTGTATACTGTTCCTACTGCCTTTCAGGAAAATGCCTTAAACTGGTACAGATCACTTGATCTTGATGGATACGATGCAATTACAGTAACCGGCCATTCCAAGGGCGGAAATAAGGCTAAGTACATTACCATCATGGACGATTCTGTAGATAACTGTTTTTCTTTTGACGGACAGGGCTTTTCTGATGAATTTATCCGCAAGTATTCTGCGGAGATCGTAAGAAACCGTGAAAAGATAATAAATATCATTGCAGAAAGTGATTTTGTAAACATTCTTCTAAATGATGTCGGCCCCAAGCAGTTTTACCTTGGAACTAATTTTGGAAGACTTGGATTTGCGGAAAATCACTGCGCCAATGCTATTTTGTTCTTTGATGATAAAGGGGATATGTATCTGTGGAAGGCCAAGGCACAGGATAAGAAAATGGCGGATCTTGATAAGATGCTTAACAGTTTTATCAGGACTTGCCGAATGTCTACCAAAGAAAACATTGCAAATATGCTCGGAAATGTAATAGTTAGTGCCAAGGCAGGAGATACGGAAGGACTTATAGCAACCTTCACCGACGAAAGGTATAAAGATAGTGCTGCCAGTCTTGCAGCTTATATCTTGAGATACAAGGAAGAAAAGCCTCAAATGGTAGCTTCTGTCAGAGAAATCCTTGGTCAGAACGGCTTTAATACAGGTATGCTCGGAATAATAGACTTTATAACAAATCATGAGTTTTTATTAGAAATGATAGGCAAGAATCCAAATGCCATGATAAGACTTTTGAAGATGAATCATGCACCTGAACCGGCAATTGTATTTTTAAGCAGTCATTTCGGACTCTTTTCTTTTATTGTCCTTGTGTCTGAAAAAATGCATATGCTAAAAGATATAAATCTTGAAGGAGAGGATATTGATCCTGAGGATGAAGTGATCACTATAGGTCAGAAGAGACGGTTTTATGTATCCAAGAGAACAGTCGGGATCATAGCTATCTGCATAATAGCAACGATAGTAATAATAGGCATGCTTGTAGCTATTATTATGTAAAATTATTATCTGTAAAAAGGATGTTAAAAAAATATCAAAAACCATTGAAAAACTAAAAGATTTGTGCAAAAATAAAAATGGTGTTCTGCGGTCGGCTTATTAACTGACACGTAAGAGCCATCTATGATTGTATGCGGCAGATTACGATTCATGCAATCATCTATAGGTAGTAAGTAATGAAAGTTACTTTACAATACGAAAGGAGATTTTTCACATGATTTACTCAACAGAGGTAAAAAATATGTGTCCCGTAACACAAGGGGTACATCATGGCGCTGCTCCCATTCCTGAAGAGGCTAAATGGGTAAAGTCCAAAGAAATTAAGGATATTTCCGGCTATACACATGGTATCGGCTGGTGCGCTCCTCAGCAGGGTTGCTGTAAGCTTTCACTTAACGTTAAGGAAGGCATCATTCAGGAGGCATTGGTTGAGACAATCGGATGTTCAGGAATGACACATTCAGCAGCTATGGCAGCTGAAATCCTTCCAGGACTTACAGTTCTTGAAGCACTCAACACAGACCTTGTTTGTGACGCTATCAACACAGCTATGAGAGAGCTGTTCCTTCAGATCGTATACGGCAGAACACAGTCTGCATTCTCTGAGGATGGTCTTCAGATCGGTGCTGGTCTTGAGGATCTTGGTAAGGGAACACGTTCTATGGTTGGTACAACATACGGAACACTTGATAAGGGACCTCGTTATCTCGAGCTTACAGATGGTTATATCACAGATGTTGCTCTTGATGAGAATGATGAGATCATCGGATATAAGTACGTTAACTTCGGCAAGATGATGGACTTCATCAAGGCCGGTGATGATGCTAATACAGCTATGGAAAAAGCTAAGGGTCAGTATGGACGTGTTGCTGATGCAGTTAGATGCATTGACCCTAGACATGAGTAATTAAGGTAAGGAGGAAAAAATAATGGCTTTATTTGAATCATATGAAAGAAGAGAGCCCCAGATCCTGGCTTGCCTTAAGGAGTATGGGATTTCTTCCATCGAAGAATGTAGAGATATTTGTATGAATGCTGGTATCGATGTTTACAAACTCATCGAAGGCATTCAGCCAATCTGTTTTGAGAACGCTAAGTGGGCTTACACAGTAGGTGCTGCTATCGCTATCAAGAAAAACTGCCGTAAGGCTTCTGAGGCTGCTGCTGCAATCGGTATCGGTCTTCAGGCTTTCTGTATTCCTGGATCAGTTGCTGATCGTCGTAAGGTAGGTCTTGGCCATGGTAATCTTGGTAAGATGCTTCTTGAAGAGGATACAGAGTGCTTCGCATTCCTTGCTGGTCACGAGTCATTCGCAGCTGCTGAGGGTGCTATCGGTATCGCAGAGAAGGCTAACAAGGTTCGTCAGAAACCTCTTAGAGTTATCCTTAACGGTCTTGGTAAGGATGCTGCTCAGATCATTTCTCGTATCAATGGTTTCACATATGTTGAGACAGAGTATGATTACTACACAGGTGAGGTTAAGGAAGTATTCAGAAAGTGCTACTCTAAGGATGCTAATTCACCTCGTGCTAAGGTTAACTGCTACGGTGCTAACGACGTACAGGAAGGTGTTGCTATCATGTGGAAGGAGAATGTTGACGTATCTATCACAGGTAACTCAACTAACCCTACAAGATTCCAGCACCCAGTTGCAGGTACATACAAGAAGGAGCGTACAGAGGCTGGTAAGAAGTACTTCTCAGTTGCTTCAGGCGGCGGTACAGGACGTACTCTTCACCCAGATAACATGGCTGCAGGCCCAGCTTCTTATGGTATGACAGATACTATGGGACGTATGCACTCAGATGCTCAGTTCGCAGGTTCTTCATCAGTTCCTGCTCACGTTGAGATGATGGGTCTTATCGGCGCTGGTAACAACCCTATGGTTGGTATGACAGTTTCAACTGCTGTATCTATCGAAGAGGCTGCTAAGGCTGGTAAGTTCTGATAGTTTATCAGATGATAATAATGGGGCTGTCGCACTAATTTAGTGTGACAGCCTTTTTAACGCCCAGCCCCTCAGGCATCCGCACAGAAATGATTGTTTTCGTCTGCGGTGTGATTTTCTAAAACTCATTAAGCATCAAATGCCTCATTTCGACGTTGCTCAGAGAAATCGGCATTTGATGCTTTCTTCGTTTTGAAAATCATCATCCTCGTCCGAGAACTGCACATTTCCATGCAGATGTCTGAGGGGCTGGGCTGCTAGTAAATATCTTCACATAAAGCAAAAACCAGACTTCGAAAAGCCTGGTTTTTACTGTAAAATATGTTTATGCGACTAAACAAAATCTTACAAGGAGATTATACAGTTTCTTCCTTGTATCATCAAATCAAACTTCCGCTCGACATAGAAATTTCTATCCCATCCGATGATCCGGTGCGCCTGTTAAGTGCATTTGTGGAGGAAATGAATCTTTCTGATCTGTATAAAACTTATGACAGAATCAGAAAAGGCCAGGCTTCACCGCGTCAGATGCTTAAGATTGTTATCTATGCAGCAATGAACAGAATCTATTCAAGTCGTGATATTGAGTCCGCCTGCAAAAGAGACATCAATTTCATGTACCTTCTGGATGGAGCACCTGCTCCAGACCATTCCACAATAGCAAGATTTATATCAATGCATCTTTCACAATGCGCTAAGCAGATCATGGCACAGGTAGGGACCATACTGCTCGAACTGGGAGAAATATCAGGCGAAAACATCTTTATCGATGGAACAAAGATAGAGTCAGTAGCCAACAAGTATACCTTTGTATGGAAAAAAGCTGTGTCCAAAAACATGATAAAGCTCACTGAAAAGATATGTGTTTTCTGCGCCGGATGTGAAGAACTTTATGGAATAAAAGTAGTCTATAACGATCAGATATCATTACATACCCTTAAGCGTCTTAGAAAGAAACTGTACAAGCTCAAGGAGGATGAAGGTATTGAATTCGTTCATGGAATTGGCAAAAGGAAAACTCAGTTGCAACGTTCGTTGGAAGCTCTTGAAGAATACATAGAAAAACTCAAAGAATACAACCATAAGCTTTATGTATGCGGCACCAGAAATAGTTATTCAAAGACTGATACCGACGCAACATTCATGAGAATGAAGGAAGATGCCATGCTCAATGGCCAGCTTAAGCCAGCATACAATCTGCAGCATGGCGTGGATTCAGAGTATGTCACATGGCTGGATGTCTTTCCGGCTCCAACAGATACCATTACATTGATACCATTTCTGAAAGACATGGAGTCACATCTTACATTCAAGTATAAAAACATCGTTGCTGATGCAGGATACGAAAGCGAAGAAAACTACATATTCATCGAGTCCAACGAGCAGGCCGCGTACATCAAGCCTCAAAACTACGAACTTTCAAAAACAAGGAAGTTCAGGAATGACATAAGCAGGCGTGAAAACATGGACTATGATCCTGAGTCAGACTGCTACACATGCAGAAATGGTCAACAGCTCCCTGCAGTATCCAAAAGAACACAAAAATCAGCAACCGGATATCAGCGTGAAGTTACGATATATGAATGCAGTAGTTGCAATAACTGCCCCTACAAGAAAGATTGCATTAAAGGGAATAACTGTAAGACCGCATTTGAAGATAGAAATAAAAAGCTTTCTGTCTCAAGAAAAATGGAAGAAAAACGAGCAGAATGTCTTGAACGGATAACCAGTGATTACGGAACACAGCTGAGGATGAACCGAAGCATCCAGGCAGAAGGATCCTTCGCAAATGTGAAAGAAGACATGAACTTCAGAAGATATCTGTACCGTGGAAAAGAAAATGTTCTTACACAGAGCATACTTTTGGCAATCGGCTATGACATAAATAAGCTGCATCATAAAATTGCTGATGAGCGAACAGGAACGCATCTGTTTGAATTAAAAAAGGTTTCATAATTTTTGAAACTTCAAAGCAGAAAAGGCAACAATGCACCGATTAGCACATCGGCTTATTAAAGTACTCTATTTTTGACAACAGGAAAGATATCCATTCATCAAATCCACAATTCATGGTATGGAAAAAGGGCTTCGCCCAGATGATTTAATCATCTAAAGCGACAGCCCCTTATAGTACTATCTTCTTTTATCCGGATATTTTTCGTAAAATTTGTCTTTATCCTTGTACATCCTCTCATCTGCGTAACGCATGGCAAGTCGTAGATTTCGTCCTTCTTCATCATGATAATAACCAACCGCAAAGTATAGCCAATCCGGATCACAGGCTCTTTCCTTTAAAATTTCAATTTTTCTCTCAAATTCTTCTTTAGGACTAAAGGAGATGATATTAAACTCATCACCGCCTGCACGATATATTTTATCGTCAGGAAAGACCTCTTTTAGTACATTTGCAGCATCTATAAGGAGTTTGTCGCCTTCACCATGTCCGCCGTTATCATTTATTGATTTTAAGCCGTTCAGATCGCAGAATGCTACGTTAAACGGAGTTGGAACAAATTCAAGCTTAAGTGATAATTCATCAACATTTACGTTCATGCAGTTACGATTGAATACGCCCGTAAGCATATCAACGTTACTAAGATACTCAAGACGCTGCAGAAACAAGTGATTTGCTACCTCTGAGGATAAGAAAAAGGAGAGAAGTTCAATTGTTTCTTTAACTCTCAATATGTGATCAACGTCAAAGTTGGTGATATACAGATATCCGATTATTTCCTGATGATGAATAAGCGGTACAAGGCATAGGCTTACAACTTTGTTGTCTTTTAGCGTTTTGACCCATGCGGGAGCTTTTTGCGCTATCAAATCCATATCATAATTGCTTTTGATGATGATACTGTTTGTCTCTTTTACAAGTTCAGCCCAGCTTCCTACAATTTCATATGGAAAATCAGCAAAGATGCTTTTGATGTTCAGAGCATCATTTTGAACACTGTAGCTTATAACCTCAAATTTTTTTATATCATCGTCGACAATTAGAAGGCTTGCGGCATAGGAACCAGTGTATTCTCTGATATCACTTACAACAATATCCATGCTATCATTGAATTTGTTTTCGTTTCTGAGCTCAAGGCAGGCTTTAATGACAAAGCTGGCTATATCAGGTGATACAGTTGCAAATTTACCTGTATCCATTTCTTTATTGAGGGTATACATGAACTGGCAGAAGGCAATGTTTGGGTTTTCTGATTCACCGGCTACAGGTATCAAAATGTCCTGAGTCCAGTACCCGTACATTCTTGTGGTATCTACGTACGTGCTGATATACTCTTTTTTCCAGGCAGCTCTATAGCAAACGTCTTCAAAGTTGGGCTCTTTGGGAAGATGGGCAGTATAAAGCTGACCTTCAATAGTATTCTCAAAGCCATCATACTCAGGGAGCGGGCCTTGTTCTGTTTCCGAGAAAAGGTCATAATAGCTCTTCTTAAATATTTCATTTATGGCATAGAAGCGTATTTCTCCGCATTTGTCACCCGGCAGTCTTTCGACGGAAAGGATGGTGCAGGGAATAGTAGATGTCTCAGCCAGATCTTTTAACAGTTCATAAGTGAGTTTTTTCATTTATTTCACCATATCGGGATAGTTATAGTAGAAATCATCCTGAAATTCCTGTTCGTATTCGCTTGCAAATCGCAAAGCGGCATGAAGATTGCCGTCCGTCATATCGGTAAAGTAGCCGACTGTAATGTATAACCAGTCAGGATCACTGGCTTTTTGCTTGAGAAGCTGTACTTTTTCATCGAAGCTTTCTTTGGTAGAAGGGAGCGATATAATGGCAAATTCGTCTCCGGAAGATCTGCAAACAAAGTCTTCTTTAAATACTTCTTTTAGGACTTTTCCTGCATCACTAAGCAAATCGTTTCCGGCTTCATGTCCTTTTTGGATATTTATAGTCTTAAGAGTTGTAAGTTTACAGAAGGCTACGCTAAACGGAGTGGGTTTAGCTTTGAGCTCCACAGCAAGTTCATCAACCTTGATATTCATGGAATTTCTGTTGTGTACACCTGTTCTGGAGTCAGTTAATCCCTGAATTTTTAATTTCTCGATAAATATGTGGTGCGCTACTTCCGAGGTGAGGAAGAAGGCAACCATTTCTATCGTATCCTTGATTCTGGATAACTGGTTAACATCAAAGTTAGTAATATACAGATAGCCTATGATCATGTTCTGATAAATAAAAGGAGCAAGGCAAAGACTTTCCACGTCATTTTCTCTCAGGGTTTTTACCCAGGCGGGCGCTTTTGCTTCTACTTCCTTCATATCACGCTCATTTCGTATGATTATGCAATCTGTTCCTGAAATAAGGTCCTCCCAGGATTCAACAACTTCATAAGGAATTTTGGCAAAGACAGCGTGAAGGTCTTTGCTGTTATTTCTGACGTTTGCGCTTATTACTTCAAATTCGTACACATCTTTTGATACAGTCATGATAGAAGCGGCAAAAGAGTCCGTGAACTCACGAAGGTCGCGGGTGACTGTATTCATAGCTGAGTAAAAGTCATCATCTTTTCTAAGATTGATACAGGTTCGGATAACAAAGCTGGCAATATCAGGGGAAATGATAGAGTATTTGCCGGCTTCCATTTCTTTGCTAAGAACATAACTAAACTGGCAATAGCCTATTTCAGGATCATCACCATTGGAAATAGGGATTACAATATCTTCAGTCCAATAACCGTAGAGTCTGGTAGTATCTACGTAAGCATGGTAATGCTCACCCTTCCAGGCTGCGTTAAACAGGATTTCTTCGAATTTGGGATCTCTTGGAATTTTGGAATCATATGGCTGACCCTCAACGTTTTCGCCTGTCATGCTGAATTTACTGTTGGTGGCAACCATGAGTATTTCACCGCAGCTTCCATCTGAATTTTTTTTGACGGATAATATTGCGCTAGGCATATTGCAGAGATTAACAATCGCTTTTAGATCTTCGTATTTGATTCCGGACATTCCAGCCTCCATATTGATAATGACGTAATAACGAATATATTTTTACTACTATATAATACCATACAGTTGTCACAAAAACATTTATTTGTGTTTTGCAATTTGTTAAATAGTTATTAAATAATTAGGAAAAAAATAGACATACAAAGCGTCAAATGCTTGGCTTGAAAAAGCAAACCGGTAGTAGGATAGAACTTGGTAACACCTAGATTATGCCACTTCCGCGAGGTCTAAGAATGAAGTATAATATGAATTGAAAACAGTCTGGCAACAAAGGGGAGCATAGGATTGTTTATAAATTAGAACTTCTTGAATGTTTCATTTATGAACGCATAAGATGATGACTGATTTGTACTTTGAGAGGAGGTATGATGATGACACATGTTTCATTTGCAGCTTTCTGGCTATTTATGACTGTGCTTCTTGCAGTCATTGAACTTTCCACACTTGGACTTATTACTATATGGTTTGCTTTTGGCGCTGCAGTAACCATCATAGTTGCACTTCTTGGCGGCAATATATGGGTACAATTATTTACGTTTATAATAGTTTCCACTGTTATTCTGCTAACTGTGCGCCCTATAGCTACAAGGCACTTTAACAATCATATCAAAAAGACCAATATTGATGCGGTTGTAGGAAGGAAACTGATAGTCAAAGCTACTATTGACAACATCAAGGGAACAGGTAAAGTAGATATGGACGGATCTACATGGCTTGCTGCTTCCAGTATTGATGAAGTTGTAATTGAGGAGGGAACAGAGGTCAGAGTAGTTCGAGTTCAGGGAGCTAAACTTATTGTTGAAAGGGAGGTATGACACCATGTATGTAATTATTGCACTAATTATTCTCATTCTTGTTCTGATCGCAGCTAATATTAAGATTGTTCCACAGGCTCATTCATATGTAGTGGAGCGACTTGGAGCCTACAAGGAAACCTGGGATGTTGGTCTTCATATCAAGGTTCCGTTTATCGACAGAGTAGCCAGACAGGTTGATCTTAAGGAACAGTATTGTGATTTCCCACCTCAGCCTGTTATTACTCAGGATAATGTTACAATGCAGATTGATTCTATCGTATTCTTTAGAATTTCTGATCCTATGGCATATGCTTATGGGGTTAAGAATCCTATTGGTGCTATTGAGAATCTGACAGCCACAACACTTCGTAACGTTATAGGATCACTTACTCTTGATGAGACTCTTACATCCCGTGACCAGATCAATGCGCAGATGCAGGATGCACTTGATATTGCGACAGATCCTTGGGGAATCAAGATCACAAGAGTAGAGCTCAAGAACATCAATCCTCCGGAGCAGATCAGAGATGCTATGGAGAAACAGATGAAAGCTGAGCGTGAGAAGAGAGAAAAAATACTTTTTGCAGAAGGTGAGAAACAGTCGCAGATCACTGTTGCAGAAGGTGAGAAACAGAGTAAAATTCTTCAGGCAGAGGCTGATAAGCAGGCTACAATTCTTAGGGCTGAAGCTGAAAGAGAAAAAAGAATCAGAGAAGCAGAAGGTCAGGCTGAAGCAATCAAGAACGTTCAGAGGGCTAATGCTGAGGGTATCAGAATGTTAAAAGAGGCTGGTGCTGATGAATCAGTACTTACGCTCAAGAGTCTTGAAGCGTTTGAAAAGGCTTCAGACGGACAGGCAACCAAGATAATTGTTCCTTCCAATATCCAGGGAATTGCCGGTTTAGCACAATCTATCAAGGAAGTGATAAAATAACATTTTGATGATCCCTGAAACCAATAATACAAAAATGATAGGGATTATAAATATGTCTTCAAATAATAAAAAGTTCAGATCAAATACTGATCTGGTTTTATATTTCCTCAAAGGAAATAAGAGATTTTTCTTTTTAAGTATTATCTTTTCAATTCTGGTTACATTTTTTGACCTTATTAATCCTAAAATCATACAGTACACTGTCGACTTCTGCATCGATGATGCAGAGTCGGACAGTGTTCCGGTTTATCTAAAGGGAATAATGGATGCTCTTGGGGGGAGGGAGTTCCTTAGAGAACATCTGTATTACATTGCTGTTGTGGTAGCGATTGTTGCACTTCTTACGGCTACTTTCAGGTATATCTTTAGATTATGTAATGCCCAGGGAGCGGAGAAGCTTATTCAGAGAATGAGAAATAAGCTCTTTGAGCACATTATGCATCTGCCTTTTACATGGCATGGAGAGAATCATACAGGAGATATTATCCAGAGATGTACTTCAGATGTAGATACCATTAAGATGTTTATTTCTGAGCAGATGCTGTCTCTTTTCAGAATAGTGATCAGAATTGCCGTTGCCATGTACTTTATGGTCGGAATCAGCATTCCGATGTCGATTGTCTCAGGGGCGTTTATTCCAATTATCGTAATATATTCAGGTTTTTTCCATAACAGGATCAGAACCGAGTTTGAGAGAGCTGATACAGAAGAAGGCAGGCTTTCTGCAACAGCGCAGGAAAATCTTACCGGCGTCAGAGTAGTCAGAGCCTTTGGACGTGAGAAATATGAAAAAGACAGATTTGTTAAACAGAATGCGGAATACACGCAGTTATGGATAAATCTGATGAGGACACTTGCGGCCTTCTGGTCTTCGAATGACCTTATATCCGGACTTCAGGTTATGCTGATCACTGTACTTGGCGCTGTTTTTTGTGTTCAGGATTCAATAACAGTTGGTGAATACATTGCGTTTGTTTCCTATAATGCGATGCTTGTATGGCCTGTAAGAGCCCTTGGAAGGATAATTTCCGAGATGAGTAAGGCGGGGGTATCTATAGACCGTATTGCCTATATCATGAATTCGGAAACAGAAGAGGATAAAGAAAATGCTCTGAAGCCTTCGCTTAAACAGGATATAACATTTGAGCATGTTTCTTATGCCTATGAAAACGGCGGTGCTGATGTTTTAAAGGATGTTTCTTTTACTATTAAGGCGGGAACAACTTTTGGAATACTTGGTGGAACCGGCTCCGGTAAATCTACCCTTATGTACCTGATGGACAGGCTCTATGATCTCAAGGAGGGCTGCGGAAGGATACTTGTTGGAAATACAGATATAACAGATATCAAGGCGTCCTGGCTCAGGAGCAACATAGGATTTGTTCTTCAGGAACCTTTCCTTTTCAGCAGGACCCTTTCTGAGAATATCGGGATAACTCAGAAGAAGACAGATTTTGCAGAAATTCGTGCAGCTGCAAGAATAGCAGCTCTTGATGAAACAATAGAGGATTTTTCCAAGGGATATGAAACCTATGTGGGTGAGCGTGGTGTAACACTCTCCGGTGGTCAGAAGCAGCGTACTGCAATTGCACAGATGCTGGTTTCCAAGCCGCCAATAATGGTCTTTGACGATTCACTTTCAGCGGTTGACACTCAGACAGATGCAAGAATAAGACATGCGCTTTCTGAGAATACTACAGATTCTACAGTGGTACTGATTTCACATAGGATAATGACACTTATGCATGCCGATAACATAATTGTTCTGGATCATGGCAGAATTGCAGAACAGGGTACACACGAACAATTACTGGCTCAGGGCGGCATTTACAAAAAAATTTATGATATTCAGATGCAGGGAACATGAACGAAAATACTAATATTAAATTACCTTTATTTGGAATACCAAAACTGTTTCCGTATATTAAACAGTATGGCCCTAAGATCATCTTTATGATAATTCTTGGAGTTTTAAGTTCACTTGCGGATTCGGTTTTTCCTATTTTTAACCGATATGCCATTGATTATTTTGTCGGAAGAAAAACCCTTGAGGGATTAACTGTATTTATAGTTTTATATTTGATAGTGTTAGTCCTTCAGGTTATTGACAATTTCATATGTACGTATATTTGCGGACAGATAGAACTATCTGTGGACAGAGATCTTAGAAATGCTGCCTTCAGTCATCTTCAGACTTTGTCTTTTGCCTATTTTAATCAGAATAATGTTGGATATATCCATGCCAGGGTTATGAGCGATACAGGTAAGATAGGCGTTATGGTGTCATGGAGAATGATGGATATAGTATGGCAGGGAGCCTATGTAATATTTGTTCTTGTGATGATGCTTATTTTGAACTTTAAACTGGCTCTTTTAGTTATGATCCTGGTGCCGATCGCAGTAGTTCTTGTTATGTACTTTCAGAGTAAGCTTGTTGTCCTCAATCGTAAGATAAGAGAAATCAATTCTACCATTACCAGCAATTTTAATGAGGGCATAACAGGAGCTAAAGCTATCAAGACTCTTGTGGTTGAAGATAAGATACAAAGTGATTTTGAGGAAGATACCGAGAAGATGAGAGCCACTTCGGTACATGCTACTCATTATTCAGCTTTTTTCACATCGGCTATCACTATGATGTCTTCAGTTGCGCTTGCTCTTGTTCTGTGGCGCGGAGGAATAATAACCATGGACGGCATCATTCAGATTGGAACTCTTTCTGTTTTCCTCTCGTACGCACTTAGTCTGATGGAACCCATTCAGAATATCATTATTACTCTTTCTGAGCTTATTGCCGTTCAGGTTAATGTTGAGAGACTTACAAGACTTCTTGAGACTGAATCTGATGTATCCGATTCTCCTGAAGTAATAGAAAAATATGGTGATACCTTTAATCCCAAGAAAGAGAACTGGGAACCTCTCTTTGGAGATGTTGAATTTAAAGATGTTACTTTCAAATATCCGGATGGGGATGAGTATGTTCTGACAGATTTTAATCTCAAAGTGCCTCAGGGGACTAATGTCGCTATAGTTGGTGAAACAGGTGCCGGTAAATCAACTCTTGTTAATCTTGTATGCAGGTTCTTTAAACCGACTAAGGGACAGGTACTGATTGATGGAAGAGATGCTGCAGAAAGATCTCAGCTATGGCTTCATTCAAATATAGGCTATGTTCTTCAGACACCGCATCTTTTCTCGGGAACAGTAAGAGATAACCTAAGGTATGGCAATCCTGACGCCACAGAAGAAGAGATTTGGAATGCACTAAGGCTTGTTTCTGCCGATGGAATTGTAAAGCGTATGGATAAAGGGCTTGACAGCGACGTCGGAGAAGACGGAGGAATGCTCTCAACCGGTGAGAAGCAGCTTTTGTCTTTTGCCAGAGCACTCCTTGCCGATCCCAAGATCCTTGTGCTGGATGAAGCTACAGCTTCCATAGATACAGTCACAGAGAAGGCTATACAGGATGCAATTGTAACGGTAACCAAGGGAAGAACTTCATTTGTTATAGCCCACAGATTGTCTACTATTGTTGATGCGGATATCATTCTTGTAGTTAATGATGGTAAGATTGTTGAGAGAGGATCTCATGCTGAACTCATGGATAAAAGAGGCTATTATTATGACCTCTTTACCAAGCAGTTTGATGAAAGCAGTACAGACCAGGTATTTGGGTGATTTTTGATCGGCAGTAGCACATATCATAAGCAAATTGAAATATAGATGTGCTAAGCGGAGGATTTGATGGATATAGCAGTTTTTAGCGATATACATGGTAATTACAGCGCTCTGCAGGCGTGCATTGATCATGCAGTAGGCAGGGGAATTACTAACTTCATGCTCCTTGGTGACTATGTCACAGATTGTCCGAGTCCTCAGAAAACGATGGAAAAGATATATGTTCTCAAGCAGTATTTTAATACCTATATTATTAAAGGAAACAGAGAAGATTATCTTCTGGATTATCACAAAAGCGGTGCAGGGAACTGGAGAAAAGGTTCTGCGTCAGGAGCTCTTTTATATACTTATGAGAATTTGACACAGAAGGATTTTGATTTTTTTGAATCTCTTCAAAGCTATGGACAATTTGAAATGAAGGGGTATCCGTCATTTGAGTATTGCCATGGCTCACCCGGCCAGATAAATGAACTTTTATACAGAGAGAAGCGAAATACTAAGAAGGTTCTTACACATCTTAAGGGGAATTACCTTGTTCATGGACACACTCATATTCAGGGGACCTATGTTTACAGGGGGAAAAAAGCTATCAATCCCGGTTCAGTAGGTATACCCTGGTATTATGACGGAAAGACGCAGTTTTGCATTCTTCACGGCAGTAGTAAGGGCTGGGAAGAAGAATATATTCAGCTGGAATATAACAGAAAAGAGATCATAAGGGACTTTAAGTCTTCGGATATCAGCAAATATGCTCCTGCCTGGGCTGCTGTTAGTATGCATACCATCAGAACCGGAGTAGACCTTAATCAGACAGTTCTTTTGCGTGCTATGAGACTATGCGAGCAGGAAAGAGGTAATGTGCGCTGGCCAAATATTCCTGAAAAATACTGGGCCATTGCATTAAAAGAAAACTATATAGATCTGCACGGCAAAGAAATACCGCACACAGATGAGTAAACTGGGCCGCCTGTCTTATGAGAAAAGCTTGGAAATACTTGTTTTCGTCTGCGCCGTAATTCATTAAAATTCAAAAAAACAAGAACTTGCATCCTTTCAACGTTGCTTGGAACAGTCAGCAAGTTCTTGTTTTTTTATGATATAGGAAATTTCTCCGAAATTCCTATATCATAAAAAACGCTCCGCTATGGATGCGCACTCGCGCGATAGGTAAATGTTGCATAAATGCAACCGCGCTCGGCGCGAGCATGTTGCAAGCAACATGCTTTCTTGTTTACATATATCTTAGATAGTTGTATCCATGGAGACGGATGTATCAGCTGCAGTTGTTTTGTTGGCATCTTTATCATATTGCTTCAACTGATCATCGAGCCATGAAGATTTATATTTGGCGTAGCTGTCAGAAGATACTGACTTCTTGGAGCCTCCAATATTATCTACAAAACTTGACTTTGGAATAGTCTTGGTCTTGGATGAACTAATTGCCGCAGTATTAGCATCAGAAGAATCTGACGCGACAGTAGTGGAGCCTGTTTCTCTATATGCATTTAGAGCGGTTTTATTACCAACTTTATTAACATAGGATTTCATAAGGGAACCGTAGGAGCCATTCTTGATACTGGCATAGTCGCCAATCAGTCCGCTCATACTGGACATATAATCAAAATTTCCGGACAGACTGGAAAAGAAATTAGTGCTCATATTTGTCACCTCCTTGAGTAAAGCGTTTGCTCAAGTTGCAAACGTCAGAAAATCCCTTTTCTGACAAAATAACTACAATATCTTACGATTATTATTGGGCAAAGGCCCTATAATTGCAATTAAACCGCTATTAAAAAGTGATTAAAAAAGGCTGAAATAGATGTATACTGTTTAAGGGTGTTTATTAAGTATTTTTGGAGGTAAAAAATGGAACAAAAGAAAAACACATGGCTTAGTGCTCTTATTATCGGAATCAGCGTTATGGTGAGCTGCGTAGCTCTGGCATTTGGACTTTCGCATTTCAGGTCTGAAAGTACACATGTAATCACTGCTACAGGAAGTGCCAGCGTTGATTTTGAGTCTGATATCATCATCTGGAGAGGTTCTTTTTCAAGAACTGCGTGGACTTCACAGGAAGCGTATACTGAGATCAAAAAAGATGCTGATATGGTAAATACATATCTTAAGGACAACGGCATAAGTGATGATGAGATAGTATTTGACTCTGTGGATATTCGCAGAACATACCATGATAATTATGATGATAACGGTAACTACATAGGATCTGTTGCCGATGGATATGAACTTACACAGAGCGTTACAGTATCATCTTCAAATCTTGATACAGTTGAGAAAATTTCCCGCGACATTTCAAGTCTTCTTGATAAGGGAGTTGAGCTGACTTCAGGTTCTCCCGAGTATTATTATTCAGATCTTGATGCTCTTAAGCTTGATCTTATTGATAAGGCTTCAGTTAATGCCAAGGACAGAATTGACATTATTGCCAAAAATACTGGTGCGGGGCTTGGAAAACTCAAAAATTCAAGTCTTGGTGTGTTCCAGATTACTGCCAAGAATTCAGGAACAGGAAGCTATACCTATGATGGAGCTTTTGATACAGAATCAAGATTTAAAACTGCATCTATTACAGTTAAGCTCGAGTATGACCTTAAATAAACTTGACTTTTTGTATTAATAGCACTAATATAAGTTCTTAGAGATTAGCACTCAATAAAACAGAGTGCTAACAAGATTAAAAATTATGATTTTAATATATAAGGAGGCTTTATTATGAAGTTAGAACCACTTGCAGACAGAGTTGTACTGAAGGCTCTTGAGGCTGAAGAGACTACTAAATCAGGAATCGTTCTTCCTGGCGCTGAGAAGGAGAAGCCACAGCAGGCAGAAGTTATCGCTGTTGGTCCTGGCGGAATAGTAGATGGCAAGGAAGTTAAGATGCAGGTTAAGAAGGGTGACAATGTCATCTATTCTAAATATTCAGGAACAGAAGTTAAGCTTGATGATGAGACATACATCATTGTTAAGCAGAATGATATTCTTGCAATTATTAAGTGAGTGATATAGCAGACAGAAGTCAATTGATCATGTGCTTGCACATATGATCAATTGACCTCGGGATGCAAACATACACTCGTAAATTTATATGAATTAATTCGGAGGAAAATCAAAATGGCAAAGACAATTAAGTACGGCGCAGACGCCCGCACAGCTATGGTAGAAGGCGTTAATAAGCTTGCAGATACAGTAAGAGTAACTATCGGACCTAAGGGTAGAAACGTAGTCCTTGATAAGTCCTATGGCGCTCCTACAATCACTAATGATGGTGTTACAATTGCCAAAGAGATCGAGCTCGAGGATGCTTATGAGAACATGGGCGCTCAGCTTGTTAAGGAAGTTGCTACAAAGACTAATGATGTTGCCGGTGATGGTACAACAACAGCTACTGTTCTTGCTCAGGCTATGATCAATGAAGGTGTCAAGAACCTTGCAGCAGGTGCTAATCCAATCGTTCTCAGAAAGGGTATGAAGAAGGCTACAGACGCAGCTGTTGAATCAATCAGCAAGATGGCTACCAAGGTTAAGGGTAAAGAGCAGATCATGAGAGTTGCAGCAGTTTCATCAGGTGATGATGAAGTTGGTCAGATGATCGCTGATGCTATGGAGAAGGTTTCTAACGATGGCGTTATCACTATCGAAGAGTCCAAGACAATGCAGACAGAGCTCGACCTTGTAGAAGGTATGCAGTTTGACAGAGGATATATCTCAGCTTACATGGCTACAGATATGGACAAGATGGAAGCTACTCTTGAGGATCCATTCATTCTCATTACAGACAAGAAGATTTCTAACATTCAGGATATCCTTCCTCTTCTTGAGCAGATTGTTAAGACAGGTTCTAAGCTTCTTATCATCGCTGAGGATGTTGAGGGCGAGGCTCTTACAACTCTTATCGTTAACAAGCTTCGTGGAACATTCAATGTTGTAGCTGTTAAGGCACCTGGTTATGGTGACCGCAGAAAGGCTATGCTTGAAGATATCGCTATCCTTACAGGCGGTAAGGTTATTTCTTCTGACCTTGGTCTTGAACTTAAGGATACAACAATGGATGACCTTGGAAGAGCTAAGAGCATCAAGGTAGAAAAAGAGAAGACAACAATCGTTGATGGTCTTGGAAACAAGGATGATATCAAGGCTAGAGTTGCTCAGATCAAGAAGCAGATTGAGGATACAACATCTGATTTCGATAAAGAAAAGCTTCAGGAGAGACTTGCTAAGCTCGCTGGCGGTGTTGCAGTTATCAGAGTAGGTGCTGCTACAGAGACAGAGATGAAGGAAGCAAAGTACAGAATGGAAGATGCTCTTAACGCTACAAGAGCAGCTGTAGAAGAGGGTATCATCTTTGGTGGTGGTTCAGCTTATATCCACGCATCCAAGGAAGTTGCCAAGCTTGTTGATTCACTTGAAGGTGATGAGAAGACAGGTGCTAAGGTTGTTCTCAAGGCTCTTGAGGCTCCTTTATTCCACATTGCTAACAATGCAGGTCTTGATGGATCAGTTATCGTTAACAAGGTTAAAGAGTCTAAGCAGGGCGTAGGTTTCAACGCATATACAGAAGAGTATGTTGACATGGTTAAGGATGGTATCATCGATCCTGCCAAGGTTACACGTTCAGCTCTTCAGAACGCTACATCTGTTGCATCAAGCTTCCTTACAACAGAGGCTGCTGTAGCAACAGTTAAAGAGCCAGTTCCTCCAATGCCAGCAGGCGGCGCAGGAATGGGCATGGGAATGTAATTTCATAGTAGACCTTATTGAGCCAGAGTCTTTCGCGACTCTGGCTCCTTTGATTCATAGATAATCTTCACGTGATTTTTGCATCATGTTTTTCAATATCTTGCCCCGACTTTTTAAAAGGTATACAATATTTAGTGAAGTCTTGTTTAAATTTTCGGGGGAGATGAAAATGGAAAACAGTGAAGCCAAGGGCGGGAACAGCGTAATGCTGAAAATCTGCGCTTTTATTGTCGATAAGCGCAATCTTTTCTTCTTGATATATGCGATTTTATGTATATTCGCGGCAATTTCCAGAAACTGGGTAAGTGTAGAAAACCAGTTGTCTGAGTATCTGCCTGAAACCTCTGAAACGTGGCGCGGCCTCAAGCTTATGGAAGAACAGTTTACCACCTATGGATCCACCAAGGTTATGGTGGCTAATATTTCTTATGATCAGGCGCTTCTCATTCAGGAAGACCTTGAAAACATGGATGGTATTTTTTCTGCAGAACTTGATGATTCTGATAAGCATTATAATAATGGCTCTGCACTTTTTAACATAACCTTTGACTATGATGAAAAAGATGATACATGTCTTGAACTACTTGAAAAGGTCAAAGAATACTTTGAAAACTATGATTGTTACCTGTCAACAACACTTGGTGATACCCAGTCCGAACTGATAAATCAGGAGATGAGTGTAATATCAGTTCTTGTTGTATTTGTAGTTGTAGGTGTCCTTCTTTTGACATCGCAGGCTTATGCAGAAGTGCCTGTTCTTCTTTTGACCTTTGGAAGTGCTGCACTTGTGCAGATGGGAACCAACTTCCTTCTTGGAACTATCTCTTTTGTTTCTGATTCTGTAACTATAGTACTTCAGCTGGCCCTTTCGGTTGACTATGCCGTTATTTTCCTGAACAGGTACAAGGAAGAGCATGCAGAGCTTCCTTATCGTGAGGCCTGTATTGTTGCTTTATCCAAATCAATTCCGGAAATATCGGGAAGTTCTCTTACCACAATCGGCGGTCTTATAGCAATGCTGTTCATGCAGTTTGGAATAGGCAGGGACATGGGAATAGTACTGATCAAGGCTATTTTGCTGAGCCTTTTATCAGTATTTTTACTAATGCCCGGAATTATAATGCTTTTCGCAGGTCTGATGGAGAAAACCCAGCACAAGAACTTTGTTCCGCAGATTCCGTTTGTTGGAAAATTTGCATACGCAACAAGATACCTGATAGCCCCGGCTTTTGTTGTAGTCATCATTGTTGCAAGCAGGATTTCAGCCAGAACACCTTATGTATATGGCTATTCACAGATCACACCACCTCTTTTAAATGATGTTCAGAAGGCACAGAATATGCAGGATGATAACTTTAATTCTGACAATATGGTGGCGCTCGTATTTCCTTCAGGTGATTATGACAAAGAGAAAAGGCTTATAGAAGACTTACTTGCAGAAGATAAGGTTACATCTGTAACAGGTCTTGCTAATACAGAAGCTCTTGGTGGTTATACGCTTACAGATAAACTTACTCCAAGACAGTTTTCTGAACTTTTAAATATAGACTATGAGATAGCTGAACTGGTTTATACGGCCTATGCAGTTAATGATGAAGATTACGCCAAGGTTGTAAATGGACTTGCAAATTATAAAGTTCCGCTTATTGATATGTTCATGTTTGTATATCAGGAGGTTGATGAGGGTTACGTAACACTCTCTGATGAGCTTATGGACAAGCTTTCTGATGCAGACAGAATGATGAATTTTGCCAAGCAGCAATTACAGGGACCTGAGTATTCAAGAGTTCTGGTCTATCTAAATCTTCCTCAGGAGTCTGATGAGACATTTGCTTTTTTGCAGAAAATCCATAGAATAACCGAAAAGTACTATGATGCAGATAAAATCTATGTAGTTGGTGAATCTGTCAGCCAATATGATCTAAAGAAGTGCTTTGACAGAGATAATAAGGTTACCAGTATAATTTCTATTCTTGCAGTTTTGGTGGTCCTTCTTTTTACCTTTAAATCTGCAGGTATGCCTGTACTTTTGATCGCTGTCATCCAGGGATGTATCTGGATCAATTTCTCAGTACCTGCTCTGCAGCACGACAATTTGTTTTTCCTGGGATATCTGATTGTAAGTTCTATACAGATGGGTGCAAATATTGACTATGCCATAGTTATAGCCGGACGTTATACGGAACTTCGAGAGAAGATGGGTAAAAAAGAAGCCATAATCAGCACTATGAATCTCTCTTTTCCAACAATAATCACATCCGGTACTATGCTTGCTGTTGCGGGCACTCTGATAGGTAAAATGACTTCAGATTGCGCGATTTATGGAATTGGAAAGTGTCTTGGAAGAGGAACTATTATCTCTATTTTGATAACTATGTTCGTGCTTCCGCAGATCCTTCTGGTGGGAGATAAGGTGATTGAACTTACTGCTTTTGTTATGAATATGCCAATTCAGACCAAGCAGAAGGCTGGAATTATGCGAATTGACGGTCTTGTACGAGGACACATCGATGGAAATATCAATGGTGTAGTTCATGCTGTGGTACGAGGTAATATCAGTGCTTATGTTGATAATGATGCCATTAAGATGCTGGATGAAAACGGCGAGGAAGTAACTACTATGGCTGAGACAGCAGGGGAGGAGAGCTGATATGAAAAAGAGATTATGCGCGCTTCTTCTTGGCATATTGTTTGTAACAACACCAGTCATAACAGTGTTTGCTGAAAACGGAGACAAGGAAGCTGAAAATACAAGTCAGAGCAATGCACCTGAGATCACTACAGGCACCTATGAAAGAGCTCTGGAAAATGAAGTCGATGTAGACGAGGATATCAAAGAAAATATACTGGCGGTAATACCTGAAGATATTGAAGAGATAACTATTGGAACAACAGAAGAGTTCCTCAAATTTGCTGATAACTGCAGGCTTGATACCTGGTCGGTTAATAAAAAGATTACTCTCACAAACGACATCTCTCTTCTTGGTACAGACTTTATAGGAATACCATCCTTCGGAGGCATTTTTGATGGTGGAGGTCATACTATCAGTGCCTTTAATGTAGATAAGGGTATGTCCTACATAGGTCTTTTTACTGATGTTCAGAAAACCGGAGTGATCACTAACCTTAATGTCAAAGGAAATATCATACCTGCTGGAGAGCAGATAACTATTGGAGGAATCGCTGCAACAAACAGTGGCTACATACACAAATGCAGCTTCACCGGAGTTGTAAATGGAAATGACTACGTTGGCGGAGTGGTTGGAGTTAACCAGCTTACAGGAATTATCGATGACTGCAACTGTGCCGGCTATGTCCATGGAGTTCATTTCACTGGCGGAATTGTTGGCTCTAACATGGGCTATGTGACAGACTGCGTCAATGATTCAAGTGTTAATACAACTAACACGGATACTCAGATAACAATTGATTCTATGAGTACCCTTAATAAGGTTATCTCACTTGTCAAAAATGCAAACAGTGAAGAGGAGGATGCTAACGCTGACGTAACAGCTTCTGATACCGGTGGTGTTGCGGGACAGTCAATTGGAATTATCATAGGCTGCATAAACACTGGTGATATCGGCTATGAGCACGTTGGCTACAATGTTGGTGGTATAGCTGGAAGACAGTCTGGATATCTTTATAAGTGCACTAATAGTGGCAAGATCCTTGGTAGAAAAGATGTGGGTGGCATTGTAGGACAGGCTGAGCCCTATATTACTGTTGACCTTAGCACAGATATAGCTTATCAGCTGACTGAAGCTATAGGTAAGCTACATGACCTTGTATCTGTAACTCTGCGCGATACCAGGAATCAGTCCAATGTAATATCTAACAGATTATCCATAATACAGGATTATACAGGGAAAGCCCTTAATGACGTTAAATACATTGCTAATGGAACAATAGACTATGCTAATGGCGTGTCCGGTGCTGCAACAGAGGCTTTTTCAAGAGTTGATTATGTAATTGATGAAGCGACTAAGAAAAATGGTGCTCTTGATCATACAGAAGAAGCCATGAAGGACGTCAAGAAGTCTGCGGGTGATATACGAACTGCTTTTTCTAAGCTCGATGTAGATGCATATATACCAGACAATAGAAGAGATGAATACAATGCAGCCAAGACAGTTCTGGAGGGAGCAGAAGCTCAGTATTCAGATAATTATAGCGGAGCGATAACTCCATGCTTGAATAATGCGATTTATGCACAAAAAGAGAACTATGCATCCACCAAGAACGCGAATACAACCGGTACAAAGCTTGTATATATTTCCAGTGCAACAGGGGCAGATATTACTGCGCAAATGGCTACTGCTGTAAATGCGACTGATATTCAAAATAAAACAGGAGCATCTACAGAAGGTTCATGGCAACATGAAGATGGAACAGCTTTTCCTTCAAGTGATAATACGAAATATCCAGACGATGCAGCTCTTTATGCTGCGGCTAATACTACGGCTATTACAGAGGCATCAAAATATGCTATCAACATTTATGATAATGGCACAAGTACAGGAGCAGTTGCTTATGAACAGGATGTTTTGGTAAGTACCCAGACAGTAATGGGTATACTGGCAGAAGCCGTTCAGTATATGGCAGATGATATGAGGCCTGATGTTGTTAAGAGTATGCAGGAGCTTGAAGATGCAGCTGGAAACCTTGAAAGTGCCGGTCATGACACAAGGTCAATTCTTAACAATATCGCAGGAAGAGACAATATCACTTTCCCTACCTTTAGCGATGAATACAGACTTCGTACAACCTCCTTTGTAGATAATATGCAGGGAATGAACGATAACTTTGGCCTTCTTAATTCAGAGATAAACAATGCTACAGGAGTTCTTACAACTGATCTTGAGGCGGTTAATGATCAGTTCAATACCATAATGCTTCTGTTTACAGATGCAGCAGATGGCGTTCTGGAGATGGATTATACCCAGAATTTTGAAGATGTATCACTAGATGAAGCTGATACCTGTACAGATGCCACTGTAGACTACTGTATCAATTATGGACGCATAGAGGGAGATATTGATGTTGCAGGAATTGCCGGAACCATGGGCATTGAATATGAGTATGACAAGGAAAGCGACATTACAGGAATAAAGGACAGCAAGCTTACGACCTCATATCTTACCAAGTGTGTGCTCAGACATAATGACAACTATAACAGTGTAGTTGGTGAAAAGAACTATGTAGGCGGAATCTGTGGCCTTCAGGAAATGGGAACTATCACAGGCTGCGCTAATATGGGAAATGCGAAGTCTAGCTCGGGCGAATATGTTGGTGGAATATGCGGAAGATCTCTTTCTAACATAGTTAAATCAAGCTCATCAGGAATACTGGATGGTGTCAGCTATGTTGGAGGAATTACAGGCGATGGAATGAATATAAGCGACTGCCAGTCTCTTGTTAAGGTTACCGGTGCTGACAGATGGTACGGAGCTATTTCCGGACATATAGACGAAAAAGGTGTTGTGAGAAATAACTCTTTTATCAGCGATGAGCTTACTGGAATAGACAGATCAAGCTATACAGGAAAGGCAGAGGAAGTTGTCTTTAACTCTGCAGATGTGCCTTATGATTTCAAGAGCATGACTATTACTTTTATGCTTGAAGATGAGGACCTTCCTGATGGAAAAAAGATCATTAAGAAGTCCAGCCTTAAATATGGAGAAGCCATAAGCGAGGAGAATTATCCAAGGGTAGACAATAAAGAGGGCTACTATGTTGTATGGGATAAGCCGCAGATAGATAAGGTTACAACTGATGAGATAATCACTGCAAACTATACCAAGTATAGGACGACTATAGCAGAGGAGAAGACTACAGAGGATGACGGTATCCATCAGGGCGAGATTTTGGTAGATGGACAGTTCAGGGAAGATGATAGGCTTGTAGTTGAAAGGGAAACTCTTTTTAATACTGGTGAAGAGACTAAGTACTCCGAAGAAGGTGACAAGCTGTATGTAGACTACGAGATACTGAAGTTTACAATCCCGGATGATGGAAGGAAAACACATCAGATAAGGTTTGGTATAGATCAAAATATGCAATTGGGAGAGCAAATCACTTATGAGCTCTACCAGGTTCAGGATGATGGCAGTCTGACTAAGCTTGAGAAGACTGGAAATGTTGGTAAGTATGATACCTACGATGTCGAAGGTGATGTCTTAACCTTAGATGTTAAATATAAGGTTGCCAAATACTTTGAATATTTACTTCCTGCGATAGCTATTGGCGCAATAGTATTAGTGGTAGTAATAATCGCTCTGGCTATATTTATTATCAAAAGACATGGCAGAAAGCTTCCTGTTATTATTAACAATGTTGCCAAGGATGTGTCCAAGAAGATAGAGGATAAAGAGCAGCTCTTCTATGATGACAGCAATGATGAGCAGAGAAGTGTAAAAGAAGAGGAAGATAAGAAGGAAGAGAACAAAGAGAAAGAAGATATAGCTGAGGCTTCTGAAAAAGCTGATAATACTGAAGAAAATGCGGATCAGAAACCAGAGAATAAGAAAAAGAAAAAGTCTAGAAAAAACAAGTAAAAGTTAAGCATATTTTGCTTTAATATTAAGAAGTTTTATAGTATGATTACATTACTGTGTAATTAGATAATAAGAGGGGGTAGCATGTCAGTATGGCATGCCACTCCTTTACTTGTGTGTAAGGATTTTTTTTTGGAGGGTAGTTAGTTGGATCTTAATAGACAAAAAAAGGCTCCAGTATATGAAGCTTTGGAGAGGTTTAGGAAGCAGCGCGTTGTTCCTTTTGACGTGCCTGGTCATAAAAGAGGAAGAGGTAACCCAGAGCTCGTTAGCTTTTTGGGTGATAGATGTGTAGGTATAGATGTTAATTCTATGAAGCCTCTTGATAATCTCTGCCATCCTGTTTCTGTAATCAAGGAAGCGGAGGAGCTTATGGCTGATGCTTTTGGCGCAGCTCATGCTTTTATGATGGTTAATGGTACTACAAGTGCTGTTCAGGCTATGGTTTTATCTCATGTCAAAAAGGGTGAGAAGATCATTATGCCCAGAAACGTGCATAAGAGTGCGATAAATGCGCTTATTCTGTGCGGAGCGATACCTGTTTATATTGATCCCAAGGTGGATACAAACCTTGGAATTCCGCTTGGAATGGAACTTTCTGATGTAAAGAAGGCAATCGAAGATAACCCAGAAGCCAAGGCTATTCTGATCAACAATCCTTCATATTACGGAATTTGTTCCAATCTTAAGGCAATAGTTGATCTTGCTCATGAAAATGGAATGAAGGCCCTTGTAGATGAGGCTCACGGAACTCATTTGTATTTTGGCCCTAATCTTCCGCTTAATGCTATGGCTGCAGGTGCCGATATGGCGGCTATCAGTATGCACAAGTCAGGAGGAAGCCTGACTCAGAGCTCAATTCTTCTGTGCGGACCTGATGCTAATATCGGTTACATCAGCAGGATAGTCAATCTTACTCAGACTACCAGCGCAAGCTACCTTCTTCTCGGAAGTCTTGACATTTCCAGAAGAAATCTTGCACTTAATGGGGCATCGAGCTTTGAGAAGGTTACCAAGATGGCTCAGTATGCCAGAGAAGAGATCAATGATATCGGTGGCTATTACGCATATGGCAAAGAGCTCAAGAATGGCGGAAGTATTTATGATTTCGATGAGACCAAGCTCGTTGTAAATACCAGGAAAATAGGCCTTACAGGTATTGAGGTTTACGATCTTTTGAGAGATGAATATGACATACAGATGGAATTTGGTGATCTGTCCAATGTCATGGCATATATTTCGATTGGAGACAGACTTCAGGATATTGAGAGACTTGCAGGAGCTCTTGCGGATATCAGAAGACTTTACTCCAAACCAGAGCAGAGCTTTTTCTCAGCTGAATATGTGACACCTATTGTCAAGGCAACTCCTCAGGAAGCATTCTATGCAGAAAAAGAGTCACTTCCGATTGATGAGACAGTTGGCAGAATAAGTGCTGAGTCTGTAATGTGCTATCCTCCGGGAATCCCGATCCTTTCTCCCGGAGAAGTGATAACTGAGGAAATACTCGGATATATTAAGACAGCTATGGAGAAAGGCTGTTCTATGCAGGGGCCGGAGAGTGAAGATATTTCAGAACTGTTCGTGCTCAAATGATAATCGTTTTACAATATTGATGTATAATTTTAATAGGCTTTTGACTATATAAGGAGACAGATATGGCTGAGATGGATTATTGGTTCAGTGATATGCACACTGGAAATGTTAAGATTAGTATTAGAATCAGTAAGCAGCTTTTTTCCGGAAGCAGTGAATTTCAGAGAATTGATGTCTTTGATTCACCGGAGTTTGGCAAGTTTCTGACTTCAGATGGTAATATTATCTTTTCTGAGAAGGATGAGTTTACTTATGATGAGATGATAGTACATGTTCCCATGGCTGTTCACCCCAAGGTTCAAAGGGTACTCGTTCTTGGTGGTGGTGACGGAGGCGTTGCCAGAGAGCTGTGCCATTACGATGAGATCAAGGTAATAGATGTAGTAGAGCCCGATAATATGTTTGTGGATGTCTGCAAGCAGTATTTTCCTGATAATGCTGTTGGCCTTGAAGATGACAGGGTTCATATCTATTATCAGGATGGTCTTAAATATCTTCGCAAATGCGAGGATATGTATGATCTGATCATAAATGATGCTACAGAACCTCTTGGACATGAGGCAGGTCTTTTTACCAAGGAGTTCTATGGAAGCTGTTATAAGGCTCTTCACGATGATGGAATCATGGTTTATCAGCATGGAAGTCCATTCTATGATGAGGATGAAGAGAGCTGCAGAGCTATGCACAGGAAGGCATACAGAGTGTTCCCTGTAAACAGAGTTTATCAGGCACATATTCCTACCTGCCCTGCAGGCTATTGGCTGTTTGGCTTTGCAAGTAAGAAGTATCATCCTCTTAAAGATTTTAATCCTGACAGATGGGATGAGAGAGGAATCAAGACTTGGTATTATACTACGCACCTTCACAAGGGAGCCTTTATGTTGCCCAAGTATGTTGAGGACCTTCTTCAGGAAGAAGAAGATATGTCGCGCTAAAGCGCGAAATTTTGCACACTCGCGCGAATGGAAATTGATGCTATAGCATCCGCGCTCGGCGCAAGAATTCCGCAAGCGGAATTCTATCATAGTAGGTTATTTATAAGGAGAAGAAAATGGGAAGATTGTTAGTTATTGGCTGCGGCGGTGTTGCGCAGGTAGCTATTCAGAAATGTGCGCAGAACAGCGCAGTTTTTACAGAAATGTGTCTGGCCAGCAGAACAGTCAGCAAGTGTGATGCACTTAAGGAGAAACTTGAGAAAAAGGGAACTCCTGTTAAGATCACAACAGCAACTGTAAATGCTGACGATGTTAATGACGTTATCAATCTTATCAAAGAGTATCAGCCTGACGCAGTTCTTAATGTAGCTCTTCCTTATCAGGATCTTACAATCATGGATGCCTGCCTTGAATGCAAGGTAGACTATATTGATACTGCAAATTATGAACCTGAAGATACAGATGAGCCTGTATGGCGCGCAGCTTACGAGAAGCGTTGCAAGGAAAAAGGCTTTACAGCTTATTTTGATTACAGCTATCAGTGGGCATATATGGACAAGTTCAAGGAGGCTGGTATCACAGGTCTTCTCGGAACAGGTTTTGACCCTGGTGTAACAAGCGTATTTGTTGCTTACGCAAAGAAGCACTATTTTGATGAAATTCACACTGTAGATATTCTTGATTGCAACGGCGGTGACCATGGTTATGCCTTTGCAACAAACTTCAATCCTGAGATCAACCTTAGAGAAGTAAGTGCCAACGGCAGTTACTGGGAGGATGGCCACTGGGTAGAGACCAAGCCTATGGAGATCAAGAGAGTATATGATTTCCCTCAGGTTGGGCAGAAAGATATGTACCTTCTTCACCATGAGGAGATTGAGGCACTTGGCCGCAACTTCCCTGAGATCAAGAGAATCCGTTTCTTCATGACATTTGGTCAGAGCTATCTTGATCACATGAGATGCCTTGAGGATGTTGGAATGCTTTCAACAAGCCCTATAATGTTTGAGGGAAGAGAAATTGTTCCTATCCAGTTCCTGAAAGCTCTTTTACCTGATCCTGCAAGCCTTGGCCCTAGAACAGTCGGCAAGACTAACATCGGATGTATCTTCCGTGGAATCAAGGATGGTAAAGAGAAGACTCTCTTCATCTACAATGTATGCGACCATCAGGAGTGCTATAAGGAGCTTGGAAGCCAGGCTATCAGTTACACAACAGGTGTACCTGCTATGATTGGTACAGCTCTTGTTATGAGCGGCAAGTGGAAACAGCCCGGAGTATTTACTACAGATGAGTTTGATCCGGATCCATATATGGAGATGCTTAATGAGTTCGGACTTCCTTGGGTTGTAGAAGAAAACCCTGTAATGGTAGACTAATAGATAGAAGCTTTATTTACATATAAAAGTTTTTTAGATGTTGTTACCCGTTTTTTGAATAAAGAGCGGGTAACAACTTTTGTTTGTAAATATTTATGGTAAGATAAAATAGACACACAAGATATTAGGAAAGTATTGAGAATTGCGTGGAAACAACATGGAGGCAAATATGAATTTTGATAATATCAAAACTCCTGCTTATGTTATAGATGAAAAAAAGTTAAAAGAGAATCTTGAAATCCTTGATAGAGTACAGAGAGAGTCAGGAGCCAGGATACTTCTTGCTCAGAAGGCGTATTCTGTATATCAGACATATCCATTAATAGCAAGGTATCTTACAGGAGCTACAGCGTCAGGGCTTTTTGAAGCAAGGCTTGCCCATGAAGAGATGAAGCTCTCAGAGCAGGATGATCATGAAAAGAAAATTGAAAATCATGTCTATGAGCCTGCATTTGAAGATGATGAGATGGAGGAACTCTGCAATATCTGCGATCATATAGTTTTCAATTCTCTTAATCAGCTTGAACATCACAGAAAAACCTGGGAGAGTGCTGTCAGAGATGGCAGGGTATCTGTGGGACTTAGGATCAATCCGGAATTCAGCACTCAGGAGGAGCATGAGATATATGATCCTTGTTCAGAGGGCTCAAGACTTGGAATAAAGCTTGCAGATATGCCGGATGAGCTTCCGGAGGGCGTTGAGGGAATTCATTTTCATACTCTGTGCGAGCAGGACTTTGAGCCGCTTAAGCAGACCTTTCATCATGTGGAAGAAAATTTTGGAAAATTCTTCCCTACAAAAGATCATACAGATGAGTCTGCAAATGACAATAATGAGCATGGTTCTGGCCGCAAGATCAAATGGATAAATCTTGGTGGCGGGCATCACATTACAAGAGAAGATTACAATGTTGATGGCCTCATAACCTTTATTAAAGACATCAAGAAGAAATATGATATTGAAGTATATCTTGAACCGGGTGAAGCTATTGCGCTTGATGCAGGGTATCTTGTGACAACAATAATGGATATCGTCAAAACTGAGAGGATGCCCGTACTGATTCTGGATACTTCAGCAGCCTGCCATATGCCTGATGTGCTTGAGATGCCTTATAGGCCACCTCTTAGGGATTCAGAACAGCCCGGAGAACTAGAATTTAATTACAGGCTGTCTTCAAGAACCTGCCTTGCAGGTGATATTATAGGAGACTATAGCTTTGACCATGAGCTTCATATTGGTGACAGACTTGTTTTTGAAGATATGGCGATCTATAGCATGGTCAAGAACAATACCTTTAACGGTATGCCACTTCCTGATATCGATATCATGCATGAGAATGGAAAAATCGATGTTATCAGGAAATTTGGGTATGATGATTTTAAAAACAGATTATAAGCATTTACTAAGACCTACAATCAAGGAGATGAGAAGTGTCAGAGGTTACTAATTCTGTTCCGAAACAAGATGGATTTTACATGCCTGCTGAGTATTCAAGGCATGACGGCACTATAATGATATATCCCGTAAGGCCCGGAAGCTGGGGAAAAGACAGATCAGGAGCCTTATATAGTTTTGCAAATGTTTTCATAGAGATTTTAAAAAGAGAGTATCTTTATCTTATTGCTGATAAAGAGCATTGGATGGAAGCCAAGGATTTCTTGAAAGAGATAATTGCAGACTATGTTGAGGGCATCGGCGATCTGGTTACTCCAATAACAGATGAGGAAGAAGAAAGGATTCTTCTAAGTGCTGAGAGTATGCGCAAAATTGCTAATATTTCAACAGCAGCTGAAGTCCTTGAGAACCGCTATCTGGTCATGCCAATAGATTCAGATGATGCCTGGGCAAGAGATGTGGGACCTACTTTTGTAATAAGAAATCGCAAGCTGGATAATGAATCTGATAAAAGAGATTTAGAGGAAACTCCAAGACCTGAAATAAGGGGAATCAACTGGTCTTTTAACGCCTGGGGTGGAGAAGTAGACGGATTATATGCTTCCTGGGATAAGGATGATCTGGTTGCGAAGGGATTCTGCGATAAGATCGATCTGGATTATTATAGTGCAGAGCCTTTTGTCCTTGAGGGCGGTTCTATTCACTGTGACGGTGAGGGAACCTGCATGGTGACAGAAAGCTGCCTTTTAAGTGCAGGAAGAAATCCTAAGATGACCAAAAATCAGATAGAAGACAGGCTAAAGGAATATCTTGGAGTAGAAAAAGTATTGTGGCTTCCACGCGGTATTTATAATGATGAGACTAATGAACATGTCGACAATGTATGTGCTTTTATAAGACCTGGGGAAGTGGTTCTTGCCTGGACCAATAATGTAAATGATCCTCAATATGAATTGTCCCGCGCTGATCTTGAGTATTTGGAAAAAGAGACTGATGCTAAAGGAAGAAAAATAGTAGTGCACAAACTTCCTATCCCGGACCATCCTGTTCTTGTTACTGAGGAAGACCTTGATAACTACGAGTTTGAAGAAGGAGAAGATTTTAGGGAGGTAGGAGAGAGGCTTGCTGCAAGCTATGTCAACTTCTACTTTGTAAATGATGCTGCGCTTATTCCTCAATTTGGAGGAGAGAATGAAGATAGTGATCTTCGAGCGCTTGAGATACTTGGTAAACTCCTTCCGGATAGAGAAATAATAGGGATTCCGGCAAGAGATATTCTTCTTGGAGGTGGCAATATTCACTGCATTACACAGCAGATACCGGAGAATAATCTTGGTGAGACATGAAAATATTTTGATATAAAGCGAGGAATAATCAGTAATGGGTAATAAGACAAAAGTTGCCTGTGTGCAATTTGCCTGTGGCGCTATAGCTTCATCAGACGCTGATCAGGTTAAGAGAAATATAGAAACGGCTGACAGACTTACAAGAGAAGCAGCATCTGGTGGTGCTAAGATTATTCTTTTGTCTGAGCTTTTTGAGCGTAAGTATTTCTGTCAGGAACGCAGATATGACTATTATGAGCTTGCTCTTCCAATTTCAGAGAACCCTGCAGTTGAACATTTTAAGAAACTTTGTGCTGAACTTAAAGTGGTCATGCCCATATGCGTTTATGAAAAAGACGGAAATGTCTTTTATAATACTGTCGTAATGATAGATGCTGACGGAAGAGAGCTTGGTATATACCGTAAGGCCCATATTCCGGATGATCACTACTATCAGGAAAAGTTTTATTTTACTCCGGGAAATACGGGATTTAAGGTATTCGAAACGACCTATGGCAAAGTTGGCGTAGGAATCTGCTGGGATCAGTGGTTTCCTGAGACGGCAAGATGCCTTGCACTGGCAGGAGCGGATATTATTCTGTATCCTACGGCAATTGGCTCCGAGCCAATCCTTGATGTAGATAGTTCAGGACACTGGATGCGTACAATGCAGGGACATTCAGCTGCAAATATCATTCCTGTTGCTGCTGCAAACAGAATTGGAAGAGAGGATGTTGAGCCTTCTGAAGAAAACGGAGGACAGAAATCAAGCCTTACTTTCTATGGAAACAGCTTTATGACTGATGAAACTGGTGAAGTTATTGTTAGAGCCAGCAGGGACAGAGAAGAAATAATCTATGCTGAATATGATTTTGAGGAAATTAGTAAAATGAGAGCATCCTGGGGGCTGTTTCGTGACAGAAGACCTAAATGCTATAAGACAATAACTGACTGAGGGAGAGAGTACTGCGAAGTGGGGAATGCAGTACAAGACATAATGACATGACAATACAGGCTTATTTAAATCCGGATTTTACACTTATCAAAAAAATTATTTTCTTATGCCTTACACTGGCTCTTTGCGGAGTGTGTATGGGGATAATATATCTTTTTTCCAAAGCCTATGGGAAAAAATATGATGCCAGATGCAGGGAAGAATACACAAAGGAAGATTTTGAAGTAAGAGTGGAGAAATTCTTCGAAATGATCATTTCGGGAACCTGCGTAATGTCTTTTTCCTGTGCATATGTGATCATCAACCATGTTTATGAACTGGTTGAAACAGGTAAAGCAGTTAATCTGACACAGCTCGAGAACTTTCTTGTGACTACATGGGCTGATGGCAAAGACTTTGTTCTTTTGTTTTTGATCTGTTTTTCATGTGTGCTTAATTCTGTCCTTGATACATTTATTATCCCGCTCAAGGTGATCAACAAGGATGAGAAGGCTACCATGAGAATGCTTGGTATGTTTTTTGCCATCATATCGCTTATATACCTTAATACTATTGGTGATGAGAGCCAATATGGTCCGGTTATGATGTATTATCTGGGACTTATGATAGGTAGATTTGTATATTTTGATGCATCCTTTAAAGATTTTATAGATAATATGAAAAAAGTGTTCGCTAATTCGCCGATTTTACTCATGTATGTTCTCTATACGTTTATTTTGGTGTTCATAGGATTTAAAGCGGAATACTTTCTGGAGAGAAATTACTACATTGTCGGAGTTTTCCATTCTGAGCTTTTTATGCTCTTTGTAGTATTTCTTGTTTTCTGGGGCGGAAGGCTTTTATTCAAACAAAGTAAAAAGTCCTCAAAGTCTACAAACTGATATTTACATAATAACAACGCTCGCTATGCAAATTGTTTATGACACTTACTTGCATGGCGAGCGCTTATTTATTTAGATTATTTATTTAGATTATTTATTTAGATTATTTATTTAGCTTTTTCTTTGATCGCTTTAAGTTCATCTACTGAGAAGGTGTATGCTTTATTGCAGAAATGACATTTTATCTCTATATCTTTGCCGTCATCGATCATTTCCTGGATATCTTTTTTGCCAACAAGCATCAGAGCTCTTTCTACGCGGTCTTTATCGCAGTTGCAGTAGAAGTTTAGGTCAACAGTGTCGGTAAATTCTATGTCAAAACCATCAAGAACAATTTTGAGCATGTCTTCAGGTGTTTTGCCGGCCTTGAGAATGTCAGTTACTGAAGAAAACTTACCAAGGTTAAACTCAAGATGAGTGATAGTCTGCTCGTCTGCAAAAGGCATGAGCTGAACTATGAAACCACCGGCTGCTATTACAGAGAGGTTTTCTCTTTCAACAAGAACGCCAAGTCCTACAGATGAAGGAGTCTGCTCTGATTTGGTGAAGTAGTATGTGAGGTCCTCGGCAACTTCCCCTGAATAGAGAGGAACCTGACCAACATAGGGCTCTTTTAATCCCATATCTCTTATTACTGTGAGAGTTCCCTCGCCGATTCCGCCTCCAACATTGAGGTGTCCTGCTGCGTTTGGCTCCATGATGACATAAGGGTTGCTGACATAGCCTTTAACATTACCTTTATTGTCAGCGGTAGCAAGAACGCTCTTAAGTGGGCCGTCGCCATCCATTTTAACAGTGATCATATCGCTGTCGTTATCCATCATCTGTCCCATCATAACAGTTCCGGTCATAAGTCTGCCTAGTGCTGCTGTGGCAATAGGAGAGAGGCCATGAGCCCTTCTGCCATAGTCGGCCAGGTCTTTGGTTGTAGCGGCAAATGCTCTTATCTGTGCATTCCCAGCGGTTGCACGGACCATATAATCTCTATATTCCATATTTCCTCTTTCTGTAATTTACTCATATATAAGTAAAAAGATATAGTTTGTAGTTGTTTCTAACCCAACAATATTATACGAAAATAATATATATGTAAATATCTAAAAAGTAAGTGTGATGGCTGGTCAAAAATGATTATTGGCTGAAATAAAAACTGACTTATAAGTGCAAATTATCACAAAAGTGAAAAGGTCAAATTTGCAAAGTATTATACCGAAAATGAAATGCTAAGTTCCGACAAATTGCCTAAAATATGTTACTAGATAAATTATTATTTGTAACATTTTAATGTCTGCGATCTTGAGGGGGATTGCAAAATTTGAAAATGTTAACAAAAAGGGGAAAGGAAAAAGGAGGTTGTTGGGATGTATAAGGGTAGTAATAGACGTTCCAAAGCGCTTTCAAAGAGCTTTGCTCTTGGAATGAGCGCTATGATGGCAGCGTCAACTATTGCTTCTGCCACAAGCGGTATCACCGCATTTGCAAAAGAGGATGACTTAAATCCTGATAATGCAGATGTGATCTTTTTTGATGAAAATGATGCTTCTTCTGGCAACTCTGGCAGCGATGAGGCTGGTGATGAAAAATCAGCTGCATCAGAAGAAAAAAGTGTGGATGGAGCATCTACAGAAGGAAGTTCTGTAGTAGAAAGCTCAGAGGAAGATTCTCTTGATGAAGCTTTAGAAGAGATTTCTTTGGATGAAAGTGAAACAGTAGCTTTGACTGAGGACTCTGCCGAAGAAGGATCATCTCTTTTACTTGAGAGCAAAACTTTATTGGCTTCTTCTGACGGAGTTATTGCTGATCAGGGAGAAGATGGTTTTGAAAACTTCACAGAAGATCTTACTGTGGCAAACATCAGATTTGGTGCTGACAAAGACGTTTCTTCAAAATCTGTATATGATGAAGAACACGGCTATGGCTTTAGCGATGTAGATTATAGTCAGGATGCAATTGGATGGTCCGGTAATGTTTACTATCCACGTGTTCCTGCTGTATCTTCCGGCGCCGGAAATGTTATTGATGGCTCCGATTATGTAGAAATTGCCAGCAAGATATGGACAGAGACTGAATCAAGCGGATATGGCGTATATACATATGAGAGCACATCAACTTTTGATGTAGATCTTTATAATGCTGATTACAAGGTTGATGTTACTTTTGTTAACCCTACTGATAATGCATACACAGCTGCTTTGGAGGCTGAGGACATTACTAAAGTAACAGGTATAAGTGTTGCTCCCGGCAGTAGCGTTACTAAGTCTTTTGAGGCAAACCTTGTAGATGGCAATCTTAATATCAAATTCCTTGGCACAAGTGATGCCAAGTCTATGAGTGATGCCAAGACAACAAAGGTTTATGTTTCAGGTCTCAAGATCACAAGACTTGCTACAGAAATGAAGGGCGATAAGCCTACAATCTTTGTGGCTTCTGACTCAACAGTTCAGACATATGACGAGTATTATTATCCTCAGACTGGTTGGGGCCAGGTTCTTTCTACATACTTTGGGGATTTTGTAGAGGAAAGAGAGTGCACTGATTGCGGATACAGCCAGTCTCAGGTTTATGAGACTACAGCTGCAATAGTTGAGAATCGCTCAATTGGTGGACGTTCATCCAAGTCCTTTATTGATGAGGGCAAGTTCGACGATATTCTCGAGGACATCAAGCCAGGCGATTATCTTCTTGTTCAGTGGGGACATAACGATGCTACTTATTCAAGACCAAACCGCTATGTATCAGCTGCTGATTTTGAAAAGTGGATCATGGTATACGTAAACGGAGCTATAGAAAGAGGTGCTACACCGGTTCTTGTTACTCCTGTTGCACGTTACAGCTATACAACTAATCCTGATGGAAGTCTTAATTCTTTTGCCAGCAATTTCGAGGCATACAGACAGGTAATGTTAAGACTTGCAGCTGAGTACGATATTCCTTATGTTGATCTTACACAGCGCTCTATTGATGTATGTAACAACTTTGGAATTGAAGGCTCCAAGATGCTTTTCCTTAAGCTTGCAGCCGGTGAGGTATCTACAGGCGCATATGCAGGTGGCGTTGATGATTCTACACACCTTCAGTACTATGGAGCACTTAAGTTTGCTCAGTGCGTAGCAGAAGGTATTGTTGATTATGCTGATGGTAAGGTTGAGGGTGCTTCAGACAAGCTTGATGATCTGGCTGGCCTTGTAGTTATCAATGCAGCTTCAGAAGCTCCGGCTAAGCCTCAGGGTCTTAAGACAACTTCAATTGGTGCTACAAGCATTTCACTTGAATGGGAAGCTGCTGAGGGCGCAGAGCTTTACTATATTTACAGAGCAGCACTTTCAGAGGGACAGACAATTGATGATGTAGATTTTTCAAAGGCTGATAAGTATTCTGTTTCAGGTAAGACAACTTATGTTGATCCAAGCTGTGGAGGCGGAGTTACATATGTATATGCCGTAGCAGGATTTAACAGCTTTGGCATAGGAGAGCTATCTGATAAGCTTCAGGTTGCTACCAAGACAGCAGGACTTCGCTTTGACTTTAACTACAACAATTCTCCTACAATGGAAGGTTGGACTGGTGTTAACCAGAATGAGATGTACACTGCTGAAAAAGGCTATGGATGGATCACAGCTCCTAACAATGGCCGTTACAGAGGCGGAAATGGCAAGGCTGATTCATCAGCTATGGCAGATGACTTTAACCTTGGTGCCGGAGAATTTGCAGTTGATCTTCCAAACGGAAAATATGAAATTACAGTATATGCTGCAGATCTTTTAAATGGAACAAGTACAATTAAGCCTGCATATTCTGCTGAGGGAATTTCAATTGGTTCAATCGCCTGCAAACAGTCTCTTGGAAGCTGCACAGGAACTGTAAGTGTTACAGATGGACAGCTCAATTTAACTGTTGAGGGTACTAACCAGTATATAAATGGTCTTACTATTACATCTCTTTTACCTGCACCTGGAAACCTTGCTATCACAGAGCTTTCATTTGGAAAGACTACAGCTACATTCCTTCTTTCATTTACAAAGGTTGAGGATGCTGTATCTTATAGGGTTTATCAGAAAGGTGAATCTGATAAAGATTTTGCATTGGTAAAGAGCTATACTGCTCAGGAGCTTATTGATAACGAGCTTGACTGCCGTGCTATGACAGCTTCACTTGGAGAAACTTACTCATATTACATGACTTGTGTTATTGAGGATGGTTCCGAGTCTTCAGCAAGTAATGTTGTAACACAGTCTATGCTTGATCCTAGTGTAGAGGTTCCTGCTGCTGTTAAGGGACTTAAGTGCACAAGTCCTGAGGAAGGACAGGAAGAGCTTCAGAATACTATTTCTCTTGCATGGGATGAGAGTCCTGCAGAAGAGAATGTTATCAAGTACATTGTTTATCGTTCTGCTAAGGCAGAGAGCGACAAGGGATTTAAGGAGTTTGTTAAGGTTGGAGAGTCAACTACTGCATCCTTTACAGACGAAGATCCTGAAATTGCAACTAATGTACATTATTATTACAAGGTCGCTGCAATGAACGCAGGCGGAATCGGTGAAATGTCAGAAGCTATCATGACACCTATAGCTGGTTCACTTGTAGCAGGCGGACTTGAAACATATGCTTCTCGTGCTCTTGTAGCTATCAACCTTGCAGGCGATGCAGGTGCAGAGACTAAGGTTTCAGCTACTGACAAAGACGGCAATCCTATTACAAGAGGAAATTACCTCTCATGGAGAAGCTTCCCTGGAGATTTCAGCGGAAAAGAACTTACAACAACATTTAACGTTTATAGAAATGGTACATGTATTGCACATGACATCAGCTCTACAAACATGATCGATGAGGGTGGTCTTCCATCAAATGTTTATACAGTAGTTGGTTCTAATGATTCAGCTCTTGGCCTTACAGCAAAGGAAACTCCTGTCTGGGCTAATCAGTATATGGAGTTTGGACTCAATAAGCCTGAAGATGAAACAATGCCTGATGGTTCAACCTGCACATATACAGCAAATGATATGTCAGTTGGAGATCTTGATGGTGATGGTGAACTTGAACTTATCGTTAAGTGGTATCCAAGCAATGCCAAGGATAATTCAGGTTCAGGCTACACCGGAAAAACTTTCCTTGATGGATATGACGTAGATTTCTCAACCGGAGCAGTTAACCAGCTTTGGAGAATTGACCTTGGTGTCAATATTCGTTCCGGCGCGCATTATACTCAGTTCCAGGTTTGGGATTATGATGCTGATGGTATCGCAGAGATTGCTATTAAGACAGCAGATGGTACTACAACTTATAAAAATGAGAACGGAAGTCTTGTAGAAACAGGATATGTTGGTGCCTGCAACAGCGATGCACTTCCTACAGATACTATAAGTCCTAAATATGACTATAGAAATTCTGGCGGTTATGTACTTGATGGACCTGAGTACTTCTCAATGTTCAAGGGAAATACCGGTGAACTTATTGATACAACAAATTATATTCCTGCAAGAGGAAGCGTTTCTGCATGGGGAGATGGATATGGTAACCGTGTAGACAGATTCCTTTCTGGTACAGCTTATCTTAATGGAACAACTCCTTTCGCAGTATTTGCAAGAGGTTATTACACAAGAACAACACTCACAGCATATTACCTCACCAAGACTACAGATGATGAAGGCAATGAAGTTGAGCAGATTGGTGTATATTGGAAATTTGATACAGATAATATTTCAAGTGATGTTGAGCTTACAGCTCAGGGCAACCATGGACTTTCCATCAATGATGTAGATGGAGATGGCAAGGACGAGATCATTTATGGTTCACTTACAATTGATAACGATGGATCAGTTCTTTATTCAACACAGCTTGGTCATGGCGATGCAATGCATGTAAGTGACTGGATTCCAAGTAATCCGGGACTTGAGGTTATGGATGTTCACGAGCATGATAATGTTCCATATCATGTAGAAATTCATGATGCTGAGACAGGTGAGATCCTTACAGGTTACTACACAGGTAAAGACACAGGACGTGGAATGGCAGCTGATATTGATCCTACAGCGGAAGGTGCTGAGTATTGGTCAATAGCTAATCCAAATTACAAGGGCAATGATGAGCCTGCATGGAATTCCAGAAATGCTGATGTATTCAGCTCACTTTCCGGAAGAGTAGGCAAGTCAGATTCTGATTATACATCAATGATAGCTCTGTCAGATGGCGCAACTCCTGCAGTTAACTTCTCTATGTTCTGGGATGGAGATCTTCTTGCAGATATGCAGGATCACACCTTTAACCAGGCTGCATATGTGCCTCTTACAACAACTATTGAGAAATGGGATTATGAGAATCAGAAGTCAGTTACTCTATTTGAATCCTCACAGGTTCTTACAAGTAACGGAACAAAGGGAAATCTTGGCCTTGTAGCAGATATCCTTGGTGACTACAGAGAAGAGATAATTGCAAGATGCGCTGCTGACGACAGCAGAATTAGAATTTACTCAACAACAATTCAGACAGATTATGTAGTTCCTTGCTCACTTACAGACCTTGCTTACAGAGAAGGCGTAGCATGGCAGAACGTTGGCTACAACCAGCCTGCACATACAAGTTACCTCATTTCTGAAGGCCTTGTAACATCTAAGGTATCAGAAAAAGCTGTAGATTCTACAAGCGTAACAATTGGCTTTACTCCTGCAAATGATGGTGTATATGGTCATGATGTAGAGGGCTATGTTGTTAAGAGAGCTCAGGTAACTACAGATGAAAACGGCAATCAGACTACTGGTGACTATGAAGAAGTAGCAAGACTTGATGCAAACGGGCTTGCAGCTGAAGACGGTGGAGAGACTTCTAAGACAGAAAAGGTAATTACCGGTTACGAGGAAGCTGGTGTATATAAGAAGTTTGATTTTGGCTATAAGAGTGCAAATGCTAGTGGATTTGAGAGAATTCTTGCCGATGACTACAATGCTTCCAGAGGATTTGGCTGGGAAGTTGGCACAGGCGCAGATGTCAACTGGAATAAGGTTGGTGTAGGTATCGAGAATGCTGGCGATACTCAGACTGATATTGAGAAGGCATGCTGCGATCTTGACAGAAGAGATAGCGAGCTCAAGTTCCTTGTAGATGTTCCTGCTGGCTCTTATAAGGTTGATGTATATGCCGGAGCTGCTTATAGCAATAATGCTTATAATGGCACAACAATCATTGTAAATGGACAGAACCTTGGTGTTGTATCACAGTCAGCTAAGGTAGCTGATATTGTTAAGACTGCAACAGTAACATTTGAAGAAGCTTCTCAGATTGAGATTGTTTCTTCTAACAGTGGCAATCTTGCAATCTTGAATGCTGCTGTAATAACAAGGCTTAATCCTATTTATGAAGAGGTTCCTGTTTCTGGTGATACAGATCCTTCCAAGGTATACACATATACTGACAAGACAGTTAAGGGAGGAAATACTTATTCTTATAAGGTAGCAGCTGTAGTAGATGGAAAAGTAAGCTATTCAAGTGCTCCTCTTACAGTTCAGCCTACTGTATCGATCAGCAAGCTTAATGAAGAACTTACAGAAATGGAGCTTGTTCAGGATACTCCTCTTGCTGATGGACAGACTGTAGCAGACCTTCTTGCAGCACAGAAACAGTACATTTCTGTAACAGACTCAGAGGGAGTTGAGCAGAACGTAATTATTACATGGGATGCTGATGATGTTGATATCCATACAGTTGGAGAATACACAGCACATGCTTATATTCGTGGCTATGCTGAAAACCCTGTTGATGTTACTGTAAAGGTAGTTGCTAATGTTCCTACAGGTTATGAAAAACTTGCAGATATCAAAGTGATTCTTGGCAATGAGGTTGTTCTTCCTTCTGTTGTCAAGGCAACATTCCTTAATGGAAGCAGCAAGGATGTTAAGGTTACCTGGAATACAGACAAGCTCGACACAACAAAGGTTGGCGACTATACACTTAAGGGCGTTGTAGAGGGAACAGAAGATACAGTAAGCATTACAGTTCATATTGTAAGTGACTATATTGTTTCTGTAGCAGACTCTTTTGTTGAGATTGAATATCTTAATAAGAAGTATTCTCTTCCTGAGACAGTTACTGTAACTTATGCAAGCGGCAATACTACAACAGCTGCTGTAACATGGAATGCATCTGATATAGATGTATCAAGCCTTGGATCTACTTTCAATGTAGAAGGTACTGTTGAAGATTATGAGGGTGTTGCTAATCTCAAGGCAGTTGTAAGCTATCCTGCACTTTATAAGTTTGATCTTGGAATCAGCACTAACCGTGTTGCTGAAGGCTGGACAGGAATAACAGTTAACCCTAAGAATGGTAAGGCAACTCTTGAGTCACTTGGAAGTGCATATTCAAAAGAAAAGGGATATGGCTTTGAAAACGGCTCTGTAGCTATGCAGGGACGTACTGAGGAATTTACTTATGAAGGAACACTTCCTTGGCTGGTTTATACAGACTTTGCTCTTCCTGCAGGAGAAACATTCCTTGTAGATGTTGAAAATGGCAATTATCAGGTTGAGTTCCTTAGTAACTCTGTTTACAAGAGCTCAGTAACAGGAACAGTAGAAGATAAGAGCTTTAGCGTAAGTAATGCTGCAAACACATACGCAGTAACTTCGGTTGATGTTGAAGTTACAGACGGTCAGCTTACTATGACATTTGGCTCTAACACACCAAGACTTGGCGCGATTGTAGTTCGTAAGGCTATTACAGATGCTTCCTACTATGGACCTGTTGATGATGAGCCTACAGTACCTGTTGGTACAATCGTAAACAAATATGGTTCATACTACTATGTTCTTGAAGATGGCAGCTATTACACAGGACTTATAACAATTGATGGAGTAACATACTATTTCAAAGAAAACGGCAAGATGACAAGAGGGGCATATCTGACAACTGACGAAGGTAAGTATTACTTCGATACTGACGGTCATATGCTCAAAAACAGCTTCCTTGAAAAGTATGGATCAATCTACTACTTTGGTGATGATGGTCTGATGCTTACATCTACAATAATTGTTCCTGGCGATGGATATAAGTACTACGCTAATGCTAAGGGCCAGATAATGCATAATAATTTCGCAACTGTAGACGATAATAAGTACTACTTTGATGGCGATGGACGTATGGTAATATCTCAGTTTGTAACACAGTACGCCAAGACATATTATCTTGGAGAAGATGGATGCCTTCAGTACAAGACTATAGTAAGTGACGGTGACTACAATTACTACGTTGACGCAAGAGGCGTAATGTTAAAGAATATTCTTGTAACGTTTGAAGATGGCACCCGCTACTTTGATAATGAAGGTCATATGGTCAAGAATTGTACAATCACTTATTACTTCAAGAAATATACATTTGATGAAAATGGACTTCTTGTTAAGTAAAGATAATTAATCAAAAATTAATAAAAAAGAAAGTCCCTGTGCAGAAATGCACGGGGATTTTTTTGTATAATAATATACGATAATTTGTATATGTTTTTTTATTATCTCGACATTGTGCTTTCCAGGAGGGATGAATATGAAGCCTAAGGCATATAATGGTAAATTAGTTCAAAAGCTCATTTTTGCGGCAGTTGCAGCTATTATAGGCATTGCAGTAGTGTTAACTGTCATAAGTGGGATTAACATCACTAACACCTATAATGATATGGTTCGCGAAGAACTCAGGGTTGCTGCAGAGCAGCTTCAAAGTGAAATGACTTATGTCTGGGATGGAGATTGGGCATACGACAATGAAGTTCTTACCAAAGGCGACGTAGAAGTTCATGATGAATATGAAGAGATAATCGATGAGCTAAAGGATTATACAGGACTTGAGTATTCTGTTTTCTATGGAAAAGAAAGAGTTCTTACCACTATTGTTGAAGATGGCAAAAGGATAGTAGGCTTCAATGCATCTGACGGCGTTATCAATCAGGTGCTTAACCAAAAGAACGAAATGTATACTCCAAATGCATCCCCTGCCGGAGCTTCTCAAAAGTATTATTGCTATTATTGTCCTCTTTTACAGGATGATGGGACAGTCGCGGGAATGGTTTTTGCAGGCAGAGGAAGAGATGATGTTATTGGAAAAATTTCAGCTGTCATTGCAACGATGGCTGTGATTTCTGTAATCCTTGCTGTTATTCTTTCTGTTATCGGAATCGTCATTGCTAATACTGTATCTGTCAAGATGAGAGCTATAGCAGATGAATATGGATTACTGGCGCAAGGAGAGCTTAAACTGAATATAGATGAATCATATCTTAAGCGTAATGACGAAATTGGTCTCCTGGCTGATGGAGCTAAGACACTTATGGATAAACTTGGTTCTGTGATCAGAGATACTATGAGAATGTCTAATGACCTTAAGGCTTCAGGAGCGGAGCTTTTTGACTCTGCATCGCAGGCTTCGTCAGCATCAAGTCAGGTCAGTGAGGCAGTCGATGAGATTTCCAGAGGAGCTGTTAACCAGGCGGAAAGCGTTGAAACAGCAGCCGGTAATACACAGGATATTGGAAGAGATATTGATGAAGTGGCAGATAATGTCAAGCAGCTCAATTCTTTTGCAGGAGAAATGAAAACTTCCTGTGAAGCAGCTATGGAAGCTCTTGATAAACTGATAGAGCAAAGTAAAGATGTTCAGGCGTCTGTTCGTGATATTGGAGATACCATTAATTCGACGAATGAATCAGCCAAAGAGATTTCTAAATTTTCACAGGCTATTACTGAAATTGCGTCACAGACAAATCTTTTATCACTTAATGCCAGCATAGAGGCTGCAAGAGCCGGAGATGCCGGAAAGGGATTTGCGGTTGTTGCAACAGAAATAGGACAGCTTGCTGTTCAGAGTAGTAACAGCGCAGAAGAAATCAAGAAAATTGTAGAACAACTCCTGGCGGATTCTGAAGCATCAGTTGAAGTAATGCAGAGGCTTAATTCCAGCTTTGATCAACAGTCCCAGCAGCTTGACGATACTCAGACCAATATGCGCAGCATGGCTGATAATGTTGATAATGTATCAAGCAGTACAGACAGCATTGCCGGTTATGTTGAAAACCTTAACACTGCCAAGGATAAACTTGTAGAGATTATTTCTGATCTTTCTGCTATTTCAGAAGAAAATGCAGCTTCAACGGAAGAGACAAATGCTTCAATGCAGGAACTTAATGCAACATTCTCACTGATCACAGAATCTGCTAATAAGCTTCAAAAACTTGCAGAGGATATGACAGAAACAATTAGTTTCTTTAAGCCTTAAGTTTTACTGCTTCAAAAGCGTTTCAAACAGCCCTTGGATAGCCTAAAAATGGCATGTCCATGGGCTGTAATTCAATTGACATTTATTTAACGGATGGATATAATTATAATTGAGAATTTATTAACAATTAGAAATGAAAAAAATTATTATAAAGCGTTAATGATGCGCAAGATTGGAGCTTTTGATGGCAGATAAAGAGATTTCTCAGGCAGTAATAGGGAGACTTCCTCGCTATTTTAGATATTTGGGGGACCTTAAGGAAAAGGGTGTTGAGAGAATTTCTTCTCAGGAACTCTCAGATATTATGAAGGTGACAGCTTCTCAGATCAGACAGGATTTTAATAATTTTGGCGGATTTGGTCAGCAGGGATACGGATATAATGTCAATTACCTGTATGATGAAATCAGTAAGATACTTGGAATTGACAAGCAGCACAGCCTTGTAATTATCGGTGCAGGACATCTTGGCAAGGCTATTGCCGGATATACTAATTTTACCAGAAGAGGATTTGTATTTAAGGGAGCTTTTGACTGCAATCCTGAACTTTATGGAACCAAGATCAGAGATGTTGAAGTGCGCCCTGTAGATGAGATGGAAGATTTTGTCAGGAAGAATCAGATTGAGATAGCAGTTCTTACTATTCCCAAGGATCAGGCTGTTCCGATGGCACACAAACTTGCTGAGTGCGGAATCAAGGCTATATGGAACTTTGCGCATGTAGACCTGGAAGTTCCTAACAATATACAGGTAGAAAATGTACATTTATCTGACAGTTTGATGAAATTATCGTATAATATAAACAGGTATGAAAACACATAAACTGATGATTGTGAGATAATCTGATGGCAAGAGACGATGAAGTTTATATGTCTGCGCTACAAGGAAAGAGTATTCCTATACTGACGCTGGATAATAAATGGCATCAATTGTTTACGCAGACTGAAATGACACCTGAAATAGAGAGCCTCGCTGATGAGCTTAATTCTCTGGTTGAGAAGGACGGCAAACTCAGGAGCCAGACCAAGGATATCAAGAAGCTTAAGAAAAAGCTTCTTGGAGAAATTGTGCCGCTAAGGGATAAAGCCAATAAGCTTGGTAATGCCCCAAACATCGAGAAAGAGATTTCAGAACGCACCAGACTTATTAACGAATGTAACGATAAGCTAGACAGCCATCAGGATGAGCTCCTTGATCTATCCAAACAGATATATGATATAGACTATAAGCTGATGTTGGAAACCATGAAGGTCTGCTATGAGAGACTTCATGATAACACAGAAGATATCAAAGCTTTGGATGAATGGATCAAGAGGGCCAGAATAGAACTTAAAAAGAATGTTATCAGGCTTCAGGAATCAGAGATGGAGAATTATAATCTCTATTCTTATATGCATCAGATTTTCGGACCTGAAGTTGTAGATCTTTTTGATATGAAATATGATCCGGACAAGAGACATCCGATTAGAAGACCTTTATCCGGAGAAGAATACGTAGAATAATTTGCGGGCTGCTTTAACAGGCAGCCCTTTTATTGCAGAGCCGGTTATGTGAATTACGTCAGATGTGCTTGCAGGCGGCCTACAGACAAATATGAGTACGAGCAATCTTTAGCTGTATTTTAAGGGAGGAGATCTATATGAAGTTTGCGGTAAACAGTCAGGAAATGAAAGTATATGACAGGAATACATCCGAATTCTTTGGGGTTCCCGGCATTGTCTTAATGGAGAGAGCTTCCCTAAAAGTTGTAGAAAGTATTGAAAAATGGCTTGGAGATAGGAACATCGACAGGAGAGTAAGAGCACTTGTAATTTGCGGAGTCGGCAATAATGGTGGAGATGGGGCCTGCATTGCAAGACTATTGAGACAGAAAGGAATATATGTAAATATATGCCTTGTGGGAGATTACACTAAGTGCAGCGACCTCTTACTGAAACAGCTTAAGATATTGGAAAAATATGGAACTACTCCTGACACTTTTTCCAATATAAGAGACAACAAATGTGCTTCTGAGTGGGATATCATAGTAGATGCATTATTTGGAATAGGGCTATCACGACCTGTTTCAGGTGACTTTGCAGAAGCAGTCAGATACATAAACGATTGTAAGGCTGAGAGAAAATCTGACCTTCTTGTTACAAGTGTTGATATTCCATCAGGTATAAATGCTGATAATGGCAAGATCTGTGGAAGTGCTGTCAAAGCAGATATTACTGTTACATTTAATCAGATCAAGCTTGGACATATCCTGTATCCCGGTTGTGAGTATTTGGGAAAACTCATAGTAGAAGATGTGGGAATAACTGATGACAGCTTTTTGTCAAAAGAGCCGGGGGCCTTTTTTTATGATGAAGATATAGCAGATCTTTTGCCTAAAAGACCTCTTGATGGAAATAAGGGAACTAATGGAAAAGTCCTTATTATAGCCGGGTCCAAGGACATAAGCGGAGCCTGCCTTTTGGCTACTAATTCATGCATGAAGGCTGGAGCCGGTATGGTCAGGATTTTTACTGCCAGTGAAAACGCGGAAGTTATCAAAGCTCTTTTACCGGAAGCCATGCTTGTTACCTATGAGGATTTCGAGCCTTTTAATGACAAGCTTGAATTGTGCTTTGGTTGGGCGAGTGCAGTTGTTCTTGGTCCGGGAATCGGAACAATGCAAAGTGGCTACGAACTTACCAAACAGACACTTTCCGGGTATAAGGGAAATCTGGTGGTTGATGCGGATGCGCTTAATCTTGTTGCTTCGCACCATGAGCTTAGAGAGCTTATGTCAAATTATGCCAAAAACGGCAGGAAACTTATAATAACTCCTCATCTTGGAGAATTTGCAAGACTCTTTGACAGAGATGTCAGAGATTGCAAGGAACATATTCTTGAATATCCAAGAGATCTGGCAGAGAATCTTCATTGCACTGTGGTTTGCAAGGATGCAAGGACAGTTATTGCTGACAGCAAAGAGAAAAAGATATATATTAATATGAGCGGCAACGATGGAATGGCAACTGCGGGAAGCGGGGATGTTCTTTCAGGCATCCTGGGCGCGTTCATGGCTTTTGACAGATCGGCCTTTGAAATTGCATGCCTTGGAGTTTATCTTCACGGACTGGCAGGTGACAGGGGAGCACTGGAAAAAGGTAAGCATTCCATGGTGGCTTCTGATATTATAATTGGAATGGAAGATATTCTTAGAGAAATATAAAATTAGGATGGTTTTAGAAATGCTTGAAGAGTATTCAAGAGTTTATGCAAGAATTGATATTGATGCGATTAAGTACAATTTGGAATCCATGAGAAAAAATATTCCCGATGGAACCAGGATCATGGCTGTGGTCAAGACAGATGCCTACGGGCATGGTGCTACCAGGATCGCGCTTAGTCTTGAAAATGTTGATTATATATGGGGCTATGCGGTTGCTACTGCTGAGGAAGCCTTTGAACTAAGAGATGCAGGGGCTATCAAGCCTATTTTGGTACTGGGATATACCTTCCCGTATGCGTACAGGAGAATGCTTTTAGAGGGTGTCAGACCTTCAGTTTTCAGAATGGATATGGCGCAGGAGTTGTCCGATTGCGGACAGGAACTTGTTGACAGCGGAGAACTTACAGAACTTCCCTGTGTTCACATTGCTGTAGATACAGGAATGAGCAGAATTGGCGTAACACCTGATGAAAAGGGCGCAGACTTTGTCAGCAAAGTCATGAATATGCCGGGAATACAGGTTGAAGGAATATTTACACATTTTGCAAGAGCTGATGAAGCTGATCTTTCCAATGCAAGAGAAAGAGAGAAAGTGTTCGCAGATTTTGTTAAGTCAGTAGAAGAGACGACAGGAAAGAAAATACCTCTTCACCACTGCGCAAATTCTGCAAGTATTATTTCGGTCCCTGAGTCATCAATGGATATGGTGAGAGCCGGAGTAACAATGTATGGAATGTGGCCATCAGAGGATGTTCCGCGCGATATAGTAAGCCTCAAACCAACAATGGAGCTTATAAGCCATATTGTTATGATCAAAGAGGTTCCTGCCGGAACACCTGTAAGTTATGGCGGAACTTATGTTACAGATAAGCCTACCAAGATAGCTACAATACCTGTTGGATACGGAGACGGTTATCCAAGAAGTCTTTCCAATAAGGGATATGTACTGATAAATGGTCATCATGCCAATATAATTGGCCGCGTATGCATGGATCAGTTCATGGTAGACGTGACCGATATTCATTATGTCCTGGAAGGAGATGAAGTAGTTCTTCTTGGAAGGGACAAGAATACCGGTGAAGAGATATCTGCTGAACTTCTCGGAGAGATGAGCGGCAGATTCAATTACGAACTCACCTGTGATTTCAACAAGAGAATTCCAAGAGTATTTGTAGGAAAGTAATATTTAAGCCTACCCAAAACGCTTTTTGGCTTCTGAGTACTGAACATTGATCTCTTGGAGAGCTTTAGTATCACCATCCATATTATCGGGGTGATAGAGCTTGACAAGGGATCTGTATTTTTTATCTACGCTTTCTCTTGATTTGCAGCCGGCAAAGAAATTGAAGGCTGACTTTTGACCTTCGTAGTAGTTTTCATCATCGTAAGGCTCATCATCTTCATAGAAGTCTTCATCCTCATAAGGCTCATCATCTTCATAGAAGTCTCCATCCGCATAAGGCTCATCATCTTCATAGAAGTCTTCATTCTCGTAAGACTCATCATCTTCGTAGAAATCTTCATCCTCATAGGATTCATCGTCTTCGTAGTAATCATCATCGTAAGTTTCATCATCTTCTTCATAAAAATCCCTGACAGATTTGCGGGGACTTTCAGATTCATCTTCGAAATCTTCATGGTGTTTTCTTAACCATTTTTCATATTTTTTTTCGTAATGTCTTTTACCTGCTGATGGAAAGAGAAGGTAGTATCTGTCAAGAAACTGAGCAATAAATGACTTTTGGAAAATAGCTCTTATAAGATAAATCATTGCGTCAGCGCAGGTTGCATAAAACAGGAACTTGCCAAAAGAGATGACTGTCCCGATACAAAAAACAGAAAAAATTACCGGAATAAATAATATTACGGACAGAATGATCAAAAGAAAGAACGCAATACTTCCACGTGTCGGATAAATAGTGAGAACCCACCATATCCTGATATCACTAAGGAGCTTTTGGAAGATGTCTGTATTTAGAGATGCAATGCGCATGCCGCTGAAAAATAGGAAAATACTTGCCAGGAAAAAGATGACAAACAGGGCTGCAGTAATAGGAAGAGCGCAGAAAAAAAGCTTAATCAGCCTGAATAAGCTTTTAAAAAACCATGCAAGCATTGAGAATAAGCCCTTGAGTATATATAAAAAGAAACTGATAACAGCGTTTAATGCCATAGAAAAAAGCGACAACATAAATATCCCCCGAACGTTCTTTCATCAGATTATTTTACTATGAAAAGGGCCCTGTATAAAGATTTATTGCCTGAAACATTTAAAAATGGTAAGGTTTATAGGTGTTTGAAAGTTATTGCCTGTGAGGGAGAAACTATGAAAATCATAAAATTTCTTAAAGAAAAATTCCCATGGATTTCATATGCGATAGGATTGATACCTTTTTTTGTCGCCTGTATAGGATATGGATATTATGGCAAGCTTCCTGTATGGGAGGCTGTCTATGCATCAGTAGCACTATATTTTGTTAATCCCGTTGTTGATTATGAAAGTCCTCTTATATTGTTTGCGGAGATAGGCGCTGTTATCGTTACTGCCGGTATTATTCTGAGCGTAGTCAGATATGCCTATGCTAAGGTGGATCATTTTTTTGTCAGGTTCAATGCTGATTCAACGGTTGTATATACGGATAATGATATGGGACAGGAGGTTGGTTCCAAACTCGTCCATGGATATACTCTCTATAACAATCCGGATGATGATGGTGATAACCTCAAGAAGTTTAAAGTTGAAAAAGTTAAGAATCATATTCTGATGTTTGAAAATGATATGGATAATGTCAGCTTTTATACCGAGAATGAAGGAAAACTATCGGGCTCTAACGTATTTATGATGCTAAGAGATATCGATCCATCACTATTGGATGCAGCTGACAAGGAGTCTTCAAGCCTTCATTTCTTTAATATTTATGATGTTATGGCCAGAGAATACTGGCATAGAAATAATTTTTATGACAGGAGAAAAGAAAAACTTAAAATAGCAATAATAGGTTTTGGAAGAGTGGGAGCAGCTATTTTTAAGTATGGGTATCTTAATAACATCTATAGCCTTGAGCAGGAAATAGAGTATCATGTCTGGGGCTGTTCTCCTTCACAGAAGGCTTTTGTAGGGACACTTGAGACCATGAATAAAGACAGTATCATAATCCATGAGAAATCCTGGGAGGAAGAGATGGATACTCTATCTGCGATGGACAGAGTTATCTATACTATTGCGGATAAGAGTATTGAGCTGATTCAGAAGGTACTGTATGTAAATCCTGATGCAGAGATACATTGTTATTCGGAAAATCCTGCTTGTTTATCACAACTATATGTTTCCAATAAGGTACAGGCCTTTGGCGATATGAGCGACATTTTGACGGAAGACAATATCAAAAAAGAAAAGCTGTACAGGCAGGGAAAGCTCTTTAACTATGATTATTTTCTGAGATATCAGGGAGGGGATATTCCTGCTGATTATGAAAATGAGGCTGAAAAAGAGTGGAAGAAGCTTAATGGCTTTTTCAAAAGCTCAAATGTAGCAAGAGCGGATCATTACTGGATAGAAAAAAAGCTTGTTTCGGATGGCGAGATTGCTGAAAACTCTGAGGAAGCATTTAGAATAGAGCACATACGATGGAGCAGATTTTATTTTGCAAATCACTGGGCTTATGCTCCAAAACGAGATAATGCTGCCAGAAAGCATAATCTTTTGGTTCCCTATGAAGAACTTGATCATAGCGAAAAGATAAAAGATGGTATATATAGTGACGTCTTGAGAGCTGAAATAGATAAACTTGCCTGCGACTAATTGCCTACTGGAATAGGTTTATAAAATATGATATAGTGTAAGTTGACATTTTGTGTATAGGAGGACTTACTATGGACGAAGGCTTGCCTTCTGTCAGTATTCTCATCTTTTTTATCATTTTGATAATGGATGTTCTGGTACACGGATTTGGCGTGGCTCTCGGGCATGTCCGGGAGGAAGAAATAGAGAAAAAGGTTCTTGAGAATAAAGAACAGCTAAGCGCCAAGATTCTTAAGGCTATTAAGGATGATGCCAGACTTATCAAATGTATCCAGTATTTTAATATTGTGGTAAATATGATCCTGGGAGGCATAGTTGTAATCAATATCTCCGGTGCTTTTGTAAGTGCCATGGACAAGAATATGACTACAACCTGGTATTCTCATGGAGTTATTTATCTATGCACCGGACTTATCATCAGTTTTCTTATAATGTGCTTTGGAGTATTGATTCCAAGAAAGCTGTCGGCGAGATATCCGGAGCAATGGATTTATGTTTGCTTTTATCCGGTGAACATTATTTTGGGAATTTGTTATCCTTTTGTTTTTATATCGAATGCGCTTTCTTCCGGGCTCTTATATTTATTTGGAATTCGCGGAGAAACGGATGAGTCTGATGTTACTGAAGAGGAAATCAAATCGATGGTTTCTGAAGGACAGGAACAGGGAGTTCTGCAGGAAACAGAGGCAGACATGATAACCAATATCTTTGAATTCTCAGATAAAGAAGCCAGAGATATTATGACCAACAGAAAGGCTATGGTGGCTATTGACGCTAATATGAGCCTTAAGGAAGCTGTTGGATTTATGATGGACACGAATAACAGCAGATTTCCGGTTTATCTTGATGATATTGATCATATCATTGGCATCATGCATATAAGAGATGCCATGAAAAAACTATCCGAGGAGACAGATGAAGAGCTTCCCATCAGGAAGATCAAGGGTATTTTACGTCAGCCAAAATTTGTTCCTGAGACAAGGAATATAGATTCTCTTTTCCATAGTATGCAATCTACCAAAACGCAGATGGTCATAATCATAGATGAATATGGTCAGACTGCAGGTTTGGTCACAATGGAAGATATTCTGGAGGAAATTGTAGGTAATATCATGGATGAGTATGATGAGGATGAGAACTTCATCAAACCTACAAAGAATTCCGGCGAATATCTTGTAGAGGGTACAACGCCTCTTGAAGTTCTCGAGAAAAGATTTAAAATATCTTTCGGCGAGAGCGAGTTTGAAACGCTAAACGGATATATGATTTCTCAGCTTGACAGGATACCTGAGGCTGATGAAGAGTTTAGCACCACCGTTGATGGCTATAGTTTCAAGATTCTTTCTGTAGATAATCACATGGTACAGAGTGTTCAGGTCAATAAGCTGCCTGATGAAGAGATTGTTCAGGAAGAAAAAGAATTAGAAATAGCAAATTAGATATATCTAAAGGAAGGAAGTTTTTATGTCAGGACATTCAAAATTTGCAAACATCAAGCATAAGAAAGAAAAGAATGATGCTGCAAAGGGAAAAATTTTCACTATCATTGGTAAGGAAATTGCAGTAGCAGTTAAAGAAGGTGGTCCAAATCCTGCCAATAACTTTAAGCTTGCTACAGTAATTGCCAAGGCTAAGGCTAACAACATGCCTAACGATACAATTGAGCGTGGTATCAAGAAGGCATCAGGTGCAGACGGAGCAGTTGATTATAAGAGCATCACATACGAAGGATATGGCCCTGGTGGAACAGCTATCATCGTTGAGACTCTTACAGATAACCAGAACAGAACAGCAGCAAATGTTAAGAGCGCATTTACTAAGGGTAATGGAAACGTTGGAACTCCTGGATGCGTATCTTATATGTTTGACAATAAGGGACAGATCCTTATTGACAAGGAAGAGTGCAAGATGTCTTCTGATGATCTTATGATGCTTGTTCTTGATGCAGGAGCAGATGATTTTAATGAAGAAGAAGACAGCTATGAAATCCTTACAACTCCTGATAGTTTCCAGGCTGTAGTAGAAGCCCTTAACGAGGCAGGTGTTGAGACTGCTTCAGCAGAAGTAACTATGATCCCTCAGAACTATGTATCAGTTACTGATCCTGAGACAGTTAAATATCTTACAAGAATTCTTGATCTCCTTGATGAGGATGATGATGTTCAGGCTGTATATCACAACTGGGATGAGCCTGAAGAGTGATATACCTGCTGAGATAGGCTGATTTTTTATAACAATATATATAACGTGGGGGAGTCCTGAAATGAAACTAAAACGTATGTGGCCAGGTTTGTGCATCTTGATTGTATTTATGATTTTTGATGTGATAATGGTGGCAAGTTCCAGTTTCTTTTCAGGGCTTTTTCCATATTCAGATACCAAATTAACATATTCGATTGCACTTACTGTCCTTGGCGTTCTGATAATGAGCGTCTTGACCTTTTTGCTTGGCAGGATATGCGATCATATAGAACTTGAGAGTTTGGCTCATTCTATAGGCGTCAGAGTGATTTATGCTTTGATGCTTATTGCTGTTTTTATAGGTGGTATTTTTTATCGGCTTTATATTTTAGGACAGACTACAGCTGAGCCAACTGGAAAGCTGTCGCTTTTTGAAAATGCACAGGTGGGCGCTAAGGCTGCAGGTGCCGAATATGATCTTTTGTCTATCGTTTATACTGATATCCTTAGATTCATCATGTATTTTACCGGAAATAAGATCACTACGGCTTATGGTCTTCAGATTGCCTTTTTTATGATATTTGTCATTTTGGGAACTATTACCTGCAAGGTTCTTTTGGGTAAGGCTGGATCAGTTATTTTTGCTTCTTATGTTTCTTTTATGCCTATCTTTACAGAGAATCTTCAAAAGGCAGTTATTGGTACAGATGAGCTATTTCTCACAATGCTGGGAGTAGAGCTTTTTGTAATTGGAATATACCTGAGAAATGCATCTGATGGGAAATATAATTCAAGATGGTATGTAATCTGGTATGTTTTCGTTGGAGTTATTGTAGGGTTCATGACCTACCTTGATGCCGGAACTTTTATTACTGTTTTGCCACTTCTTTTGTCAGTTATGTTTATGGCAGGAGATAAGGGCTATAAAGGAGTATTTAGCTTCTTATTTGTCTCTCTTTCGGGAGTCATAACATTTTTTGCAATGATTACCCAGGAGGCCGGTTTTGCGCATATGGGAGCAGTTCTTGGCAACTGGTCTGACTATTATTTTAGAAATCTCAATACCTTTAGCATGTTCTGGACTTATACAAACTATAAGCTTTTGTATCTGATCACTTTTATAGTGATGTCCGGAGTGCTTGTAGGATATTTTAGAAATAAGAATTTTGGCAGGATTTCACCCTGGCTTTTGGCTACTATTCTTGTCTTTGTTGCTACACCTTTCTTTGGCGCAACCAGAATGAATGATCAGAATGTTGTGACTGTATTTTTTGCATTTGTTCTTGCATGCGTTGTTTCGCTTATTACTCTGACCAGACAGGAACAAATTTTTGACGAAGATATAGAAGAAGATGATGAAGATGACTCTGTGGATGAAGAACTTCGGACAATCATAGGTGATGAAGATGCCGAGTATGTTCCACTTGAAAAGAAAGCGCTTCAAGGTCCTCGCTACGTTCCTGAAGGTATGGTTTTGCCTACCGGTTCTGAGGATGAGATGGATGTTGACGCATCCAAGATGAAGATGCCTAAGTTCGAAGGCAAGATTGGACTGGATAGGAAATCTTCTGAACACAAAATTACAGTTAAGCCGGAGATTAAGACTGAGCCCGAACATAAAGAACGCAAGGTTGTATTTAGAAAGAGAACTGAGTACAAGACTGCGCATGTTGAAAAAGAAAATAAAAAAGATGATTTTGATCTGCCATTTAAGAATGGTGATGATTTTGATCTTTAAATAAATAGAAAACCTGAAAGGGATATTTTTAATGAGATTAGAAGAATTGGCAACATATGAGATTATAGAAAAACGTAGAATAGAAGACCTTAATTCTGACAGCTATATTCTCAGACACAGGAAAACAGGTGCAAGAGTAACACTTCTTTCTAATGATGATAATAATAAAGTTTTTACTATAGGTTTTAGGACTCCTCCTAAGAATTCAACAGGCGTAGCCCATATTATTGAGCACACTGTTTTATGCGGATCAAGGGAATTCCCTGTAAAGGATCCTTTTGTAGAGCTGGTAAAGGGCTCTCTTAATACTTTTTTAAATGCCATGACATTTCCTGACAAGACTGTTTATCCTATTGCAAGCTGCAATGATGCAGATTTCCAGAATCTGATGCATGTATATCTTGATGCGGTTTTTTATCCTAATATCTATAAAACTGACAAGATATTTAAACAGGAAGGCTGGCACTATGAGATGGAGGACAAGGATAGTGATCTTACCATCAATGGTGTTGTGTACAATGAGATGAAGGGCGCATTCTCTTCAGCTGACGATGTTCTTTCAAGAGAAATACAGAATTCTCTTTATCCGGATATTACATACGGCATAGAGTCAGGTGGAGACCCTGATGTTATCCCTGAACTTACATATGAAGAGTATCTGGATTTTCATAGGAAGTATTATCATCCTTCAAACAGCTATATTTATCTCTACGGAGATATGGATATGGCTGAGAAACTGGATTATATTGACAAGAACTATCTTTCAAACTTTGATTATCTCAAGGTTGATTCTGAAATTCAGAGACAGCAGGCTTTTGACGCTCCAAGAGAAATACATAAGCCATATTCTATTCTTGAAGGCGACTCAATGGAGCAGAATACATATCTGTCTTATAACTTCAGCGTTGGCTCAACTTTAGACAGAAAACTCTATGTAGCTTTCGATATTCTGGATTATGCGCTGTGCTCTGCGCCCGGTGCACCTATCAAGAAGGCTCTTATTGATAAGGGGATTGGACAGGATGTTTATAGTGAATATGACAATGGTCTTCAGCAGCCGGTATTCTCTATAATCGCCAAAAACGCTGATGCGGCTCAGAAGGATGAATTTGTTAATACTATCAGAGAAGTACTTGAGCAGCAGGTAAGAGATGGAATTGATAAGAAATCTCTTTTGGCAGGACTTAATTTTGATGAGTTTAAATACAGAGAAGCTGATTTTGGAAGATTTCCTAAGGGGCTGTTATATGGTTTGCAGGTATTTGACAGCTGGCTTTATGACGACAACAGCCCATGGATAAATGTCGAGGCTAATGATACCTTTGCACAGCTTAAAGAGGATGCCAAGGGAAGATACTTTGAGGAGCTTATTCAGAAGTATTTACTTGATAATACCCACAGGACAGTTCTTCTTCTTGAGCCTGTTCAGGGACTTACAGAGAAAAAAGACGAAGAGCTAAGGGCTAAACTTGAAGCATATAAAGCATCTCTTTCAGCGGATGATATTGACAAGATCGTAAGAGAAACCAAAGAGTTAAAAGAGTATCAGGAGCAGCCTGATGATCCTGAGGACCTAAGAAAGATACCTCTTTTAAAACTTGAGGACCTCAAAAAAGAGGCAGATAAATTTGTCTATGAGCTCAAGGAATATCAAGGCGTTAAGATTCTTCATCACGACGTGTTTACAAATGAAATTGATTATATTTCGTTTGTTTTTGATTTAAAGAATATTGATGCCAAGTATCTTCCATATGTATCAGTGCTCAAAAAGGTGCTTGGAATGCTGGATACTGATAAGCATACCTATGGCGATCTGTATAACGAGATAAATATTTATACAGGAGGAATTTCAGGTGCTATCAGTACTTATACAAATTCTGATGACGTGACCCAATTTGAAACTGCTTTTGAAATCAGCGTTAAGGTCCTTCACAGCAATCTTGATAAAGCATTTGAACTTGTTCAGGAAATTATCACTTCCACAAGGTTTGATGATACCAAGAGGTTAAAAGAGATTTTTGGAGAGCAATACGCAAGACTTCAGTCTGACCTTGCTTCAGCAGGACATCAGACAGCAGCACTTCGCGCAATGTCCTATATTTCACCGGCTGCTTATGTGTCTGATTGTGTGAGTGGAATTGGTTATTTCAGAAATCTTGAACAGCTTATCAGGGATATTAATACTGAGGAAGGTGCCAAGCAGATAGTCGACACACTAGGTAAACTTAGCAGAGCAATTTTTAGAGCGGATAATCTTTTAGTAGATATTACAGGCACTGATAAGGAATATCAGGGAATCCCTGAGAACAGTAAGAAATTTGCTGACAGCCTGTACACAGATACAATTGATATGGGCAGACTTGAGATTCATACTTCCAAGAAAAATGAAGCTTTCAAGACAGCCGGACAGGTTCAGTACGTATGCAGAGCAGGTAATTTTGCATCTAAGGGTCTTAGATACAACGGAGCGCTTCGTGTTCTTAAGGTGATGATGGGGTATGATTATCTTTGGAAGAACATAAGAGTCATTGGCGGAGCTTATGGATGCATGAGCAGTTATGCTAAAAATGGTGACAGCGCATTTGTTACTTATAGGGATCCCAATCTTAAGAACAGTATCGATGTTTTTGAAAAAGCAGCTGATTATCTGAGGAATTTTGATGATGATGACCGCACTATTTTGCAGTATATAATCGGAGCAATTTCTGATCTTGATACACCTAAGACTCCTTCAGGAAAGGGAGCTTATGGCCTTACAGCTTATCTCTGCAATGCCAGAATGGAGAACATTCAGAGAAATCGTGACGAACTGCTTGGAACGACCAAGGAGACCATCAGAAGCCTTGCAGATTATGTTGATGCATTTATGCAGGATGAGTGTCTTTGCGTCATTGGTACAAATGACAAAATAGATGAAGCCAAGGATTTGTTTGATAATGTTGAGCAGCTTGTAAACAGATAAGTAATAGCGGGGAGGAGACTTGTATGAAAAAGAGCTTTTGGGGCAAATGGGTTATTGTAGCATTTACTGCGTCATTTCTTTTAACGGGCTGCGGAAGCAGCAAGGGGGCATCCTATGCTACTGAGAATATGGCTGCAGAAGAGGCATATGATGAAAGCGGAATATATGAATACAAGGCTGCGGACTTTGATGCACAGCTTCCAAAAGCTACCGGAGATGATCAGAAAGTCATAGATTCCTCCAGAAAGCTCATTACTACTATGAACATTTCTGCAGAAGCGGAGAATCTTGATGAGGTGCTTGAATCTGTTAATGGCAGGGTCAAAGAGCTTGGCGGATATGTCGAATCAAGCAATATTTATAATGGTAGCAGATATTCAGGCCGTGCCATAACAAGAGATGCAAATCTGACCATAAGAATTCCTGCAGATAAGCTTGAAGTATTTCTGCAGACTGTGGAAGGCGTTACCAACATCACCAATAAATCTCAGAACGTTGAGGATGTGACTCTTGAATATGTGGATACCGAGAGCAGGAAAAAAGCTCTTAAAGCAGAGGAGTCAAGGCTTTTGGAAATTGTTCAAACGGCTGAAACAGTTGAAGATATAATTGCTGTGGAAAGTCGATTATCGGAGGTCAGGTATGAACTTGAGAGCATAGAATCCAAGCTTCGTACTATAGATAACAAAGTTAATTACAGCACTATATATCTTGATATTACAGAGGTTTCCAAATATACACCTGTTGAGGAGAAGAGCGCAGGAAAGAGAATGGTGGAAGGATTTGTAGAAAGCTGCGGATCCGTTCTTCACGCTATTGTAGAATTCTTTGTCTGGTTTGTTATATATATTCCTCAGCTTGTGCTTCTTGCTATAGTAATTACTATTGTTGTATTGGTGATCAGGAGAGTATTAAAGAAAAAGAAGAAGGTCGTTGCAGATAAAACAAACGACAATACTCAGAACGAATGATGAAAGGATAAAATGAAGGATAATTTTAAAACAGGTTTTATCACTTTGATAGGCCGCCCCAATGTAGGCAAATCAACACTTATGAACCATATGATAGGGCAGAAGATTGCGATTACTTCCAATAAGCCCCAGACCACCAGAAATAAGATCATGACTGTCTATACTGATGACGATTGTCAGATGATTTTTTTGGATACACCCGGTATACACGACTCCAAGAATAAGCTTGGTGAATATATGACCAAGGTAGCCAAGAGTACTCTTGAAGAGGTTGACGTGGTTTTGTGGCTGGTAGAGCCCAGCACTTTCATTGGAGCTGGTGAAAAGTCTATTATCGAGGAACTCAAAAAGTGCAGAAAACCTGTGATCCTTGTAATCAATAAGATAGATACTGTCTCCAAGGACAATCTGGATAAATTTGAAAATGCCTATAGGCAGGAAATGGATTTTGATAGAGTTGTTAAAGTGGCTGCGCTCAAGGGTCAGAACATAGATGAGCTGATGGACGCCATCAAGAAGCTTCTTCCTTTTGGACCGCCATTTTATGATGAAGAAACACTTACAGACCAGCCTGAAAGACAAATTGCGGCGGAAATTATAAGAGAAAAGGCCCTTCGTCTTTTACAGGATGAGGTCCCTCATGGAATTGCAGTCACCATAGAGACTATGAGAATGAGGGAAAAGGTTGTAGAGACTCCAAGACCCAAGAAAAAGAGACACCAGCATCCTCCAAAAAAAAGTAAGCTTGAAGCTATGGAAAAAGAACTATCCAGTGCTTTAGATAATCCAGAAGATTTAGATGAGGATTTCGATGGACCTATGGTACTTGATCTAAGTGCAATTCAGGAGCCTGAGCAGGATTATGATCCCGATGGAATCATGGATATAGATGCAACTATTATCTGCGAGCGAGATTCTCATAAGGGTATTGTCATCGGTAAAGGCGGGGCTATGCTCAAAAAAATAGGTTCGGCAGCTAGAAAAGATATTGAGGAACTTGTTGGATGCCAGGTAAACCTACAGATATGGGTGAAAGTCAGAAAAGACTGGCGCGATGATAAAACTCAGATGAAGAGTTTTGGGTACGATATAAGGGACCTTAAATAACATATGTGTAATTAACGCTGATATATTGCGAATGCCTGATATTTCAGCTGATCGGAATAAAAATGGAAGATTTCGTAGTAGTTCGCGGCATTGTATTAAAACATGCACCTGTGGGAGATTATGACTGGGTCGCTACAATCTTTACGGCAGAGAGAGGTAAGATAACAGCTTTTGCCAGAAGTGCCAGAAAGCCTTCGGCCAAGTTATCCGGACTGGTAGAACCCTTTTGCTTTGGCACATTTAAACTATTTGCAGGTAAGAATTCGTATACAATAGCGGAAGCGGACATAGAGAACTATTTTGAAGGCTTTAGGGCGGATTTGGAAGGTGCCTGTTATGGCACCTTTTTTCTTGAATTATGCAGTTTTTATACAAGAGAAAACAATGAAGATAAAGATCTCTTGAATCTGCTGTATTTTTCACTAAAGGCGCTTTTAAAAGAGAATATACCGAACAGGCTTGTGCGATGCATATTTGAGCTCAGAGCTCTTGTGATAGAGGGGGAATATCCCGGGATTCCGGAAGGGCAAAAGCTGCTTGATTCAACCAGATATGCGATGGGCTTTATAACTACAAGTCCGCTTAATAAACTTTTTTCTTTTTCGCTTTCAGAAGAAGTACTTGGAGAACTTGACAGGATCACCAAGGAGTACCGTAATACTTACATTGACAGGCCTCTTAAAAGCCTTGAAATGCTTGAAATCTTTGAGTATTGAAAAAGAAATACTATTTGGATATAATAACTTTGTTTGTATTTTTTTAGCTAAATAGAGGGGAAATAGTGAAAATACATAGTTTTAAAGAGAATAAAAGCTTATATGCAAGCGCTATCTCTTTTGCAATTCTGACATTTATAGGTGTTACATCACTAACCGGATGCGGAGGGGATAATAGGAGAGATACTAACCTTAGTATCAGTAAAGATGGCAGGATAACCAATACTATTTATGAAGCCTTTGACAGGGATTATTACGATATAGACGAGTTATCCGACATGGCAAATCGGGAGATTTCTTATTATAATTCCGAGTATGACAAACCAAGGATTGCTATATCAGATGTTGGAGTTATAGAGGATGATACGATTGGCAAAATTGTTATGACATTTGAAACGTCATCGGATTATTCACATTTCAATCAGACAAGCCTATTTTACGGTACTGTTCAGGAAGCTATTGATAATGGCTTTGAGTTATCCGGATCATTGGTAGATAAAAACGGTAATGTATTTGATCTTGGATATGAAGATTATTTGAATAAACATATTGTCATAACCGGTGAGAAGACAGTAATATATACACCATACAATATAGAGTATATGACAAGCGGTGTTGAACTTTTAGATAAAAAGGAAGCAGATCTTACTAATGTAACAACTGATTTGGTACAGATACTTCTTTCAAAATAAAAATATAAGTTATAAACGTCTGCAGTTTGTGGCAGTCGCAGAATGGAGGATTATGGAAGCAAACGCAAAAACAATGGACAAAATCGTAGCTCTGGCCAAGGCGAGAGGATTTGTATACCCGGGATCTGAGATTTATGGAGGCCTTGCCAATACATGGGACTACGGTAATCTGGGCGTTGAATTCAAGAATAATGTCAAGAAGGCTTGGTGGCAGAAATTTGTACAGGAAAATCCATATAACGTAGGTGTTGACTGTGCTATTCTTATGAATCCACAGACATGGATCGCTTCAGGACATCTTGGCGGCTTCTCAGACCCACTTATGGACTGCAAGGAGTGTCATGAGAGATTTAGAGCAGATAAGATCATTGAAGACTTTGCTGCAGAGAATAATATTACACTTGAGACATCTGTAGATGGCTGGTCTCATGAGGAAATGGAGAACTTTATCAAAGAGCATAGTGTTCCATGTCCATCATGCGGCAAGCATAATTTCACAGGTATCAGAGAATTCAACCTTATGTTTAAGACTTTCCAGGGTGTTACTGAGGATGCCAAGGATACAGTTTATCTTCGTCCTGAGACAGCACAGGGAATTTTTGTAAACTTCAAGAATGTTCAGCGTACATCACGTAAGAAGGTTCCATTTGGTATTTGCCAGATCGGTAAGAGCTTCCGTAACGAGATCACACCTGGTAACTTCACTTTCCGCACAAGAGAGTTTGAGCAGATGGAGCTTGAGTTCTTCTGCAAGCCGGGAACACAGACAGAGTGGTTTGAGTACTGGAGAAAGACTTGCTATGAATGGCTTCTTTCACTTGGAATCAAGAAAGAAAACCTTAGACTTCGTGATCATGATCCTGAGGAGCTTTCATTCTACTCAGATCATACAACAGATATAGAATATGCATTCCCATTCACAGATTGGGGCGAGCTTTGGGGAATTGCATCAAGAACTGACTATGACCTTACAAGACATCAGGAGACATCTGGTCAGCCTATGGACTACTTTGATGATGAGACTAATGAGAAGTATATTCCATATGTTGTTGAGCCTTCACTTGGTGCAGATCGTGTAACACTTGCTTTCCTTTGTGAAGCTTATGATGAAGAGAACATCGGAACAGAAGAGAAACCTGACATGAGAACAGTCCTTCATTTCCATCCGGCTCTTGCTCCTGTTAAGATTGGTATTTTACCTCTCTCCAAGAAGCTCAACGAAGGTGCAGAGAAGATTTATGCTAAACTCTCCAAGAAATATAACTGCGAATTTGATGATCGTGGAAATATTGGTAAGAGATATCGTCGTCAGGATGAGATTGGTACTCCATTCTGCATTACATATGACTTTGAGTCTGAGAATGACAACATGGTTACAGTAAGATTCAGAGACAGCATGGAACAGGAGAGAATTGCTATAGACGAGCTTGAAGCTTTCTTTAGTGACAAATTCGATTTTTGATCATTATCAGACATAGATCAAAGAACCTGAGCTATTTCAGGTTCTTTGATTATTTCAGTTTATACGGAGGAATCTTTGATGAAACAATTTACAGCACAGGAGCTTCGCGAAGCTTGGAAGCAGTTTTATAAGGATAGAGGACACGTGGATTGTGGCGCTGTTTCACTTGTATCAGATGGATCAACAGGTGTTATGTTCAACGTTGCAGGTATGCAGCCTCTTATGCCATATCTTCTTGGCAAGAAGCATCCTATGGGAACACGTCTTTGCAATGTTCAGGGATGCGTACGTACCAATGATATTGATTCAGTAGGCGATAAGAGTCATGGTACATTCTTTGAGATGATGGGTAGCTGGTCACTTGGTGACTACTTTAAAAAGGAGCGTTGCCAGTGGAGTTTTGAGCTTTTGACACAGCTCTTTGGATTTGATGCAGATCACCTTGCTGCCACGGTTTTTGCAGGCGATGAGAATGCACCAAGAGATGAAGAAGGCGCCAAGTATCGTATAGAGTCAGGTTTTAAGCCTGAGAATATCTATTATCTTCCTGCAGAAGATAACTGGTGGGGACTTGAATATGGCCCATGTGGTCCTGACAGTGAGATGTTCTATGTTAAGGATATGCCTGATTGTGGACCAAATTGCGGACCTGGATGTCACTGCGGTAAGTACACAGAAATTGGTAATGATGTATTTATGCAGTATGAGAAGCATCATGATGGACATCTTACACCTCTTACTCAGAAAAACGTTGATACAGGATGGGGACTTGAGAGAATTCTTGCATTCCTTAATGGCGTAGATGATGTATATAAGATTGATCTTCATGCACCTGTAATCGCTTATATTGAAAAAGAGAGTGGCCTTAAGTATGAATCTGACGAGAAGACAACAAGATCTATGAGAATTCTTGCTGACCATACTCGTACATCCGTTATGCTTATTGGTGATGAAGCTAAGCTTCTCCCTTCCAATACAGGAGCTGGTTATATTCTGAGAAGACTTATCAGAAGAGCAGTTAGACATGCAAGAACCCTCGGCCTTAATAAGGACCAGATTCTTGGAGTAGCTACTATCTATATTGATGAGTATTCTGAGAGCTATGAGAATCTTGCCAAGAATCGCAAGTTTGTTCTTACAGAGCTTGAGAGAGAAATTACAAGATTTGAGTCAACTCTTGAAAATGGAATGAAGGAATTTAGAAAGATTCTTGATAAGACTTCTGCAGCAGGCAAGAAGGAAATCGAGGGTAAGGATGCTTTCTTCCTTTACGATACATTTGGATTCCCTGTAGAACTTACAGTTGAGCTTGCTGATGAAGAAGGTTTTACTGTTGACGAAGAGGGCTTTAAGGCTTCTATGGAAGAGCAGAAACAGAAGGCCAGAGAGAACCAGAATTTCTCAGCAAACCTTTCAACAGGTACAGGACTTTTTGATAACCTTGATGAGTCAGTGGCAACCGAGTTTCTTGGATATGAGAAACTTGAATGTGATGGAACTGTAGCAGTTATTGCTGGAGCAGATGCTCTTGTAACTGAACTTACAGAAGGTCAGCAGGGCACTATTATCACAGATAAGACTACATTCTATGGCACAATGGGTGGTCAGGTTGGCGATATCGGTGAGATTCTTGGAAGCAATGGCGCTAAATTTGAGGTAACTGAGGCGGTCAAGGTTGCCGGCGGCAGAACAGCACATGTCGGTAAGGTTGTATCAGGAAGCTTCAAGGTATCTGATAAAGTGACACTTAGTGTAGATGCTGAGAATAGAGCTAAGACTTGTCGTAACCATTCAGCAACTCACCTTCTTCAGAAAGCCCTTCAGATGGTTCTTGGAGACGGTGTTGAACAGGCCGGATCATATCAGGATCCTGATAAAACAAGATTTGACTTCAGCTATCATCAGGCTATGACAGCAGATGAGATTAAGAAGGTTGAGGACATAGTTAACAGCAAGATTCTTGAGGCACTTCCTGTTGTGACTAAGGAAATGTCAATAGAAGATGCCAAGAAGACTGGGGCTATGGCTCTGTTTGGTGAGAAGTATGGTGAGACTGTAAGAGTCGTTAATATGGGAGATTTCTCAATTGAGCTCTGCGGTGGTACTCATGTAGCTAACACAAGCCATATCGGTCTTTTCAAGATATTGTCTGAGAGCGGCGTTGCTGCGGGCGTTCGTCGTATAGAGGCTCTTACAGGAGACAATGCAAGAGCATATTATAAGAATGTTGAGGCTAATCTTGGAGAAGCAGCTAAGACTCTTAAAACTACACCGGCTGATCTTGTTGATCACATCAAGAAGCTTCAGGAAGAACTTAAAAACCTCAGAAGTGAGAATGAGTCTCTTAAGAGCAAAGAAGCACAGGCTGCTCTTGGCGATGTAATGGATCAGGTTCTTGAAATCAAGGGAGTTAAACTCCTGGCAACATCAGTTAAGGGTGTTGATATGAACGGCCTTAGAGATCTTGGTGACCAGATGAAGACTAAGCTTGGTGAAGGCGTTGTTGTTCTTATTTCAGAAGCTGATGGCAAGGTAAACCTTGTAACAATGGCAACTGATGGTGCTATGGCTAAGGGAGCACATGCAGGAAACCTTGTTAAAGCAATTGCACCTAAGGTTGGCGGCGGCGGTGGCGGTCGTCCTAATATGGCTCAGGCAGGCGGTAAGAATCCTGCCGGTATTCAGGACGCACTTGCTGAAGCAAAGACTGTCCTTTTGAGTCAAATAAACTAAATATTATATAAAAATATTAAAAATATGCTTGACAGACATGATAAATGTGCTAAAATTATTCATGTTATGTGAGCTAATGGGCTTAGTATAAGCATAATAAATAACCCAATCAGTCATGTACTTGAAGGGACTGAAGGGAGGGTAAGAGTAGAGATGTCAACAGTAGTAGTAAAAGAAAACGAGACTTTGGATAGCGCACTGCGTCGTTTTAAGAGAAGTTGCGCAAAGGCTGGTATCCAGCAGGAAATCCGTAAGAGAGAGCACTACGAGAAGCCTAGCGTAAGACGCAAGAAGAAGTCTGAAGCAGCAAGAAAGCGCAAATATAACTAAAACAAATTTATGAAAAGTCCTTGGAGTTTTTCTCTGAGGACTTTTTTCTTTGCCTTTATTTTGCTGGTGTATATGTTCTTTTTGTTCCTAATATTTCAAGTCTGTGATAAAATTATGATTGTTACGTTTTAAGCACGGGATGAATTTATGTGGATATATATACTGATTGCAATTTTAATACTAATAATACTTTCAGTTATTGTTATTTATCATGATACGCATAACTTTGTTGTCAGGAGATATGATGTTTATTCTGACAAGATAGAGGGTGATTATACTTTTGCTCTTTTATCAGATCTTCATGGGTATGTATATGGCAATAATAATGACAGGCTTATAGAGGCAGTTACCAGAGAGAACCCGGATGCTGTTCTGTGTGCAGGGGATATGTTCACCGGACACAAGATAAAGGGGGAAATACGATATCAGGCAGGTTTTCATGTGCTTACTGAGCTTGCTGGTGAATTTCCTGTATACATGGCTAATGGTAACCATGAGCACAAGATAAAGACATATACAGTCGAGTTTGGTAATTTGTATTCCAGATATAGGAGCGGCCTTCAAAAGGCCGGGGTGGTAGTGCTTGAAAATGACAGCGTCGATATACAGGGCACTAACATTCGAATAACAGGCCTTGAACTTAAGCACGACTATTTTCGCAAGGTTATCAAACTTGAAATGGAAAAGGGATATGTCGACAAAACGGTAGGCCATAGCAGTAAAAATAAATTTCAGGTTCTTATTGCACATAATCCTCAGTATTTTGATGAATATGCGGATTGGGGAGCTGATCTTACAGTCTCCGGCCATGTGCATGGAGGGATAATAAGGCTTCCGCTGTTGGGAGGCGTAATTTCACCTGCAATAGCTCTTTTCCCTAAATATGATGGCGGTAAGTTTACCAAAGACGGCAAGACTATGATACTTAGCAGAGGACTTGGGACTCACAGCATTCACGTTAGAATGTTTAATCCTGGAGAGGTTGATATAATCAGGGTTCACAGTGTAAACAAGTAATATATCTGTTTGTGATAATGTTTTTTATAGAGGTAGGATATGTCACTAGAAGTTAAACTTCAGGTGTTTGAGGGTCCGCTGGATCTTTTGCTGCACCTGATCGATAAGAACCAGATAGATATTTATGATATTCCGATTGCTACTATTACGGATCAGTATCTTGAATATATAAATGCGATGCAAAGTGATGATATGGATGTTACCAGTGAGTTTTTGGTGATGGCAGCTACTTTGATCGATATTAAATGTAAAATGCTTCTTCCGAAAGAGGTTAATGAAGAGGGAGAAGAGGAAGATCCCAGAGCAGAACTGGTTGAAAAGCTCCTTGAGTACAAGATGTACAAGTATATGGCTTATGAACTTAAGGACAGGCAGATGGATGCAGGACTTTCCTGGTTTAGGAATAAGAATATTCCGCAGGAAGTCAAGGATTATGAGATGCCGGTTGATTTATCGGAACTTATCGGCGATGCAACTTTGTCCAAGCTTAACGAGATTTTTCAGGATCTGCTCAAGAGACAGGAAGATAAGGTTGACCCGATCCGTAGTAAATTTGGCAACATAGAAAAAGAAGAAGTAGATATGGATGCTAAGACTCTTTATATTAGAGCTTTCATAAGAGAACATTCGCGTTTTAGCTTCAGGCAGCTTCTTGAAAAACAGCATAGCAAAACAGAAATCATTGTGACGTTTCTTGTTATGCTCGAAGAAATGAAACTTGGAGAGATAGAAATCGAGCAGGAAACGACGTTTGGAGATATTATAATTACGTCCAGGAAGGCAAGTTAATATGACAAGAGAAGAGGGAGCAGCTGTAGTAGAGGCTATTTTATTTACTATGGGGGATTCTGTTGAAATCAGTGCGCTGGCTAAGGCGATGGAGATGGATGCCAGGGAAATTAAGAAATACATTGATTATTTAAAAGAAAAATATGAAAGAAGTGATAGCGGAATTGGAATTATAGAGCTTGAAAAGGCAGTTCAGCTATGTACCAAAAAAGAAATGTATGAATATTTGGTAAAAATAGCAAAAGCTCCAAAAAAGGCAGTTTTAACGGATTCACTTATGGAGACTTTGTCTATAATAGCCTATAAGCAGCCAATCACCAGACTGGAAGTTGAGAAAATAAGAGGAGTTAACAGTGATCACGCTGTTAACAGACTGGTAGAGTTTGGACTTGTTCAGGAATTGGGAAGACTGGATGCGCCAGGAAGACCTCTTTTGTTTGGAACCACAGAAGAATTCCTCAGAAGCTTTGGCGTAAGATCACTTGATGAGCTTCCATCTATAGGAACTGTGCAGGTTGAGGAGTTTAAGGCTCAGGCTGAGGAAGAGATAAATGTTAAGCTTGATATTTAATTAACAGATATATTATTATCAATTTGCAGTCAATGATATTTGCATAAACAATTATTTATATACAATTCATAAATTATAGGAAAAATGCGCAATTTTTTATGCATTTTTCCTTTTTTTTGCCATTTTTTATGATACAATATATTCTGACTTATGTTGTGAAAATAGCAGTTTTTTGCATTTTTACAATTCATTTGTGCATATATTATTCAATATAAAATTTTCGGAGGTAAACAAATGAGTAGTTCTTCACAAGCGAGACAAAGAATCAATGCTTTGTTGGAGGAAAACAGTTTCGTTGAAATTGGTGCTCTTGTGACAGCCAGAAACACAGATTTCAATCTGAAACAGGAAGAAACACCATCTGACGGTGTAGTAACCGGATATGGTGTTATTGACGGTAATCTGGTTTATGTTTACAGCCAGGATGCGTCTGTACTGGGCGGATCTATCGGTGAAATGCATGCCAGAAAGATCGTTCGCCTGTATGAACTGGCAATTAAGACTGGTTCACCTGTAATCGGACTTATCGATTCAACAGGACTTCGTCTTCAGGAGGCAACAGATGCCCTTAATGGCTTTGGCGAAATCTATCTTAAGCAGGTGGAGGCTTCTGGAGTTGTTCCTCAGATTACAGCCATTTTTGGTGCCTGTGGTGGTGGACTTGCGATAATTCCTTCTATCACAGACTTTACATTCATGGAGTCTGAGAAGGCTAAGCTCTTTGTTAATTCACCTAACGCTCTTGATGGCAACTATAAAGAGAAGTGTGACACATCAGCTGCTAAGTGGCAGTCTACAGAGACAGCTAATGTTGACGTTGTTTCTGATGAAGCTTCTATTTATGCGCAGATCAGAGAACTTGTATCTATTCTCCCTTCCAATAATGAGGATGGAGATTCATATCAGGAATGCTCAGATGATCTTAACAGAGCATGTGAGAATCTTGATGGTGCTACAGCTGATCCTTCACTTATTGCTAGACAGATTTCTGACAATGGCCTGTTCTTTGAGACAAAGAGAGAATACGCCAAGGAGATGGTAACAGGATTTATCAGATTAAATGGTGCTACCGTAGGTCTTGTAGGAAACCGTACAGCTGTATTTGATGAGAACGGCAAGGAAGCTGAGAAGTTTGCTGACAAGCTTACAGCACATGGTCTTGAGAAGGCTGCAGAATTCATTACATTCTGTGATGCTTTTGATCTTCCTGTTCTTACACTTACAAATGCAACAGGATTTGGCACATCTAAATGCGATGAGAAGCATGTTGCCAAGGCTGCAGGCAGACTTGTTTATTCACTTGCAAATGCTACTGTTCCTAAGGTTAACCTTATTACAGGTAAGGCATTTGGCAGTGCATACGTTATCATGAATTCAAAGGCAATCGGTGCTGATGTTACTATCAGCTGGCCTGATGCTCAGGTTGGTACAATGGATGCTAATCTTGCTGCCAAGATCATTTGCGATGGCAAGGATGCTGAGACTGTATCCAAGGCTGCTGCTGAATACGCTGCACTTCAGAACAATGTTAAGAGTGCTGCTGCAAGAGGATATGTTGATGAAATCGTTGAACCTGCAGATACAAGAAAGTATGTTGTAGGTGCATTCGAGATGCTTTTTACAAAAAGGGATGAGCGTCCTGCCAAGAAACATGGCACAGTTTAATGAAGGGAGCACTCAAAATGAAACATAAAACGTTGGTTTTGGGCGTAATGCTTAGTTGCCTTCTGGGACTGACAGCCTGCGGTGCAGAGGTTAAATCCAATACCGTAGAAGGAAGCAGGTATTCGTCTGATATTTTCACACAGGAAAGCTTGAAGGGCTTTGCAGAGTCACTTGAAGATAACAACTTCGAAGGTTGGTATTTACAGGGAATAACTCCTGACAACTTCGAAAGCAACTTATACTTCGACATTGCACTGAATTCAACTGACGAGCGTTATGAGGTTCTTGCCAGTGGTTATGACAGCTGGTACAAGGCTCTTGATGATCTCGGATATAATTCAGTTGAGACTCTTGCTAATGATATTTTTGTTAAAGAGGTTAACTACGAAGTTAACAAGGATGATGAACTTGTAGTAAATGCAGTACTGCAGGGAACCAAGCATACAGCTGATATGGAAATCTACCTCACAAACAGAGGAGAAGTTACAGATATCGGTGTAACAGTTAATAAGACTACTGCTGAGAAGCTTGAGAATGCAGGACTTAATACTCTTCTTGGAATGGGAATGGCGTTTACTATCCTTATCCTTATTTCTCTCATTATTTCTCTTTTCCCAATGCTCTTTGGCGGAAACAAGAAAAAGAAGGAGAGCGATAAAGAAATCACTCAGAAGGCAATGGATAATACAATCAATCAGATTGCTGAACAGGAAGACCTTTCCAGCGATGCTGAACTTGTAGCTGTTATCGCAGCTGCTATTGCCGCTTATGAGGGAAGCGCCGGAACAGATGGATTCCGTGTAAGATCTATCAGAAAAGTAAATAATAACTGGAAAAAACATTAATGAAAGGATCGAGCACGGATGAATACCCTGCTCATCGAAAGGAGATATAAATGAAGAATTATACTATAACCGTTAACGGAAACGTATATGATGTTACTGTAGAGGAAGGTGCTGGATCAGGCGTTGCTCCTGTAGCCGCAGCTCCTGCTGTTAAGGCTCCTGCAGCACCTGTTAAGAAGGCAAGCGCTGGCGCAGGTTCAATTAAGGTTGAGGCTGGTGCAGCTGGTAAGGTTCTTAAGATCAACGCAAGCGTTGGACAGGCTGTTAAGAAGGGCGACACAGTTGTTACTATCGAGTCTATGAAGATGGAGATCCCTATGGTTGCTCCTTCAGACGGAACAGTAGCAAGCATTGATGTTGCTGCAGGTGATTCTGTAGAAGCAGGTACATGCCTCGCAACTCTTAACTAAGTAGACGTCAGAGAAATCTAAGTTTTTCAATAAACAGAAATGAGGATAAAAAATGGATTACATCGTTAATACATTATCTAATCTCTGGCAACAGACTGCATTTACAACAATGACACCTGGTAACTATGTAATGGTAGTAGTTGCACTTGTCTTTATGTACCTTGCGATTGCCAAGGGATTTGAACCTTTACTTTTGGTACCAATTTCATTTGGTATGCTTCTTGTAAACATTTATCCTGAAATCATGGCTAAACCAGTAGGCGATTCAGCCGGTGGTCTTCTCCATTATTTCTATATCCTGGATGAATGGGCAATTCTTCCTTCACTGATTTTCCTTGGTGTTGGAGCTATGACTGACTTTGGTCCTCTTATTGCTAACCCTATCAGTTTCCTTATGGGTGCCGGAGCTCAGTTTGGTATTTTCTCAGCATACTTTATGGCTATTGCTTTTGGATTTAATGATCAGCAGGCTGCTGCTGTATCTATTATCGGTGGAGCAGATGGACCTACATCTATCTTCCTTGCATCCAAACTGCATCAGACATCAATTCTGGGACCTATTGCGGTAGCTGCTTACTCATATATGGCTCTTGTGCCTATGATCCAGCCACCTATTATGAAGCTTCTTACAACTGACAAAGAGAGAAAAATCAGAATGCAGCAGCTTAGAGAAGTATCCAAGCTTGAGAAGATTCTGTTCCCTATCATTGTTACAATCGTTGTAAGTTTGATCCTGCCTACTACAGCTCCTCTTATTGGTATGCTCATGTTGGGTAACCTTTTCAGAGAGTCCGGAGTAGTACGTCAGCTTCAGGAGACAGCTTCTAATGCACTTATGTATATCGTAGTTATCCTTCTTGGTACATCCGTTGGTGCTACAACAAGTGCTGAGGCTTTCCTTAATACAACAACAATCATCATTGTAGTTCTTGGTCTTATTGCTTTTGCCTTTGGTACAGCTGCGGGATGCCTTCTTGGTAAGCTCCTGTGCCTTGTTACAGGTGGCAAGATCAACCCACTTATCGGTTCAGCAGGTGTTTCTGCCGTACCTATGGCTGCTCGTGTATCACAGAAGGTTGGTGCAGAATATGACCCATCAAACTTCCTGCTCATGCATGCTATGGGACCTAACGTTGCCGGAGTTATTGGTACAGCCGTTGTTGCCGGTACATTTATGGCGGTATTTGGTGTATGAGTGATAATATATAAATATTTTTGAAAGGAAAATAAAGAAATGGCAGATATACAGAAAAAACCAGTTCGTATCAATGAGACTGTACTTCGTGATGCACATCAGTCACTTATTGCGACAAGAATGCCTACAGAAGTAATGCTTCCTATCATTGAGACAATGGATCAGGTTGGATACAACGCAGTTGAGTGCTGGGGCGGTGCTACATTCGATTCATGTATGAGATTCCTTAAGGAAGATCCATGGGAGAGACTTCGTAAGCTCCGTGCCGGATTCAAAAATACTAAACTTCAGATGCTTCTCCGTGGACAGAACATCCTTGGATACAAGCATTATCCAGATGATGTAGTAGAGTACTTCGTTCAGAAGTCTATTGCTAACGGTATCGATATCATCAGAATTTTTGACTGTCTTAACGACCTTAGAAACCTTGAGGCTTCTGTTAAGGCATGTAAGAAAGAGGGCGGACATGCTCAGATCGCTCTTGCTTATACACTTGGTGATGCTTACACAGAAGAGTACTGGATGAACATTGCTAAGGATATCGAGAGCATGGGAGCAGATTCTATCTGTATCAAGGATATGGCTGGACTTCTTCTTCCTTATGAGGCAGAGAAGCTTGTTAAGGCTCTTAAGAGCGCTACAAGCCTTCCTATTGATCTTCATACTCATTACACATCAGGTGTTGCCAGCATGACATACATGAAGGCAGCTGAGGCTGGTGTAGATATAATTGACTGTGCTATTTCACCATTTGCTCTTGGTACTTCACAGCCAGCTACAGAAGTTATGGTTGAAGCTTTCAAGGGACAGCCTTTTGAGACAGGTCTTGATCAGAAACTTCTTGCTAAGATTGCAGATCACTTCAGACCATACAGAGAAGAGTGTCTTGCTAGTGGACTTATGGATCCTAAGGTTCTTGGTGTTAACATTAAGACTCTTATGTATCAGGTTCCTGGTGGAATGCTTTCTAACATGGTTAGTCAGCTTAAAGAGCAGAATGCAAGCGATAAGTATGATACAGTTCTTGAGGAAATCCCACAGGTTCGTAAGGACTTCGGTGAGCCACCTCTTGTAACACCTTCATCACAGATCGTTGGTACACAGGCTGTTATGAACGTACTTATGGGCGAGAGATATAAGGTTGCTACTGACCAGACTAAGGACCTTCTTGCTGGTGAGTATGGTAAGACAATTAAGCCTTTCAATCCTGAAGTTCAGAAGAAGATCATTGGTGACAGAGAGGTAATCACATGCAGACCTGCTGACAGACTTGAGCCTGGTCTTGCTAAGTTCGAGAAGGAAGTTGCTCAGTGGAAGCAGCAGGATGAGGATGTTCTCTCATATGCATTGTTCCCACAGGTTGCTACAGACTTCTTCAAGTATCGTATGGCTCAGCAGACATCAGTAGATGTATCTGCAGCTGATACCAAGAATGGTGCATATCCTGTTTGATAAAAGGTAAATATAATGCAGCGGCCAAAAGCATATTTTTGCTTTTAGCCGCTGCATTTTTGTGGTGCGCCTAGCGGCGCACGTTTCTAACGGGTTAAAGTCCCGAATCCGCCCGGTAGTGGGAAGGATATAGTCGAAGGCAAGGGTGTCCATCGCGAGACGGAATCTGAAGGAAGCTGGATGTGGGGAACATACTAACCCACGGGCAAATCTCCGGTCTGACGTACAGAAATCTCATACGAGGTTATGCATGAGGGTAAGGCTGCCATACAAGTCGAAGCCCAATAACTACACGGAATCATGCATGATAAATGAGGCAGATGGATGGAGAGGAAGAAACGTGTGGTACCTAGGGAGGTCTGCGTGAAACGCTCTGAAAGGAGTAACCACCGTACAAGGAAACGAGGCGGTGCTGAACACGCAGAAGTCAGCAGAGGTCACAGTAGGGATATGGACATGGAAACATGGACATGCTAACCGAAGGACCGAAATCAGTAGGAGTCTTAAGTATGACCGAGAAAGGAGGAATGACCATTAATGGCAGAAAACATTGATAATAATGGCTGTTCGCAAAGAGATAGTGCGGAACACGAAGGGTATGCGAAAGCGCTTAGGTCATTCAATCGGATATGGAAAGAAAGAGACAGTGCACAGCCGAAGCTCTTGGAAGCGATACTGTATAAGGATAACTTTAACAGAGCGTACAAAAGAGTTAAGGCAAACAAGGGAGCGCCAGGTATTGATGGTATGACCATTGAAGAGGCACTTCCGTACCTTAAGGAACATCAACAGGAGTTAACTGACCGTATATACCGCGGCAAGTATACCCCATCGCCAGTCAGGCGAGTTGAGATTCCAAAACCAGATGGGGGTGTGCGCAAGCTTGGCATACCTACCGTGATAGACCGAACACTCCAACAGGCAATAACTCAACAGTTAGTGCCCATCTATGAACCATTGTTTGCGGACGGAAGCTACGGCTATCGTCCAAACAGAAGCGCAAAGGATGCTATACAGAAGGTAAAGGAATACGCAGAACAAGGTTATACATTTGCTGTCGTTCTTGATTTGTCCAAGTATTTTGACACCCTGAATCACGAAATCCTTATAAATCTTCTTCGAAAGAATGTAAAGGACGAACGTGTAGTGCAGCTCATAAAGCGCTATCTGAAGAGTGGAGTAATGGAAAACGGAGTGGTTATTGACACAGAGGAAGGTTCACCGCAAGGTGGAAATCTATCTCCGCTTCTTGCGAATATCTACCTCAATGAGTTCGACCAAGAGTTTCTGAAAAGAGGTGTGCCCTGTATAAGATATGCAGATGACATCGTTCTTCTTGCGAAAAGCAAAAGAGCATCAGAGAGACTCTTGGAAAGCAGTACTAAATATCTCGAAGAGAAACTGAAGCTAACGGTTAATCGGGAGAAAAGTCGTACTGTCAGTGCGTTTGCTATCCGAAATTTTAAATTCCTTGGCTTTGCATTGGGAAGGAACGGAAGTGGCATATATGTCCGAGTTCATCCAAAGTCATGGAAGAAGTTTAAGTCCAAGCTGAAAGACTTATCTTCCCGTAAGTCTGTACAGTCCATCAAGCCAAGCCTAGAGAAAATCAAGACATATACGAGAGGATGGCTTAACTACTATGGAATAGCCAGCATGAAGAACAACATAGATGACATTAATAAGTGGCTCTATCACAGAATACGCATGTGCATATGGAAACAGTGGAAACTTCCCAAGACAAAGAAGAGGAATCTTATTAAACTGGGGATACCCGAATACTATGCACATATCACAGCCAACAGCCGTAGAGGCCATTGGTTTGTGTCTGGTATGGGTGCGGTTAACTGTGCCTTATCAAAAGAAAGACTGATAAACAGTGGCTTTTATGATTTAGCCACAGCCTATCAGTCTGTGCACGTCAACTATTGAAAGCGCCGTATACCGAACGGTACGTACGGTGCTGTGAGAGGACGGGTGCTAATCACTCCCTCCTACTCGATTTCAATAAGTCATGATTATTATTTCACAGAAATTTTATCAATAATGTGTTAATATATTAATATGAATGAGTATAGAAGACACAGGCAGAGCAGAAAACCTATAGAGATCGGCGAGAGGCAGGGCAGAGAGCTTAGAAAGAGCGATCTTAACAGACAAATGCTAGCGCTGGATGAGATATCAGGCTTCAGAGTGAGGCCTGGTTTTTATGGTATTAATGGCGCTACAATGCTTACTGATGGTGTTAATTTCACCGTTTATTCTAATGGGGCTACAACTGTAACTCTTTTGTTATATCACAGAGGTGAAGATAAGCCTTTTGCACAAATACCATTTCCTGAAAGCTATAAAATTGGCAAGGTCTATTCCATGATTGTGTTTGGTCTGGATATAGAAAATCTAGAATATTGTTATAGCGTAGATGGTCCATGGGATCCGGAAAAAGGTCTTTTATTTAATAAAAACAATGTTCTACTTGATCCGTATGCCAAAGCAGTATCAGGACAGAGAATATGGGGACAGAGACTTAATAAGAATGGGCAGTACAGAGCAAGAGTTGTCAGAGATAACTTTGAATGGAATGCTACATCAAATCTTGGCATACCGATGTGTGATTCTGTAATTTATGAAATGCACGTTCGTGGCTTTACAATGGACCCTTCTTCCGGAGTTAAATGCAGAGGCACTTTTGAAGGAATAAAGGAAAAAGTTGAATACCTGAAAAGACTTGGTGTAACAGCTGTTGAGCTTATGCCTATTTTTGAGTTTGACGAAACCAGGGATAAACGTGAAGTTAATGGTAAGGTCCTCCTTGACTATTGGGGATATAATACCATCAGTTTTTTTGCACCCAACACCAGCTATGCATCTCAAAGTGAATACAATAAAGAAGGTGTTGAGCTCAAACACATGATAAAAGAGCTTAAGGATAACGGAATTGAAGTTATCCTTGATGTCGTGTTCAATCATACTGCTGAAGGCAACGAAAATGGACCTTTTATTTCTTTTAAAGGATTTGATAATAATATCTATTATCTGCTTACTCCTATGGGGCAGTACTATAATTTCAGCGGATGCGGAAATACTATGAACTGTAACCACCCGATGGTGCAGGAACTAATAGTAGAGTGCCTTAGATATTGGGTTGAACAGTACAGAGTTGATGGCTTTAGGTTTGATCTGGCAAGCATACTCGGAAGAGATCAGGATGGATCACCCATGGAAAGACCGCCACTTATTCAGCGCCTTGCCTATGATCCTATCCTTGGAAATGTCAAGCTTATAGCCGAGGCATGGGATGCCGGAGGAATGTATCAGGTTGGTAATTTCCCTGCATGGAAAAGATGGGCTGAATGGAATGGCAAGTATAGAGATGACATTCGTTCTTTTTTGAAAGGGGATATTTGGGCTGCACCTGAAGCAGTAAAGAGAATTACAGGATCAATGGATCTTTATGGCGGGGCATATCTTGGATATGAATCATCCGTAAACTTTATAACCTGCCATGATGGATTCACATTGTATGATCTTTATGCCTATAACAGTAAACATAATGAAGATAATGGTTGGAATAATACTGATGGAGCCAATGATAACAGGAGCTGGAATTGTGGCGCTGAAGGTATGACTACTGATCAGGGCATAAACGATCTTAGATTCCGGATGATGCGTAATGCTATTACGGTCTTGATGTGCAGCAGGGGAACTCCAATGATTTATGCCGGAGATGAGTTTGGAAATACTCAGTATGGCAATAACAATGCTTATTGTCAGGATAATGAGATTTCATGGCTTAATTGGCAACTATTAGATAAGAATAAAGACTTTTTTGACTTCTATAGAAGAGTTATCCAGTTTAGAAGAAAGCATCCATGCATCAGAAAAGACCTTCCTAATGCCAAAAGCGGCTATCCGAATATATCGTTACATACAGAAAATCCGGACAATGGTAATATAACAGGAGAATCTAAGGTTGTCTGCGTCAGATATGCCGGATTCTATAACAAAAAAGGCCATGATGACATTGTATATATGGCAATAAATGCGTATTGGGAAGATGTACAGATAATGCTTCCAAACCCACCTGAGGGTATGTACTGGGCACTTTGCATAGATACCGGCGACGATGATGGCAAATACTTTTTTAACAGACCAAAGCCTCTTACCTGGAGAAACAAAACTCTTAAGGCCAGAAGCGTAAGTGTATTCATTGCAGCTAATGGAGCAGAATATGGCGGCTGATGATAAAAGTAATGCTGACAATTTTATAGTTGATGGATTTCAGTTTATGTCGGAATCAGATACGCAAAAAGCATCCCTTGATTCGTCTAAGATAAAACTTCTGCAATCCAGAGTTAAGTCCAGCAAACCGACAGATATTAAAGCGGTTTATGAGAAAGCTATAGAAAATAAGATATTTAAAACACCGATTGGATGGGGGTATCTTACAGGGCTTAGAAGGAAATTATTGGAAAGTGGATATGCAGATGCAGATCTTATTCCGATTCCTATTGATGTCTCTTTTTCCAAGCATTCAGCTCTCGATAACCTTTCAGTTAAACAGAGAATAAAGCCACAGAAGCAGGAAAAAAAGCTTGATTTTCTCAAAATATTGTCAATTATATGTAATATAGTCCTTGTTATTCTTGTTATACTATTGTTTGTTATCGCTGCAACTGCAGAAAGTGACAATATAATTAACTACAAGAGTAATGTCACGAACAGATATGCTTCATGGGAACAGGACCTTAAAGAGAGGGAGAAAAAAGTAAGAGAAGCGGAAAAAAGGCTTGGCATCACTGATACTTCAAGTTATTATGAGGATACAGAAATAATAGACGACAATCAGGAGGATTGACATAATGGAAGATCTAAAAATATTAGTAGTTGATGACGAGAGCAGAATGCGTAAGCTCGTTAAAGACTTTTTAGTAAAAGACGGATATCTCGTAGTTGAAGCTGAAGATGGACAGCAGGCTCTGGATATTTTTTACGAAGATAAGGACATTTCTCTGATCATCCTTGACGTTATGATGCCAAAGAGAGATGGCTGGGAAGTCTGTAAAGAAATCAGAACCAACTCTAAGGTTCCAATCATCATGCTTACTGCCAAGGCAGAAGAAAGAGATGAGCTGTTGGGATTTGAACTTGGCGTTGATGAATATATTTCAAAGCCTTTTAGTCCCAAGATACTTGCTGCCAGAGTTTCTGCTATTTTGCGCAGAACTAATCAGGCTGCCAATAATCAGATCATGGAAATTGGTGGAATAGTGGTTAATAAAGTTGCACATAGCGTTCTTGTTGACGGAAAAGAAATTGATCTGAGCTATAAAGAATTTGAATTATTATCATTCTTTTTTGAGAATAAAGGAGTTGCTCTTTCAAGAGAAAAAATCCTTAATAATGTTTGGAATTATGATTATTTTGGCGATGCCAGAACTATTGATACTCATGTCAAAAAACTTCGCGGAAAACTTGGAAAAAAAGGTGATATGATCAAGACCATTTGGGGAATGGGCTACAAGTTTGATGCAGAATAATACGGGGAATCGGGTTGGCTATCGCTATGGGAAATGATAAAAAGTTTAATAAGACCCATTCCATACGTTTTGAAATGAGTATCGCGTTTATCGCGACAATGATTGGAACTTTTACGTTCTGCCTTGTTATAAATCTTTTGTTTATGGAGAACTTTTATGTTCAAAACAAAAGAGAAGCAATCATTGAGGCGTATAGAAGCATTGATCGGGCCACTTCAACAGGTGATATAACTTCTGAAGAATTTGATCAGGAAATCAGACATATCTGTGAACGATATGATATTGAGATGCTGGTTCTTGACGGTGATTCCAAGACAGTTAAATCTTCAACCAGCAATGCTGAACTTCTTGCCCAAATTCTTTGGGAAAACATGATAAGCCCGGCTGGTGGAGAATACGAAATTGAGAATAGGGTTGTTCTCGATGTAGGAGAGAACTATACTCTTCAAAGAGATGAAGACAGGTACGGAAGAAAGTATCTGGAAATGTGGGGCGTTGTAGGAAACGGAAACCTTGTTCTGGTACGTTCCGCCATGGAGAGTATTCATGACAGTGTAGCAATTTCCAACACTTTCATGATCTATGTTGCTATAGTTGCTATTGTGGCAGGTTCTATTGTCATTTTATATATTTCCAAGAAGATCACTGATCCTATCAAGAGACTATATTTCATATCAGACGATATGAAGAAACTTAATTTTGAAGCAAAATATGAGTCTACAGGGGATTACCACAGTGAAATAGATGCACTTGGGTCGAATATGAATGAGCTGTCAGAAACTCTTGAGAAGACAATCAAAGAACTCAAGAATGCGAATATAGCACTCAAACATGATATTGCCAAAAAAGAAGAAATTGATGAGATGCGTAAGGAATTCCTTTCAAATGTATCTCATGAGCTGAAGACTCCTATAGCTCTTATTCAAGGATATGCAGAGGGCCTTAAGGAAGGAATCAGTGATGATGAAGAGAGTAGGAACTTTTACTGTGAAGTAATCATGGATGAAGCTAATAAGATGAATATCATGGTTAAAAAGCTCCTTACTCTCAATCAGCTTGAGTTTGGCAATGAAAGTGCAAACATGGACAGATTTGATATCGTCGAAATGATCACTAACTATATTAAATCTGCAGATCTTTTGGCAAGACAAAAAGATGTAACTATCAAGTTTGATGAATATGAGCCGATATTTGTATGGGGTGACGAATTCAAGATAGAAGAAGTACTTCAGAATTATTACAGTAACGCTCTAAATCATATTGATGGTGAGAAGATAATAGAGATCAAACTTACCAGAAAAGACAGCCACGTCAGAGTCTCTGTCTTTAATACAGGTAAACCTATTCCGGATGATAGTATTGGACACATTTGGGAGAAGTTTTATAAGGTAGACAAGGCAAGAACCATAGAGTACGGCGGTAGTGGAGTAGGTTTATCCATAGTTAAGGCTATCATGGAAGGAATGCATCAGGAATATGGCGTCAAGAACTATGATAATGGAGTAGAATTCTATTTTGAATTGGAAACCAAGTAATCAATCCTAAGAGAGGATGGCTTATGAGGACAAAAAAGTATTTTGGTATACTGACGGCTATATGTTTTTCTTTATGCTTGGCAGGATGCGGAGAGGCGTTTCCGGAGCTTACTGATGATGAATATAATCAGACTGTGGAGTTTGCAGTAGGTCTTTTGATGAAATATTCAAATAATGGACAGGCCAAGCTTACGTATGTCGATGCTAAGGAAGTAACTAAGCAAAGGGAAAAAGAAGCAGCACTGGCAGAGAAAGAAAAGGACAAAGAAACTAGTAAGCCTGCTCCACAGCCGGTTCAGGAACCGGTAAAAGTGCCAGAACCAATCCAAACTGAAATAGAAGAACCTTCAATGTCAAGTACAGAAGATTTATCATTGGATGATCAGGGGAGCACCCAGATTATAGATAGTGCTATCGATGCTTCAAGTGAGGAAGTGGTAAAAG